>JADGOS010000143.1 GCA_017882825.1 Demequinaceae bacterium | reverse complement strand
ATGAAGCGAATGGCGTTTGCCGCCACCCTCGGCCTGCTACTCGTCGGCTGCGGACCACCCCGGACTTCGGACCCGTCGCGGTATACGACCCGCATGGGCTCCACTACGAATCGAACATCCTCGAGGGCACGATCCACGTCTCCGAGGGGTGCATGACGGTGCGGTGGCAGGGCGACGACGTCGTGCTCCTCTTCCCCTCGGACGAGGTGACGTGGGACCCGAAGGCCACGGCGTTCGACTACGGTGGCAACGCGTACGCGGACGGCGACGCCATCAGCCTGGAGGCCATCGTCCACTTCGGCCGGACCGCCGGAAGTGTCCCCGAGGCGTGCCCGCCCTCGGTGCGCGTCTACGTCCTCGAGGCGGGACTCGACTAGCGCGCCTCGCCTCGGCCCTCGAGCCTCGCCTCGAGCCTCGCCTAGATCTCCGGCAGCCCCGCGCGTCCATGGCTTTCGCGACTGATACCAACGCCCGCCGCGCCATCGGCGACCACGCGCAGGAACGCCTCGAGTCGTGCGACCCGGTCGGGCCCGAGCCTCAACTCGAGCCCGCGGTTGAACGCGGCCAGGCGCCGCCCGACCGCGACCAGTTCGCGGGCCCCGCGCTCCGTCAGCTGGACGAGCGTGCACCTTCTGTCGAGGGGATGCTCCGTGCCCAGGACCAGTCCGGCGTACTCCATGCGATCCACAAGCCCCGTGACGGCTTGCTTGGTCACTCCGAGTCGCTCGGCAAGCGTCGACGACGGGAATCCCCCGGGCGAAAGGGCGAGTTGCGAAGCGACGTGGGCTTGCGCGGCGGTCATGTACGCGCCGCTCGCGCGCACATCACACGCATACCCGACGCACCGCGCGGTCTCGAGTAGCGAGCGAATCAACGGGGCATCGCCGCTGGCGGGCACGATCGGCGGCCCGGGAAGGGGAGTCCACACTTCGAACATGGTCAACACGTTGACCGATGTGCGCGAGTGCGCTGTGGGGGCGACCGACGCGCGGGGGAGGCGGGGCCTGTCCACGGTCTGGGGACGACGCTCGCGGACGACGCCAGCGGACGACGCCAGCGGACGACGTCGCCCGCCGTGAGCGGTCTCGGCAAGATGGTCCACGTGTTCGCATCAGTCAACGCGTTGACGAACTCGCGCACGAACGGTCCCGGGGTGAGCGGTCCCGCCGTCAACGGTCCCGGCGTCAACGGTTCGCGAGCTAGATCCGGCTTCTCCTAGACCTCCGGCACCCCCGCCAGGGCCGCGGTCAGCGCGGACTCGCTCAGTGGGTCGTCCGTGAGCTTGCCGGCGAGGAACTGTTCGTACGCCGAGATCTCCAGCAAGCCGTGGCCGGACAGCCCGACGACGATGACCTTCTCCTCGCCCGATTCCTTGGCGGCGAGCGCCTCGCGGCGTGCCTGGGCAAGGGCGTGGGACGACTCGGGCGCCGGGACGATGCCCTGGGTGCGGGCGAATTCGACGCCCGCCTCGAAGCACTCGTTCTGGTGCAGGGCCACGGCCTCCATGAGTCCCTCGTGGAGCACGTGAGAGACCAGCGGTGCCATGCCGTGGTAGCGCAAGCCGCCGGCGTGAATGGGCGACGGCACAAAGTCGTGCCCCAGCGTGTACATCTTGAACAGGGGCGTGGTGCAGGCGGTGTCGCCGAAGTCGTAGCGGTACTCGCCGCGCGTCAACGTGGGGCACGATGTCGGCTCGACCGCGACCAGGCGCGTCTTGGTTCCGTGGACGAGCTTCTCGCGCAGGAACGGGAAGGCCAGGCCCGCGAAGTTGGAGCCGCCGCCCGCACAGCCGATCACGACGTCGGGCGCCCCCTCGCCAGCCTTGGCGAGCTGAAGGAGCGTCTCCTGGCCGATGACGGTCTGGTGAAGTAGCACGTGGTTGAGGACGGAGCCCAGCGCGTACTTCGCGCCGGGGTCCGGAGCGGCGACCTCCACGGCCTCGGAGATGGCGATGCCGAGCGATCCGGGGTGGTCCTCGGGGAAGGCGCGGCCGGCGTTGGTCAGGCGCGAGGGCGAGCGGTGCACCTTGGCGCCGAAGACCTCCATCAGCACCCGACGCTGCGGCTTGGCGTCGAAGCTGGCGCCCACCTGCCACACCTCGCACGTGACGCCGAACAGGGCGCACGCGTAGGCGAGGGCGGTGCCCCACTGCCCGGCGCCGGTCTCGGTGGTGAGGCGCGTGATGCCGCTCTTCTTGTTGTAGTACACCTGCGGGACGGCGGTGTTGACCTTGTGGGAGCCGGCGGGGGAGACGCCCTCGTACTTGACGTAGATGCGGGCTGGGGTGCCGAGCTTCTTCTCCCAGTTACGGGCGCGGTAGAGCGGGGACGGACGGTACTGACGGTAGACGTCGAGCACCTCCTCGGGGATCTCGATGTACCGCTCCTGGGAGACCTCCTGCATGATCAGGTCCATCGGGAACAGCGGGGCGAGGTCGTCCGGGCCCGCGGGCTGCTTGGTGCCGGGGTGCAGCGCCGGAGGAGGCGGCGTGGGCAGGTCCGCGACGACGTTGTACCAGGCCTTGATCTCTTCGTCGGGTTCCAGGGTGTACACAACCTGTTCGTCGCTCATCGCTGCTCCCTCGGTACGGTGGTGGTTCAAATGTGGCGGTCCTGCTGTCGCGTTCGTCGTCGGCCAGCCCTCGGCCGTCCTCGGAGCGTATCGGGCGAGTGAGGGTCGGGCAAGTTGGGACAGGCCGCGATCGCGGGACGACCCCGCATGCCGGGATCGCCCGGGTGTGGCAAGGTGAGGTCTCATGGACATCGGCGTACTGACCGTCTTCGCAACGGCGGTCGCGGCATGGGCGCTTGTCGCCGTGTACCGGGTGATCATTCGGCTCGACGATCCCCATGAGCGAGTCTTTCGCGCTGTTGTCGCGGGGGTGCTTTCGATCACGGCACTCGCCGCCTGGTCCGTCGAGGTGGCTCACCATCAACGCCAGCAACTCGCCACCGAGGCGCTCGGCGTTGTGTCCGACGTCAAGGGGCTCAGCGCCGACTGCGAGCGATTCACCGAGGAACTCTTCAACCTCAGCCAGTATCAGGGCTACGTCTACTATGACGGGTCCAACGTCGCCCACCTCAGGCGGAAGGTGTGCCACAACCTCTGGGACTACGCCCACGGCGGCCAGGCGAACCCGAGCGAGGGCCAGATCCTCGCGGTGCAGATCGTGGCGCACGAGGCCCAACACATCAACGGCACCCGCAGCGAGTCAGCCGCCGAGTGCTCGGCGGTTCAACTGAACTACCTCGTCGCGGAGAAGCTCGGGGCGACGCCGGAGCAGGCTCGGGACCTTCAGCGGCGCTACTTCAAGGACTACTACCCGCACCTTGCCAGCGACTACATCTCGGGCGCATGCACGGAGGGCGGCGCCCTCGACATCTTCCCCGACCGGACCGAGTTCCCGTAGCGCTGGTGC
>JADGOS010000142.1 GCA_017882825.1 Demequinaceae bacterium | reverse complement strand
GGACCGCGTCGAAGGCGCCCATCGTTGCAACGATGCCCGCCCAACCCTTGTCGACGCTGTGGTTCGAGGCGTTATCGCACCCATCCCATCCCTGCTGTTTGAGCGCGGGCACCATCTCGGGGGGCGAGGAGAAGATCGGGTAACCCGAGGGCTTGACTCCCGGCGGCGCCACGGGCACCTCCATGTGACAGATCGCCAGGTCGGCGCCAGAGACCCAGCGATCGAGCTCCGACCACAGCGGCTCCATGTTGAACGTGCCGCTCCGTTCCGCGTCGGCGACTACGGGGGCGTGCGGGAGGATGTCGCCGCCCGCAACGAGGGTGAACGAGACGGGGCCTGCTGCGGGAGTGCTTGCGACGGGAGTGCTTGCGACGGGAGAAGGCGAAGCCGTCGGCCGAGGCGCGACCGCGGTCAGTTGGTAGGCGTCAACTCGTCCAAGCAGGTCGGGGAGCTCGTACCCGGAGACGGCAAGTACCGCGGCGCCGATGGCGACGACGCCCGCAATCGTGGAGGCGAGAATCGCCACCGCGCGGCGCGTTGTTCGGCGGCGCCCGGCATGCGTCGGACCGCTCCGGTGGGTATGGCTCGCCATGAGGGCACGATACCTCGACTTGGCTCGTATGGCCCGCCGCCGCACTAGGGTGAAGGAGTGACCTCCCTTGTTCCGAACGCCCTCACAGCGCTTCGGCTCGTGGGCGTGCCCGCGCTCGTCTGGACGATGGTCGCCGACGACGGCGCCAACGGGCCGCTGCGGTGGTGGGCTCTGCTCATCTTC
Organism: Demequinaceae bacterium; assembly: GCA_017882825.1. GTDB lineage: Bacteria > Actinomycetota > Actinomycetes > Actinomycetales > Demequinaceae > JAFGBM01. Next base: position 2,650 of record JADGOS010000142.1, on the reverse strand, counting down.
CTTGTGGCCTCGGCGACGGACTTTCTCGACGGCTATTTGGCGCGCCGGTGGGGAGTCGTGAGCGTGTTCGGTAAACTCGCGGACCCCATTGCCGACAAAGCCCTCATCCTCGCGGCTCTCGCTACCCTGAGTGCGGTCGACCGCGTCCCGTGGTGGCCTTTCATCGTTCTGGCCGTTCGCGAGGTGGCGGTTACCCTCGGCCGGTTCGCCGTCATGGATAGGGGCGTCATCGCGGCCTCGGGGGGCGGCAAAGTCAAGACGACCGTGCAGATCGCGGCGGTCACGTTCTATCTGTGGCCCAACGGGCCGCAGTGGCTCGATACCGTCGCGTGGTGGTGCCTCCTGCTCGCCATCGCGATCGCTGTGGTGACGGGCGTGCAATACGGCAGGGAGATCGTCCGCCTGAGGCACTCCCTGCCCGAATCCCACTCCGTCGAGGCGGGCTAGACCGTGCCGACGCTGCCCGCCGAGGTCCTCGCCAAGGCCCGCGCCCGAAAGCTCACGGTGGCCACCGCCGAGTCGCTCACGGGCGGACTCGTCGCTGCCGCCCTAACCTCCGTTCCCGGAGCGTCCGACGTCTTCGTCGGTGGCGTCGTCGCGTACTCGCCCGACGCGAAACAGCACGTCCTCGGCGTCGCCGCGGCCACCCTTGCGATGTACGGGCCGGTCAGCGAAGAGACGGCCTTGGCGATGGCCGAGGCCGCACGCCAGTTGCTGGGCTCCGACCTCGCGGTCGCGACGACCGGCGCCGCAGGGCCGAAGCCGCACGGGGGTCGGGACCCCGGAACCTTCTGTGTCGCGGTCGTCGGCCCGTTCGGGTCGCTCGCGCTGACCGTCGTAGCGCCGGGGAATAGGGACGCGGTGAGGGCGGAGGCGGTGAATCGCGCCATTCAGGCTTTGTGTGAGGTTCTCGACTCGGCTACATGGGCGGGAACAAGCGTGGAGTAATCTACGTTGTGACAGACGTGGAGAGCAACCAGATCATGCGAAAGGGAGGACGGATGCCCATTCTTCGGAATGAACTCGGCGACGTCCTCCGTGGCGCGCGCCTCACGCAGGGCAAAACCCTGCGTGACGTGTCCTCGGACGCGCGGGTGTCACTCGGCTACCTGTCCGAGGTTGAGCGCGGACAGAAGGAAGCATCGTCGGAACTTCTCGCCTCGATCTGCGAGGCGCTCGACGTTCCAATGTCGTCGCTCCTGCGCGACGTCGCCGACCGCTTTTCCGTGGCAGAGGCTCTCGCAGTAGCGGTCGTTCCGACCATCCCCGATACGGTTCCCGAATTTCTCGGGTCGTCGCGTCGGCCGGGCGTGGGCTTGCTCGCCGTCCGACGCTAGATGCGCCTGAGGGAGTTCTACGCCCTTCTCGATGCCGTCTTCGGTCCGGAATACGCCAGGACGCTTGCCCGTGAATTGGTGATCACCGGTCTGGATAGCCGAACCGCCGACCAAGCCCTCGATGATGACGTCGATCCGCGGGACGTTTGGCACGCGCTCTGCGATGCCATGGATATCCCGCCATCCCGGCGCGACGGCGGGGACCGCACGCGGTTGATTCCCCCTCCACGATAGGTCCGAGACACGCCGAACGCCGCGGCTGTCTATTCGAACATGTGTTCGGTAGAGTCATCGTGATGACGGTGGCACCCAGGCTGTCACTTCGGGCGGATTATCCCCAGCGGGGAGAGTCGCCGAAGGGATGTCAGGGGTGCGGCCTAGCGTCGTGTCTATACCAGCAACCGGCGGAGGCGCCGAGGACCCGAGGTGGCAGAGATGGCTAACATGGACCGCGCAAAGGCGCTTGAGGCGGCGCTTGGACAGATCGACCGCCAGTACGGCAAGGGATCGGTCATGCGTCTCGGTGAGGGGCAGCGGGTCGCCGTCGAAATCATCCCGAGCGGATCCATCGCTTTGGACGTCGCCCTCGGCATCGGCGGCCTTCCCCGCGGAAGGGTCGTGGAGATCTACGGCCCCGAGTCGAGTGGAAAGACGACGCTCGCGCTCCACGCGGTCGCCAACGTCCAGAGGGCAGGCGGTGTCGCGGCGTTCATCGACGCGGAACACGCGCTCGACCCTGAGTACGCCAGGAAGCTGGGCGTCGACGTCGAACAGTTGCTCATCTCCCAGCCGGACACGGGCGAGCAGGCGCTCGAGATCGCGGACATTCTCATTCGCTCCGGCGGCATCGATGTGCTCGTGATCGACTCGGTCGCGGCCCTCGTCCCTAAGGCGGAGATCGAGGGCGAGATGGGCGACAGCCACGTCGGTCTGCAGGCCCGGCTCATGTCGCAGGCTCTCCGCAAGATCACGGGGGGTCTGAGCAACTCCGGCACCACCGCGATCTTCATCAATCAACTCCGCGAGAAGATCGGCGTCTTCTTCGGTTCGCCCGAGACAACCACGGGTGGCAAGGCGCTGAAGTTCTACGCATCGATTCGACTCGACATCCGCCGCATCGAGACGCTCAAGGAAGGCACCGACGCCGTCGGAAACCGGACCCGCGTCAAGGTCGTGAAGAACAAGATGGCTCCTCCGTTTAAGCAGGCCGAGTTTGACATCCTGTACGGGCACGGCATCTCCCGTGAAGGAGAGATCATCGACCTCGGCGTGGAGCACGGCTTCATCCGTAAGTCCGGCGCGTGGTACACCTG
>JADGOS010000141.1 GCA_017882825.1 Demequinaceae bacterium | reverse complement strand
CGACCGCCCGCGGCCTTCTTGCTCGCCCTCTCGTCCCTAATCCGCTTCACGCGAGCCCCGACCGCACCGGCGCCCGCGATCGCGGCATCCTTGGTGGCCAATCCGGCGCGTTTTCCCGCCGCCGCGCCACCGATCGCGGCGCGCTTCCCCGCCGCCCCGGCGGACTTCGCCGCGGTGAGCGCCCGCGCCTCGTCCGGCACGCCGTCGCCGTCGAGGTCAACCGAGCGGAACACATCCATCGCCACGTTCGCCTTGCCCCAGGCGGCCTCGCCGAAGTCCGACGCGTGGCCCGCCGCGGCCTGCATCGCCTTGACGGCGCGCGACTGCGAAAGGACCGTGAGGTCCGGCGCGCTGAAGTCCGCGACGGCGTCGGGGAACCCGGCGGGAGGCACGGGGAAGGCGATGCGCGCGGCCTTGACCACGTCGCGCCCAAACGCGAAGTTCCCCACCCCTCCGACGATCGCGCCGATGCCGAACGGGATCACCTTGCCCAGGGTCTCGCCTCCAAACTTCGCGCTTTCCTTGAGCGCCTGCTTCGCGATGACGGTCGCCACGGGCGCGAGCGCCGAGTCCGGGAGTTGCTGGGTGAGCACCTCGCCCCAGCCGGAAGGCAGCACCCGCGTGCCCACGGCGTTCGCGACGCCGCGCGCCTGGTTGACGCCTCCGGCCCCCGCGGCCTGGAGCACGATCTTGGCCACCTGGCTCTGCGACTTCTCGCCGAGCAGCATCCCGAAGACCAGGGGCCGGGCCCGCTCGGCGTCGGTCACCTCGATCCCGTGGAGCTCGGTGGCGGCGAGCACGTAGAGCGCGCTGATCTCGTAGAAGAAGAGCAGGTCGGCGACGCCGAGGCTCAGGGCAATGCCGGTGCCGACGACGGGGAGGGCGGCCGAGGCGCCGACGGCGGTACCGGTGAGGGTCACGGCCGCTACGTAGCGCGCGTCGAGCACCTTGAGGAGCTCCGCCGCGGTGGCGTCCGGCTTCTCCCGGCGAAGCGACTTCAGGAACTCCACCACCACCGGGCGCTGCACGGCGATGGCCTGGTACATCTTCGCCTGGAACCCGTCGGACCCGGCGGCGTCACGAGCCTTCTTGACGACGAGGTCGGCCACCGCCTTCTGGTCCGACGTAGCGCGTGGCGGGCGATTGGTGGTCATGGGTGCTCCTGTCGGCGTGGCGAGCCAGGGAGTCGCACCATGAGGTCGCTACTCACGACACTAGCCTTGCCAGCCGGGCGTGGCGCGGCCGATATCCGAAGGGCCGCTGCCCGTGCGGGCTCCATCAGAAGACGATCCACCTCACCCCGGGCGGCAGCTACCTGATCAACCTGAGAATGTGGTTCCGCCGTTTAGACTGCTGGGAGGAGTGATGATGACGCGCGCGCACGCCCCGAGCACCTACGTCGAGGTCGACGTCCGCTCCCCCGCGCGCCCAGGCGCGAGCCTGGATGCGGCGTTCGACGCCGTCGCCGACGCCCTCCACTCCATGACGCTGACGCCCGACGCCGACCTCGCCGCGAACGCTGGCACGCACGTGCTGACGTTCTGCCTCACGTTCTCCGGAGTCGTGGAGCCCGAGTCCGCCCTGGGCACATCGCTCCAGATCGCGCGCGAGGCGATACACAGCGCCGGTCTCGACCCCGCCGCCTGGGAGGTCGTGCGGGCGTCGGTCGAGCCGACCGGCAATCGCACGCCGCTGCTCCAGAGGGCGTAGCGCCCTGTCACCACGCCGTGACGCGGCGGGCCCCTTCTCGTGCGGACCTAGCTGCCGCACTTCCCGGGCTCATAGGAACCCGCCGCCGCGTGCTGGAAGTCCTTCTGGTCGCCGAGGGGGTTCGTCACCCACACGCACCAGTCGTCGGGGCCCGTGCCCGTCAGTCCGCCGAATTGCACGTCGGGGGTGACCGGACCGATGTCCGTGCCGTTGAGAAGGTACCGCCCACCCTCGACCGTGATCGCCGGGGGCGCGCCGTCGTTGTCGACGTACCAGATGGCGACGGCCTGCCACAGCAGGGTCACGTCCCACTCCGCGGGCTGGTCGCCCTTGTAGACCGGCGCCGCTTCGCTGGGCGTGACGGACGGTTGCACGGACGGTTGCGCGGCCGCGGAATCGGTCGTCGTCGAGGTCGGGGTCGAGCCGCCGCATGCGGACATCAACGCGACGCTCGCGAACAGGGCGCCTGCTGCAAGAGCCCTGCGGATCATGGTGGTCTCCCTCGGGTGTGGTCCGCGCGGGACCCCCGCACCAAGCCGCGACGCTACCAGAGGACCGCTTCCGTGTCCCTTGCGGCCGGGGTCCGGTCCCGACGCCGCGCTCTCCACGGCCGTGGCGTCGACGGCGGACCTCACGCTTCGCGCGGACCTGCTCTCGACGGTGCGTGCGGCGTCCTAGCGAACGCCCGAGTCTGGGCCGTTGGCCAACTCCGCGAGCGCGGCCGTTGCTCGAGGGCCTCCAATGCGTTCAAGCACCTCGGCAGCGCCACGGCGAACGTTCTCGTTGTCGTCGTGAAGCGCGGCAATGAGAGGGACGACCGCAGCAGATCCATCGGCGACAAGTGCGTTCTTGAGGTCAACCTGCCCCGGTCGAAACGCCAAGAACCTCAAGCCCGCGCCCCCGTGCACCAGCAACTCGATGCGCTGCTCAACGGTCCCGGGGCCTGCGCAGATCCGGTTGATCGCGCCGAAGAGACCGGCAAGGACACCAGAGTCGGAGGAGAACTGCTGCACTTGCGAGAGAATCTCCGGCACCGCAGACGGACCAAGTTGAACGAGGGCGTCCGCGATGGACCGAACTACGGCGGGACTCTTGCGGACCTCCTTACGCTTCAGATGACCTGCCAGGTACTCGACGGCGACGTGCACCTCGGACGGCGCGGCCTGGTCCGAGACCCCGGAGCCGGACGCTGCCGGAGCGTCCGCGGCGGCGGCCTGGGCCTTGCCCCACTCCCACTTCGCCACCCAGTAACTCTCCGCGTCCATTCCGGGGGGAGGAGCCCAACCTTGGTCGCCCAACGCATCTGCTGCCGCTTTTCGAGTTTCCAGGTTACGCGACCCCAGAGCGCTGACGAGCTGCTCCTGGGTCATCGCCTCGACGCCGTGCTCCTTGCGCAACCGCTGCGCCTGCCACTCCTGAAGCGCCGGCTTGTGGAACGTCCGCAAATACGCGGCCATGCCGTCCACCAGATGCCGGACCTTGGGGTCGCTCCAGTGGACGGCACCGAGAGGCCTCACCAGTGAGTAGCCGTCCACGCCGGAGCCCGTCGCCAGACGATTCATGAGGTCCTCCTCCTTGGCCAGAAGGCGGACGGTGGACCGCATGGTCTGACCCGTCGTGACATGCCACTGGTCACCACTGATGACCCACCCATACCGAAGGTCGGGCCGATCCGTGATCTCGACCGAGATGACCTCACTCCAGCCCCTGAACTTCTCCGGCAGGGGCATGCTCTTCAGGGCTTCCATGATCTGC
>JADGOS010000061.1 GCA_017882825.1 Demequinaceae bacterium | reverse complement strand
AGAGGGGAGTTGAACCCCCACGCCCTTTCGGGCACACGGACCTGAACCGTGCGCGTCTGCCAATTCCGCCACTCGCGCGCGCCGGACGACTCTAGCACGCGAGGCCTGGCGGATACGATGCCTATATGGGTGTGCTCGATCGGTTCGAGCGTGGCGTGGAGAATGCGGTGAACGCCGCGTTCTCCAGAACGTCGCGCTCGGGAGTCAAGCCCATCGAACTTGCCGCCGCGCTCCGCAAGGAGGCGGACGCCAAGGCGGCGGCCGTCGACCGTGCGCGGACGGTCGCGCCGAACGAGTACGACCTCCTCCTCAGCCCCGTCGACCACGAGGCGGTCGTCGCGTGGGGCGAGGACGCGATGGCACGCGAGTTCGAGGACGCGCTCCACGAGCACGCCGAGTATCAGCGGTACACGTTCGTCGGTTCGGTGACCGTGCGCTTCTTCCTCGACGAGGCCCTCTCGACCGGGCGCTTCACCGTCGCGTCGCGCTCGTCGCGCAGCCCCGTCACGGAGGCGTCGGGCGCCTCGGCCAACTCCCGGCGCCCGCTGATCGACGTTGACGGACGGCGCTTTCACCTCACGGGGGAGAGCACGACGGTCGGGCGAGGCACGGAGGCCGACGTCGTCATTGAGGACACCGGAGTGAGCAGGGTTCATGCGCGATTCGACGTCACCGAGTTCGGGACCATCCTCACCGATCTCGGGTCCACCAATGGAACGTTCGTCGAGGACCAGCGCATCAAGGAGGTCACCCTGCTCGACGGCAACGTGGTGACGATCGGACGGACCACCATCATGTACTGGGACGCCCTTCCACTGGCGGGGGACGTGTGACGTGAGCCAACTCTCGCTCACCCTTCTACGGGTCGGGTTTCTCGCGTTGCTCTGGGCCCTTGTGCTCTCCGCAATCGCCGTTCTCCGCGCCGACATCTACGGCACGCGGGTCTTCGCCCGCGGAAGGGGACGGACGAACACGAGGACGATGCGCGCGAAGGCGTCGGCCTCGTCGCCGCCCGCGCGCGCGGCGACCGGAGTGAAGGCGCCACCGCGAGGCGCCGGCGGAGAGAAGCTCCGGCTCGTCGTCGTCGCCGGCCCGCTCACCGGCACGTCGATTCCGCTCGAGAAGTCCGCTATCACCATCGGTCGGTCCCCGCGCGCGACACTGGTCATCGAAGACGACTACTGCTCGTCTCGCCACGCACGCGTCTTCCTCGAAGGTGACACATGGATGGTGGAGGATCTCGGTTCGACCAATGGAACCTTCCTCAACGACGCGAAGTTGACGGAACCGGAGGAGTTCCTCCTGGATTCGCGCTTGACCATGGGTGCGACGTCGCTCGAGATGAGGACGTGACATGTTCCTAGGGTTGAACTTCGCGGCGCGTTCGGACGTCGGCCTCGTGCGCAGCAACAACCAGGACTCGGCGTATGCGGGACCGCATCTTCTTGTGGTCGCCGACGGAATGGGCGGCGCCGCCGGGGGAGATATCGCCTCCTCAATCGCGGTCGGAACCCTCGTGGGCCTCGACGGCGAGGCACTCGGGCCCGAGAAGGCCCTCGATGCGCTCAAGGAGGCCATCGCCCTTGCGCACACGCAGATCGTTGAGCGTGCCCACAACGATCCCGAACTCAGCGGACTAGGCACCACAGTCACCGCGATTTTGCGAGCAGGGAACGCCATCGCCATGGCGCATATCGGCGATTCGCGCGCATATCTCCTTCGCGACGGCATCTTCGACCAGATCACGACCGACCACACCTTCGTTCAGCACCTGGTCGACACGGGGCGCTTGAGCGCCGCGGATGCCGAGCACCACCCCAAGCGTTCGATGCTTCTTCGCGTATTGGGCGACGTCGACGCCGACGTGCCGGTGGACATCTCGGCCCGCGAGACCAAGGTGGGCGATCGGTGGCTCCTGTGCACGGACGGCCTCAGCGCCGTCGTGGCGCGGGCCACCCTGGCGAAGACGCTCGAGGCGACGGCTGACCCGGCGGAGTGCGCGGACCGCCTCGTCGCACTCGCGCTCGCCGGCGGCGCGCCCGACAACGTCACCTGCATCGTCGCCGATGTCGTGGACGTCGATCGCGCCAAGGGCAACGCGGGCCCACCTGACGTAGCGCAGATCGTCGGCTCGGCGGCTGCGGCTCCGAACGACGCGACCGCCGCCCGAGAGCGGGCGAAGGACTCGCCGGCCGCGCGTGCTGCGGCGGTGACAGAGACCACCCCCGAGGAGGCACCCCGCCGCCGCGTCGTCCAAGCGTGGGAGCGTCTTCGCCCCTGGAGCCTTCCGGCGGCGGGCCTCGTCGTGGTGATCGCGGCGGGGTTCGGGGCCTACGCATGGACCCAAAACCAGTACTACGTCGCCGAACACGACGGTGATGTGAGCATCTACCGCGGGATTCCTCAGGCCCTCGGGCCGTTCGATCTCTCTTCGCTCGTCAAGGACACGGGAATCAAGTTGAGCGATCTTCAACCCGCCGAGCAGGACCGAATTCGATCGACGATCCAAGCGGGTTCGCTTGCCGCCGCATTGAAAGTGGTCGACGACGCGGTGGGCACCCACTAGTGGCGACTGTCGCCGACGTCCGGATCCGGAGCAGTCGCCGCGCCGAGGGATTCCTCTTGGCCTTCGCGATCGCCATACCCGTTTCGGCGTACGCGCTCGTCGGCCTTGGCGCGACGGGTGGGCTCCCGGCAAACGTGTGGTTCTTCGGGCTCGGCACGGCTGCCCTCGCGATCGCGGGACACGGCGCCCTTCGCGCGTGGGCGCCCGCCGCGGATCCGGTTCTGTTCCCCGCGGCGTTCGCCCTCAACGGCGTGGGGCTAGCGATGATCTACCGCCTCGACCTTGAACGGGCGGGAACCTCGAACGCGTCTCACTACGCGACGCGCCAACTCGCCTGGAGCGTCATCGGCGTCACCCTCGCCGTGATCGTCATCGTCTTTCTGCGCGATCACCGCGTGCTCCGGCGCTTCACCTATACCACGATGGTCGCCGGGCTCGCCTGCCTCTTGCTTCCCCTGCTGCCGGGTCTCGGGCACGAGCGCCGGGGCGCTCGGCTCTGGATCGAGGTGTTCGGGCTGTCGTTCCAACCTGCAGAGATCGCGAAGATTCTCCTCGCGATCTTCTTCGCCGGCTACCTCGTCACCCACCGGGACAACCTCGCGCTCGCCGGTCCCAAGGTGCTCGGAATCCGTTTTCCCCGCTTGCGCGATCTGGGGCCGATCGTCCTCGCCTGGGTCGCGTCAATCGCGGTGCTCGTCTACGAGAAGGACCTCGGAACGTCGATGCTCTTCTTCGGGCTCTTCGTCGCCATCCTGTACCTCGCGACGGAGCGCCTGAGTTGGGTGCTGATCGGCGTGGGCCTGTTCGGCGCCGGCGCCATTGCCGCCGGGACGGTCTTCCCCCACGTCGCCGCGCGATACAACGTGTGGCTCCACGCGCTCGATCCCGCGGTGTACCAGAGCGCCGGCGGATCGGAGCAACTGGTCAAGGGGCTCTTCGGACTCGCGAATGGTGGACTCTTCGGAACCGGCCTCGGTGAAGGCATACCAGGGCAGGTGCCGCTTGCCGAGTCCGACTTCATCTTCTCCTCTCTCGGCGAGGAGTTGGGCCTGACCGGCCTGATGGCGCTGCTCGCCCTCTATCTCCTCATCGTCGAACGCGCGTTTCGCACCGCGATCGGGATGCGCGACGGGTTCGGAAAGCTTCTCGCGGCGGGGCTGGGGTTCGCCATCGCTCTGCAACTGTTCGTCGTCGTCGGGGGCGTGACCCGTCTGATCCCCCTCACGGGCCTGACGACGCCGTTCCTCGCCTACGGGGGGAGTTCTCTCTTGGCCAACTGGATCGTGATCGGACTACTCCTGCGCATGTCCCACGACTCCCGGCGGGAAGAGGCGTCGCCGTGAACAGCGCCATCCGCCGCCTCAGCGTTATCGTGCTCGTCATGTTCCTTGCCCTCATGAGCGCGGCGACCTACGTGCAGTTCTTTGATGCCAGCTCGCTCAATGCCGATTCGCGCAACCGCCGCACCCTCTACCGCGAGTATGGAACCTTCAGGGGCCCGATCGTGGTGGACGGCCAGGCCATCGCGTCGTCGTCCCCCGTCAACGACCCGTTCGGCTACCAACGCACCTACGCGAACGGAGGCCTGTATGCGCCAGTGACGGGCTTCTATTCCGTCGTCTACGGACGCACCGGAATCGAACAGGCGGAGAACACCCTTCTCAACGGATCCGACGACTCGCTCTTCTGGACTCGGCTGGGGGATCTGTTGGCTGGCAAGGAACAGCGCGGAGCCACCGTGGAACTGACGCTTCGGTCCGAGTTGCAGCAGGTCGCGGCGGACTCCCTCGGCGCGCAGCGCGGCGCGGTCGTCGCGCTCGACCCGAGGACGGGCGAGATTCTCGCGATGGTCACGAGCCCGAGCTACGACCCCACCCGGCTCGCGAGTCACACGACGGCAGACGTCGTCAGCGCGTATCAGGCGCTGGAGGGCGACCCGGCTAAACCCCTCATCAACCGTGCGATCGCTGGCGACACATACGCCCCCGGATCCCTCTTCAAGCTCATCACCACGACCGCGGCGCTAGAGAGCGGATATACGTCGGACACGCCGCTCTACGCACCCCAGGAGTTGACCCTCCCGCTCACCACCACAACGATCAAGAACTTCGGCAACGAGACGTGCGGGCCCGACGACCGGCCCACCCTCGCCTATGCCCTCCAGCACTCCTGCAACACTCCGTTTGCCGGCCTCGCCATGAGTCTCGGATGGGACTCGATCGCGCGGAAGGCCCACGAGTTCGGATGGGGCGACTCTCTCTCCATTCCCCTTTCCGTCACCCCGTCCCGACTTCCGCAGAATCCCGACGCGGCGCAGACGGCGATGTCGGGGATTGGACAGTACGACGTTCGGGCTACGCCCCTTCAGATGGCCATGGTCGGATCGGCCATCGCGAACGGCGGCGTCCTGATGCGTCCCTACCTGGTCGCTGATACGCGCGATTCTTCACTCCAGGTGCTCAGCGTGGCGCGACCCGAGACGTACAGCACGCCCATGAGCAGCCAGACCGCGACCGCTCTGCGCGCCATGATGGTCGCCGTTGTTGAGGGCGGGACAGGCACCGCCGCGCAGATCCCCGGGGTCTCCGTAGCGGGGAAAACGGGGACGGCCGAATCCGGCACCGACGCGGCTCCCCACGCGTGGTTCCTGGGTTTCGCTCCCGCAGACAACCCCGTCGTGGTCGTCGTGGTGATCGTGGAGAACGGCGGGAACGCGGGGAGCGAGGCTACCGGTGGCAAGGTCGCCGCCCCGATCGCCAAGGCCGTGATCCAGAAGGCCATCGAGCTTGACCAACGGCGCAAAGACCAGGGGCTCCGATGATTGCCGAAGGTGTATTGCTCGGCGGCCGGTACCGCCTTGGCCGCGTGCTTGCCGTCGGAGGGATGGGCCAGGTGTGGCGCGGGCACGATGAGGAGTTGGGCACGCACGTCGCGATCAAGGTCCTCAAGGACGAGGCGACGACCAACGCCGTCTTCCTCAAACGGTTCGAGATCGAGGCGCGAAATGCCGCCAGCCTTGGCCATCGCAACATTGCTCAGGTTCTCGACTACGGCACGTTCGAGGGCAACGCCTTCATGATCATGGAACTCGTCGAGGGAGAGTCCCTCGCCGCCATCCTTGAGCGCGAACGCGTTCTCGAGGCGCGGAGGCTCGTCCACATTCTCATCGACGCGTGCCACGGGCTCCAGGCGGCACACGACGCCGGGGTCATTCACCGGGACGTTAAGCCCGGTAACCTCCTGGTACAGCCCGACGGGACCGTGAAGATTACCGACTTCGGGGTGAGTCGCAGCGCCGACCAAACGGCGCTCACCCAGACCGGCATGGTGATGGGGACCGCGCAGTATCTGGCGCCAGAACTTGCTCTCGGGAAGGCCGCGACCCCGCGGTCGGACCTCTACGCGCTGGGGATCATCGCCTATGAGGCGCTCGTCGGCAAGCGCCCCTTCACGGCCGCCAACCCCGTCGACATCGCCATTGCGCAGGTCAACGATCCCGTTCCGCCCCTGCCCGACACCATCCCTCCCGCGCTGACCGCGGTCATCATGGACCTGCTCGAAAAGAACCCCAAGCGGCGGCCCGAAAGCGCGAAGTCACTCGCGCGCGAACTCTCCGTGCTACGCCTGCCCACCGAGGCGGAGCAGCGCTTCCGTTCGCGTCCGATCCCCGAGTCGATTCGCCCGCGCCACAAGGGGGGCGCCCCCGCCCGCGCCATGCCGCCGTCGATCGCCCCCCGCAAGGCCCGTCCACGTCCCGACGCCCCTCGCGGCGACCAAGCGGCGAGGTAGATGGCACAATGGGCGCGAACGGGACCATCACCCATGGGAAACCGAACCGAGGGCCGAGGATTCGCACATGAACGAGGCGTCGAAGATGCTCGCCAACCGCTACCAGGTTGGCGAACTCATCGGGCGAGGTGGCATGGCCGAGGTCCACATCGGCTACGACACGCGCCTCGGGCGCACCGTCGCCATCAAGGTTCTTCGGCCCGACCTCGCGCGGGACCCGTCCTTCCAGACCAGGTTTCGTCGGGAAGCGCAGGCGGCCGCTGGCCTCAACCACCCCGCGATCGTCGCCGTGTACGACACGGGCGAAGAACAGATCATCACCGCGAACGGCGAGCGCCAGACGCTTCCCTTCATCGTCATGGAGTACGTCGAGGGCCACACGGTTCGCGACATCCTGAAGGACGGCGCGGCCGCGCCCATCGATGAGGCGATCGAGATCGTCGCTGGCGTTTTGACGGGCCTTGAGTATGCGCATGCCGCGGGCCTGGTCCACCGCGACATCAAGCCGGCCAACATCATGCTGACCCCCACGGGCGCAGTGAAGGTGATGGACTTCGGCATCGCGCGCGTCCTCGCCGACGTCGGCCAGACCATGACGCAGACTCAGTCGGTCGTTGGAACCGCGCAGTACCTTTCGCCCGAGCAGGCCCGCGGAGAGAACGTCGACGCGCGTTCTGACCTCTACTCCACGGGTTGCGTGCTCTTTGAGCTCCTGTGCGGCCGCCCGCCCTTCCTCGGGGATTCGCCCGTCTCCGTGGCGTACCAGCATGTGCGCGAGCCCGCACCCGTTCCTTCGTCCTTCGCTCCCGACGTGCCACCGGAACTGGATCGCGTCGTCATGCGCGCCCTGGAGAAGGACCGGAATGCCCGCTACTCGACGGCTCAGGCGTTCCTCGCCGATCTCGCCGCGGTCTCGCAAGGTCGGCCGCTCGACATCGCCACCGGGCAGTACCCGGTCGGTTCCGCGGGCCGTGGATCGGGAGCGACGGCCGTCCTGGCCGCGGCGGCGGGTGGCACCGGCATGACCCAGGTGATGCCCGCCGGCGGAGACTTCCCGGAAGATCCCGACGACGAGTTGGTCGAGGTTCCGGGAGGGCGTGCGCGCCTCATTCGCAACACGCTAATCCTGGTGGGATCCCTCCTCGTCGCGGGGCTGATCATCTTCGGCCTGATCAACCTGACCAAACAGAAGGCCGAGGTGGTAGCGACCACCGTCGCGGTGCCCAACGTCGTCGAATTGCAGCAGGAGGCGGCCGTCAACCTTCTGACGAAGTACGAACTCGTCGCCGACCCTCAGACCGAAGCCTCCGCCGACGTCCCTGCGGGATTCGTCATTCGCTCAAACCCGGCCGCGGCCGTCGTCGTCGACAAGAAGAGCACGGTGACGATCTACGTGTCTTCGGGGCCAACCCAGGCCACCGTGCCGCAGGTCAATGGGCTGATGGAAGCCGATGCGACGGCCCTGATCGTGCACGCGGGCCTGGTGGTCAAGGAAGTCATCCCGGACAACTCCGACTACACCATCACCGCGGGGCGCGCGACCAAGACGGATCCGGTCGGAGGAACCTCCGTCAAGCCCGGCGACCCGATTACCCTGTACATCTCCAGCGGCCAGGTTCAACTCCCCGACGTCACCAACAAGTCCATCGATGAGGCCACCGCGATACTGGCCGCGATCGGGCTTGCCGTCGAGCAACTCCCGGTGCAGACGGACGCGAAGCCGCCGGGCACCGTCCTCTCGCAGAACCCGCAACCCGGGCTCATCCCTCAGACCACCGGTATCCAACTCTCGGTCGCCACGCCGGTCGTGTATCACCCCGTCCCCAACCTCAAGGGCCAGACCGAAGACAATGCGACGGCGGCCGTCAGGGCGCTGAACTTCACCGCGAACGTCACCCGGCAGAACTCCTCGACGGTGGCGGCAGGGACCGTCATCGACCAGAGTCCCGCCAAGGACACCCAACTCGCCGAGGGTCAGGCCGTCACCATCGTCGTCTCGCTCGGCCCCGCGGCGACGACGACGACGACAACAACAACGACAACGACAACGACGCCGCCGCCCTAGCGGAGGACCAGCAGGGGGTTCGGCGACGAACGATCGGGGCCTAGCGGCGAACGAGCGGGGATAGCCCGGCGCTCCTCGCCTCGGGACCGGGAAGCCCGCATACCGCGAGCCAGTTCGCGAGGAGGCGGTGCCCGCCCTGGGTGAGGACGGACTCCGGGTGGAACTGCACGCCGTGCAGCGGAAGCGTGCGGTGACTCAAGCCCATCACGATGCCGGAGCTGGTCACGGCCGTGACCTCCAGCTCCCCCGGCACGGTCTCCGGCACCACCGCAAGCGAGTGATAGCGCGTCGCCGTGAACGGGTTCGGCAGGCCCTCAAGGAGCACCGCCTCCCCGTCGTGGAACACCTCGCTCGTTTTGCCGTGCATGAGTTCGGGCGCGTGCGAGACGGTCGCACCGAACACCTCCGCCAGCGCCTGGTGGCCGAGGCACACGCCGAGCATCGGCATCGCCGTCTCGGCGCAGGCGAGGATCGCCCGGCCAGAAATACCGGCGTCGGCCGGGGCACCCGGGCCAGGGGAGACGAGCACGCCATCGAAACCGGGCAGGTCATCGAGCGCCGATTCCACGTCGTTGCGCACCACCGTCGTCTCTGCGCCCATGTGCCGCAGGTAACCGACGATGGTGTACACAAACGAGTCGTAGTTGTCGATCACCAGGATTCGCGTGATGATGTCAGCCCCCCACCGTTGTTTGGCCAAAGGGAAGAAGGGGTTCCGCCCACGGGAACACCCACTGGAACAGCACGATGAGGATGGCGGGCGCGAGCGCGACCAGGATGGCGATCTTCGACCATCGTCCTCCGGGCAGGTGCCGCCACAGCCACCCGTACATCAGAGGACTCCGGGTGCGGTCGGGTGGGCTGCGGGCGATGAGTCCGCGGGCGCGGGCGTCGTCCGGACCGGTGGGGGAACAAGCTCCTCGGGGTATCCCGCGGAACTGGGCGTCCAGTAGGCGAGCTCCGCATGGACGACATACCGTCGGGAGGCGGAGTATTTCGGGTGGCAGGTGGTCATCGTGAGATAGCGTCCACTCGCCGCGACTCCGGGCTGGTCGGGGACGGGGGCGATGACGCCAACGTTGGTCGGCAGAACGATTTCCGTGGACGTCACGCGGTACACGTACCAGACGCCCTCCGTGCGAATGACGACGACGTCGCCCACCTGGATCTCTTCGATCCGGTTGAACGGCTTGCCGTAGGTGGTGCGGTGAGCGGCGACGGCGAAGTTGCCCAGCCCGCCCGGCATGGCCGTGCCGGTGTAGTGGCCGATCCCCAGCGGATCGAGGACGCCCCTCTTGTCCGTGCCCTGGCTGATCGGGCGCACGTAGTCGTAGCCCCACCGAGGGACGTACATGGTCGCAAACGTGGTCGCGTGGGCTGGCTCCGCGAGCACCGGGGGCGCATCCGTCCGCTTGACGAGCGTTGGCGCGTTGACCGGGACGACGACGTCGGGGTTCGCGATCGACGGGGAAGGACCGGGCGTTCCGGAGACGCTCGCCGAAGGCGTGCCGCTCCAGTTCAGGTTCGCGACGATGTCGGCCTGCGCCCTGTTCGCGCCGAGGTCCGTCCACCAGAGTTCCCAACCGACAAAGAGGCCGAGGACGACGCCGAGGGTCACGAGCGCCTCCCCCGTGATGCCCAGCACCCGGTCGATGATTCGGTGGCCGCGCTTCATCCACGCAAGCCTACGCGACGCTTGGCGGGCAAGTCGTCCGTGAGGTTCGCCGGGATCGCTACGCTGGGTGCGTATCGCGCCCGCCGGGCGCCCGAGTATGGAGGAGTGTTCCGTGGCCGAGTCGAAGAAGCGCAAGAAGGCCGCCTACGTCCCCCCGCGCGGAGCCGGCCGTGACACGACGAACCCCCGGTGGTTGGTTCCCGTGATGGCCACGTGTCTCATCGGCGGCGTGGGCTGGATCGTCGTGTACTACATCTCCAACACGTCCCTGTTCCACATTGGCAACCTCAACCTGCTGGTCGGGTTCGGCCTGCTCATCATCGGCGCCGCCTTCACGACACGGTGGAAATAGCCTTCCCGCTCGATATCCCCAGGTTTGTCCACAGGCGGGGATAACTACACGGGTGTCATTACGCCGAGCGGGACCCGGGTGCGGGTCTTCGGGAGGCGAACCTCAGGATCAGCGTCGTGACGACCCAACCGGTGAGCGCGCCGCCTAGGTGACCCTGCCACGACAGGCGCAGGAAGAAGCCGACGACGAGCCACGCGCCTGCCTGCAGGACGAGGGATTGGACGGGCAGTCGAAGGTTCATGGCGATCGCAATGTAGCCCGCGATGAGGCCGAAGATCGCGCCAGACGCGCCGCCGTGCACGCTCCCGGTGGCGCCGAGGATCGCGATGAGCGCGCTCGATCCGAGGAGGGACGCACCGTAAAGGATCGCGAACCGCAGGGGTCCGAGTAGCATCTCCACCTGCCGACCAAACATGACGAGGACGAACATGTTCATGCCGATGTGCAGAATGCCCTCGTGGACGAAGCCGTTGGTGATCCACCTCCACCACTCGGTTCCGCCGTATACGTTCGAGTACGCCGCGTCGTAGTGGGGCCACAGGCCCCACGCGCTGAACAACTGTCCCGACTTGAGCGTCGTTCCGTAGAGGTAGGCGACGACGTTGAGCGCTACGAGCCCGATCGTCATGACCGGAGGGCCGGACGCCACCTTCAGGCCGA
>JADGOS010000011.1 GCA_017882825.1 Demequinaceae bacterium | reverse complement strand
TCGCGCCTGCGCGATCGGGTCGTCGGGCCGCGGAAACGGCACCCGGTCGATGACGACGAGCGTGCAGGTGTCGCCGGGGAGGTCGACGCCCTGCCAGAGCGTCGTCGAGCCGAATAGGCACGCTCGCGGATCGGCACGGAAGCGCTCGAGGAGCGTCGCGACCTGGTCATCCTTCTGATACATGATGGGGACGTCGAGGCGCGCCCGCATCGCCTCCGTCGCCTCGACCGCGGCGCGGTGCGACGAGAAGAGCCCGAGAGTCCGACCCCCCGCCGCCGAGATCAGGTCAGCGAGCTCGTCGAGGGCGTCGGCCGCGATCCCTCCGGAGCCCGGCCGGTCGAGGTGGGATGCCACATAGAGGATGCCCTGCGTCGAGTGGTCGAAAGGGCTTCCCGCGTCGAGCGTCATGGGCTCGTCGACGCCGAGTTGCCTGGCCATGGATTCGAACGATCCGCCGAGCGCGAGCGTGGCCGACGTGAAAACGGCCGCCGTCTCCTCGATGAGTCTGCCCCGCACGAGCCCGGCCACGTCGAGGGGCGCCGCAAGGATTCGTTCGGCCACGTTCGCGCCATAGTCGCCGTCGGCGGGGGCGAGCCACACGACGAGGGGAGACGTGTCGCCAAGGAGCGCGTCGGAGATGTCGATCATCTCGGTGAGCCGAGCCGTCGCGAGCTTCGCCGCGGCCCCATTACCGTCCTTCGCAGCCTCGACGCCCCGCAGGACGGCCCGAGCCGCATCCCGCGCGGCGGCCACGGCGAGCGCGAGGCCGTCGGGCAGGCCGAATGGGAGTCTGCCGATGCGCACCTGGTCGAGAGCCGTCCCGAGGCTCCGCGCGGCCACCTCGAGCGCATCGCAATCCGATCCGCGCGCGCCGACCCGGCGCCCGGCGCGGGACGCGGACGCGACGAGCGCGCCCGTGAGTTCGGACGTGGCGCTCGAGGTGATGCGAGAGACGAGTTCATGCGCCTCGTCGACGATGAGAGCGTCGTGGGGGCCGAGAACCTCGTGCGAGGTCGCTTCGATCGCGAGCATCGCGTGGTTCGTCACGACGATGTCCGCCCGGCGGGCCGCCTCCAGCGCCCGCTCGGCGAAGCAGTCCGACGCGACGGGGCAATGGGTCCCGAGGCACTCCCGCCCACCGACGCTCACCTGGGCCCAGGCCCGCGGGGAGACCCCCGGATCCAGGTCGTCGCGATCGCCCGTCTCCGTCTGGTCCGCCCAAGCTGCGAGGCGAGCTACCTCCCTGCCCAACGCGGAGGTGGGCCCGACCGGCCCGAGGTCGAGCCCGTCCTCAGGTTCCGGGTAGCCGCCGCCCAGCTTGTGTCGGCAGAGGTAGTTGGCTCGCCCCTTGAGCAGTGCCGCCGAGGGGCGCTCGCCCAGTTCGGGTGCGAGCGCGTCGAGCACCAGCGGAAGGTCCTTCAGGAACACCTGGCGTTGAAGCGCGATCGTCGCGGTCGAAATGATGATCCGGGCGTGCTCCCTCACCGCGTGCGCGACCGCGGGAACGAGGTACCCGAGGGACTTCCCCGTGCCGGTGCCGGCCTGGATCAGTGCATGGCGGCCGTTCGCGAGCGCGTCCTCCACGGCCCTGACCATCGCCACCTGGCCCGAGCGCTCGTCCCCGTCGAGTGCCGCGACGGCGCGGCGAAGCAGGGCGTCGACGTCCGGTGCCGTCACGCGACGGCGGTCCCACGCGGCGCGGAAGCGTCGGCCGCGACCAGGCGCGCCGCGAGCGCTCCCTCGACGAGCGCCACGAGCCGGGTGCCGTCGCCGCGGTGCTCCTCCTCGAGCACCGTACCGCGCGAATGCGCCTCGCTCACCAGCTCCCCGCGCGTGTACGGGACCACGACGTCGACGCGCACCGCCGGCTCCGGGATGTTCTCGGCGATGATCCGGAGGAGGTCGTCCATCCCCTGCCCCGTGAGCGCCGAGACCTCGACGGTGATGTCGCGCCGCGCCCGAAGCGCCGCGATCGTCTCCGCGCTCGCCACGTCGCACTTGTTGAGGACGAGGACCTCGGGCACCCTCCCCGCCCCCGGTACCCCGGCGAGGACGGTGCGCACGGCGAGGATCTGGCCCTCGGGATCCGGGTGGGCCGCGTCGACGATGTGCAGGATGAGGTCGGCGTGCGCGACCTCCTCGAGCGTCGATTCGAATGCCGCGACGAGTTGGTGGGGAAGGTCCCGGACGAATCCGACGGTATCCGAGAGGGTGAACTCGCGTCCCTCCGGAGTCTGGGCCCGCCGCACCGTCGGATCGAGGGTCGCGAAGAGCGCGTTCTCTACGAGCACGCCCGCACCCGTCAGGCGGTTCAGCAGCGACGACTTGCCTGCGTTCGTGTAGCCGACGATCGCGACGTTCGGCAGGTTCGTCCGCCGGTCCCGTCGAACCTCGCGCGCAGGCGCCATGTGGGCGATCTGGCGCCTCAGGAGCGCCATGCGGGTGCGGATGCGACGTCGATCCAGCTCGATCTTGGTCTCGCCGGGGCCGCGCGAGCCGATCCCGGTGCCCGCCGCGACCCGTCCGCCCGCCTGGCGGGACATCGAGTCGCCCCAACCGCGGAGCCTCGGAAGCAGATACTCAAGCTGGGCGAGTTCCACCTGAGCCTTGCCCTCCTTGGACTTCGCGTGCTGCGCGAAGATGTCGAGGATGACCGCCGTGCGGTCCACGACCTTGACCTTCACCACATCCTCGAGCGCGCGGCGCTGGCTCGGCGAGAGGTCCCCGTTGACGACGACCGTATCCGCTCCCACCGCCGCGACGACCCCAGCAAGCTCCTTCGCCTTCCCGGAACCCAGGTAGGTCGCGGGATCGGGGTGGGCGCGGCGTTGGAGCATCGCGTCGAGGACCTCGGAGCCCGCCGTCTCGGCGAGCGCCGCGAGCTCCCTCATGGAGACCTCGGCCTCCTCCGCCGAGCCCCGCGACCATTGGCCGACGAGCACCACCCGCTCGAGCCGGAGGGCCCTGTACTCGACCTCGGAGACGTCCTCGAGCTCGGTGGAGATTCCGGCGACGCGACGCGTACCGGCGCGCTCCTCGCGCTCGAACTGATCCCCGTCGTAGTTCGTGCTCGTGGAGCCCCCCGCCGCGACCGCCGTCCCCGCCCGAGACAGGATGCGGTCAACCATGTCGCGCGTGCGCGAAGCCTCGGGCGGGTCGCCGCCCGCGGTGTCGTCGCCCAACTGGTCGTCGGAGGGGGATGTCATGGTTGGCCCATTCTCTCACCCCGCCCCGACGCGGGTACGCTCGCTCCCGTGACCGATGACCGGGGCGCAGTGCGTGATGGCAGCGCGGCGGGCGACCACTACTTCACCGCGAGGCCGGCGTCG
Organism: Demequinaceae bacterium; assembly: GCA_017882825.1. GTDB lineage: Bacteria > Actinomycetota > Actinomycetes > Actinomycetales > Demequinaceae > JAFGBM01. Next base: position 21,678 of record JADGOS010000011.1, on the reverse strand, counting down.
CCCGACGAGCGCAGGGAGTTCGGGACGACGCTCGCGGGGATCGGAATCGCCGTCGAGACCGCACCGGGCGTCTTCAGCTCGAGCCGCATTGACCTCGGGACATCGGTGCTCCTTCGTACGGCTCCCCCACCCCCGTCGGGAACTCTGCTCGATCTGGGATGCGGCTGGGGCCCGATCGCCCTGACGATGGCGCTCCTTCAACCCCAAGCGCGGGTGTGGGCGGTCGACGTCAACGAGCGAGCGCTCGACCTGGTCCGCAGGAACGCTGGCCGCGTGGGCAAGATCGCCCCCACGGGCGAAGTGATCGCGGCCACCCCCGACGAGGTTCCCGACGACCTGACATTCGACGCGATCTGGTCCAACCCTCCCGTCAGGATCGGCAAGGACGCGCTTCATGGCCTGCTGGCGCGGTGGCTCCCCCGACTCGAGAGTGGCGCCGAGGCCTACCTGGTGGTCCAACGCAATCTCGGCGCGGACTCGCTCGCGCGTTGGCTCGCCGAACAGTGCGACGAGGCGGGCCGGGCATGGGGCGAGGTCGAGAAGGTCGCGAGTGCGAAGGGATTCCGGGTTCTCAGGGTCCGCCGAGGCTAGTTGCCCGAGCGACGAGCCGCGGCCCGCGGCTCGGCACCGCGCACGGGAACGTCGAAGTCCGCGATGAAGTCCGCGACGAAGTCGTTCGCCGGGGAGGCCGCTATGACCGAGGGCACGTCGAGTTGCTCAACCCTCGCGCCAGCCGAGAACACCGCGATCCGATCTCCCAGCGCCATCGCCTCGCGAATGTCGTGGGTAACCATCATGACCGTCGTTCCAAGCGTGCGCTGAATCTGCAGGAACTCCTGCTGGAGGCGGCGGCGCCCCTGGGGATCCACCGAGCCGAAGGGCTCGTCCATCAGGAGCACGGGGGGTTCCGTCGCGAGCGCGCGGGCGACGCCGACGCGCTGTCGTTCCCCCCCGCTGAGCTCGTGCGGGTAGCGGCGGCCGTACGTCGCCTCGTCGAGCCCGACGAGCTTGAGCAACTCGCTCACCCTGGCGCGCTTGCGATCGCGGTCCCAGCCCAGCAGCCCAGGGACCGTCGCGATGTTCTGCGCGACGGTGCGGTGTGGGAATAGGCCGACGTGCTGGATGACGTACCCGATCCGCCGACGCAGTTCGACGGGATCCCTCGCCATGATGTCCTCACCAGCCACCGTGATCGTCCCCGCCGTTGGCTCGACGAGTCGATTCACCATGCGGAGCGTCGTCGATTTCCCGCACCCCGACGGGCCCACCAGACACAGGAGCTCCCCGGACCTCACATCGAGCGTGAGGTCGGCAACCGCAACGGTGCCATCCGCGTACTCCCTCCGCACGCCCTGGAAGGTGATGCCCAACTCGGTCATGGCCGCCACGCTACCCGCTCGGGTACGGTCATGGCATGGACCGCTCCAATCCGTGGCTGAGCTGGGCGTACATCCACGACAACTGGGGCGACATCGCGTTCCGCCTCTCCCAGCACACGTCGCTCACCATCGAGGCGATCGTCATCGCGTTCGCCATTGCCCTCCCACTCGCCGCCGCCGCACACTTCGCTCCCCGGCTCGCCGGCCTAATCGTCGGAACCTCGTCTGTCTTCTACACGATTCCTTCGCTCGCGCTCTTCGGCATACTCGCGCCGTACACGGGGATCGGGCGCACCACCGTCCTGATCGGCCTCGTCTCGTATGCGCTCCTCGCGCTCCTGCGCAACATCGTGACGGGACTGCAGGGGGTGGATCCCAACGTCGTCGACGCCGGGCGCGGGCTCGGGTACGGCCGCATCAAACTCCTATGGCTTGTCGAGCTTCCGAACGCATTCCCGAGCGTGATCGCGGGGTTGAGGGTCGCGACGGTGACCACGGTGGCGCTCGCCACCGTGGGCGTCGTGGTCGGCTTCGGGGGGCTCGGCCAACTGATGTTCCGCGGCTTCTACCGCGGCTACAACGCCGAGGTCGCGACGGCGGGGCTCCTGTGCGTCGCGCTCGCTCTCGTCTTAGACCTGGGGCTCCTGATTCTCGGCAAGGTCATGACGCCCTGGCTGAGGGGGACGCGAGGATGAAGATCCTTGCCGAGGCATGGCACTGGCTGACGACGGGCTCCAGCTGGCTCGGCGCAAGCGGCCCCTGGGTTCACGGACCCGACGGGTCTCTCCGGCTCGCCCGGGACTCGATCATCGGCCTCGGGGTCGGGCACCTGTACATGGCCGCCGCGGCCGTGGGCCTCGCCGCCGCGCTCGCGCTACCCCTCGGCCTCTTCCTCGGGCACGTCCGGCGGGGCGGAACGCTCACGGTCGTCGTCGCGAATGTGTCGCGCGCCATTCCGACGCTCGCGCTCCTCACCCTCTTCGCCTCGGGCTCCGTTGGTTTCGGCAACAGGGCCGTCATCGTTGCCGTCGCGGTGTTTGCCGTTCCCCCGATCCTGACGAACGCGTTCACGGGGATGACGGGCGTCGACGCGGACGTTCGGGACGCGGCGAAGGGGCTCGGGATGTCCCGCTGGCAGATTATCGTCGGGGTGGAGCTCCCCCTCGCGCTCCCGCTGATCGCAACGGGACTGAGGACCTCCGCCGTCCAGGCCGTCGCCACGATCCCGCTCGCGGCGCTCGTCGCCGGCGGCGGACTAGGCGTCATCATCAACTACGGGCTTAGCACCCAGCACTACGGCCAGGCGCTTGCCGGCGCGGTCCTTGTCGCGGCGCTCAGCGTGGGAATCGATGCGCTTCTCGGGAGGTTACAACGGAAGTTCACCCCGCCGGCGCTCAGAATCGGACGGTCGACGCTCGCGTAGCGGCGATGCGACCCATGCCCAGGGCGTTGTCGGTCGAAGATAGTAGACATGAGGGGTAGGGGGCGCCGCCGGAGGGCCGCGCTCCCGCGCGAAACGCCCACGGTCCTCGAGACACCAAGGAGTAGCGCAGTGCGAACATCTCACGGAATCCTGGCCGCGATCGCGGCATCGGTCATCGTCCTCTCGGCCTGCTCACCGTCCACCCCAACGGTCTCGGCTTCCCCAGGAGGAGGCACCACGACGGCCGCGGCATGCGTGCCCGTCGCTGGTGACCAACTCGTCGTCCTCGCGGACGACATGCGCTTGCAGACCGTCGACAACATCATCCCCGCGGTCAACAGCGTCACAGCGAAAGACCCCGCGATTCTTCCCGCGCTCGACGCGGTCTCTGCGGCCCTCACCACCGCCAAACTCGTCGATCTCAACAAGGCGACGGATGTTGACTTCTCCTCGTCGGCCAGCGCCGCGGTCGCGTTCGTCTCGAACTCGGGCCTCAAGGCCCCGCAGAAGGGCACCGGCTCGCTCACCGTCGGCGCCGCGAACTTCTCCGAGAACATCACCGTCGCCGAGATCTACGCCGCCGTCCTTCGTGACGCCGGCTACACCGTCGACGTGCGCACCATTGGGAACCGCGAGACTTACATGCCCGCGCTCATCAGCGGCGAGGTCAACATCGTTCCCGAGTACGCCGGGACCGTCACGGAGTTCCTCAACAAGCAGATCAACGGCGCCGACGCCACGCCCTTGGCGTCGGGCGACCTTAACGCGACGGTCGCGAACCTCGCGACCCTCGCCTCGCAGAAGGGCCTGACGTTCGGAACTCCCTCCGGGGCACAGGACCAGAATGCGTTTGCGGTGACCAAGGCCTTCGCCGACGCCCACAGTGTTTCGACATTGAGCGAACTCGCGAAGGCGTGTGGATCCATCTCGCTCGGAGGACCCGCGGAGTGCCCCGACCGGCCGTTCTGCCAGCCGGGGCTCGAGTCCACCTACGGCCTGAAGTTCAGCGAGTTCCAGTCGCTCGACGCGGGCGGACCGCTTACCAAGGCCGCGATCCGCAAGGGTGACGTGGTGCTCGGGCTCGTCTTCTCGTCGGACGGCACGCTCGGCTAGTCGCTACGTTGGCGACGGGGCGACGGACCTGAGGTCCAGGACCCCGTCCGCCACGAGGACGGCCGGTCCCTCGAGGATGGTTCTCCCGTCCTCGATTCGGACGACGACGGCCCCGCCTGGCACTTCGACATCCCACACGTTCGGGGCGGCGTCCCCCGCCCATGACCGCGCGGCGAGGGCCGCCGCGCAGGCCCCGGTTCCGCAGGAGCGCGTCTCGCCGACCCCGCGCTCATGGACGCGCATCCTCAGGCGCCCGCGTGCCCCGTCGAGACTCAGGGGAACCACGAGTTCGACGTTGACGCCGGCGGGGGGCGTCGGGTCCACCAAGGGGGCTACCGAGAGGTCGGCCGCCGCGAGTTCGTCCAGCGTGAGCGCCGCGATCACAGCGTGGGGGTTGGTCATGCTGACCGAGACCGCGGGCCGGGGGTTCCACCCGTGGACCGACACATCCGGGCCGCCCTCCGCGTCGAGGCGCCATGCACCCATGTCAACGGCGTAGCGCGACCCCCCGAGCGCCGTAACGGTATGCGGGCCGCCGCGCGTCGCGATGGCGACGCCTTCGGCCGCGTCTTCGCCGGCCTCGCGCTCGAGGTATGCGACGAACACGCGCGCCCCGTTTCCGCACATCTCTGCGGTCGTCCCGTCGGCGTTCCTGTAGTCCATGAACCACGTGTCGGGCGCGAACGCCTTGCCTTCGTCGATGTTGCCCGCGCGGACCGCGCGAAGCACCCCGTCCGCCCCGATACCGCTGCGACGATCGCACAGCGCCCGCACCAAAGCGGGGCTCAGGTCGAGCTCGCCGCGCTCGTCAAAGAGCAGGACGAAGTCGTTCTCGGTGCCGTGGCCCTTGGTGAAGGGAAGCGTGTCGGCGTTCAGGTGGGCGGCGTTCACGTGTCCAGCGTACCCAGTGCGGCCAAGGCATCCGCGATCACCCGGCCTGAACCCTCGCCGTCGCGCCGCCCGTCTACCCACGCGATCCGCTCGTCGGGCCGGAACCACGTGAGCTGCTTGCGCGCAAGGCGGCGCGTGTTGCGGGCGGTTGCCTCGCGCGCGGCGTCCTCGGTGAGGTGTCCGTCGAGGTGCCCCAACGCCTCGGCGTAGCCCACGGCGCGCCTCGCCGTGACGCCCTCCCGAAGGCCGATCCCCACGAGCTCCCTCGTCTCGTCGAGCAGACCACGATTCCACATGCTCTCCGCGCGCCCGTCGATGCGGGCGTCGAGCGCCTCGAGCGGGACCCCCACACCGATCTGGACAGCGGGGATCGCGTAGGAGCGCGTCGGAAGCGAGGAGGAGAACGGCCTGCCCGTGATCTCGATGACCTCGAGCGCACGGACGATCCGCTTGGCGTTCTGCGCGGGGATCTTCGCGGCGGCGATCGGGTCCAGGGCGGCGAGTTCGCGGTGCAGGATGCCGGGGCCCTCGGCCTCGCTGCGCGCCTCGAGCGCCGCCCGGATCGCGGGATCCGTCTCGGGGAACTCAAACCGATCGAGGAACGCCCGGAGATAGAGCCCCGATCCCCCGACGGCGATCACCCTACGACCTCGCCGGTGGATTGCATCCGCGTCGGCCCTCGCCGCCGCCTGGAAGCGCGCGACGGACGCATCCTCGGTGACGTCGAGCGTGTCTATCTGGTGATGAGGGATCCCCCGGCGCTCGCCCTCGCCGAGTTTGGCCGTGCCGATGTCCATGCCGCGATAGAACTGCATCGCGTCGACGTTGATGATCTCCCCGCCGAGGGCGTCGGCCAGTCCGAGCGCGAGATCGGACTTGCCCGTCGCCGTCGGGCCCACGATGGCGATGACGCGGGGCGGCGCCTCCGTCACGATGGGGAGTCGGCGGGTCGCATTGCCGGAAATCCGAGCGGCACCGGGGCCCGGACCGGGCCGGGCGCCTCCGCGTCGCCGCGCGCCTTTGAGTGGGCAGACCCGCCGTGGGAGTCACCGTGGGACCCGCCGTGTTGGTCACCGTGGGACCCGCCGTCTTGGTCACCGCGAGACCCACCGTGGGGATCACCGTGTCCATGGCCGTCCTCGGACGCCAGTTCGCCCGCGCGCGTCGCCCGCACCGAAAACGTCCCGCCCGCTAGGGCGGAGTCGGCGATCAGGTGATGGGGAGCCGCGTAGGTGACCCCCACAGTCGCGAGGTCACCCGGGCGCGGCGGGACCGTCCCCGGGGGGACGGAGAAGTGAACCAACCGATTGTCGCGCGCGCGCCCGCTCGTCCGGTCGGCGGCCCCGTCCTTGCGCCCGCCAGCCTCGGCCACGAGCACCTCGACATCCGTACCGATCAACGCCTGACCTTCCTCCAGCGAGATGCGATCCTGGAGTTCGAGCAGTCGCTCGAACCGCTCCTGCACCACGTCCTTCGGCACCTGGTCGGGGAGGTCCGCGGCGGGCGTCCCCGGGCGCGGCGAGTACTGGAAGGTGAAGGCCGAGCAGAACCGCGACGCCTCGACGACGCGGAGGGTCTCCCCGAAGTCCGCCTCCGTCTCGCCGGGGAAACCGACGATCACGTCCGTCGAGATCGCGGCATCGGGAATCGACGCGCGGACCTTCTCCAGGATCGCGAGGAACTTCTCCGCGCGGTACGAGCGCCGCATGGCCTTGAGGATCGCGTCGGAGCCGGACTGCAAGGGCATGTGCAGGCTCGGCATGACGTTCCGGGTGTCGGCCATGGCGCCGATGACGTCATCGCTGAAGGCCGCCGGATGGGGCGACGTGAATCGGACGCGCTCCAATCCGTCGATCTCCCCGCAGGCGCGCAAGAGGCTCGCGAATGCGCTCTTGTCGCCAAACTCGACCCCGTAGGTGTTCACGTTCTGGCCGAGCAGCGTGACCTCGATGGCGCCCTCCGAAACGAGGGCCTCGATCTCGGCGAGAATCTCGCCGGGCCGGCGATCGCGCTCCTTGCCCCGGAGCGACGGCACGATGCAGAACGTGCACGTGTTGTTGCAGCCCACGGAGATCGACACCCATGCGGACGCAAGGGACTCCCGGCGCGATGGCAGTGTCGACGGGAAGACCGTGAGACTCTCCTCGATCTCCACCTGAGCTTCGTCGTTGTGCCGAGCCCGAGCAAGGAGAACGGGAAGCACGTCGATGTTGTGGGTCCCAAACACCACGTCGACCCAGGGCGCGGCGTCGAGAATCGCGCCGCGATCCTTCTGCGCGAGGCAGCCCCCCACCGCGATCTGCATCCCCGGCCTGCGGGCCTTCTCCGAGGCGAGCCCGCCAAGGTTCCCGTAGAGACGGGTTGCGGCATTCTCGCGCACCGCGCACGTGTTGAGGACGACGATGTCGGCCGCGGCAGCGCCCTCGGGCGCACGCACGTAGCCCGCGCGCTCCAGCATGCCAGCCATGTGCTCGGAGTCGTGAACATTCATCTGGCACCCGAGGGTCCGCACGAGATACGTCCGAGCCGTAGATGTGTCGGTCATCGCTCTATCCGGCTACGGCCTCCGCACGCAACTCGCGGATAACCGTGACCTTGACCTCCCCGGGGTACTTCGGGTTTGCGTTGATGCGTTTGGCTATCGTACGTGCCAGTTCGGGTAGCGCGGCGTCCCCCACCTGCTCGGGAGCCACCACGACGCGCACCTCGCGCCCGGCCTGCATGGCAACGACATCACTCACCCCCGGCATCTCGCGCACCATGGTCTCAAGCGACGCCATCCGTTCCACGTAGCCGTCGAAGTCCTCGCGGCGAGCACCGGGCCGCGACGCCGAAAGCGCGTCCGCGATCTGGATGATCACCGCCTCGAGGGACTCCATGGGCACCTCGTCGTGGTGCGCCCCGATGGCGTTCGCTACGGCGTCGGACTCGCCATTTTCCAAGGCGAGCGCCGCGCCGAGGGCCGCGTGCGTGCCGTCCCGTTCGCCGGTGAAGGCCTTCCCGATGTCGTGCAGGAACGCGGCCCGCCGGGCTACCGCGGCATCGCCTCCGACTTCCTCGGCGATCGCCGCCGCGAGTCCGGCGCACTCGACCACGTGGGCGAGCACGTTCTGGCCGTACGACGTTCGAAGACGAAGCCGCCCGAGGGTCTCGATCATCGTTGGTGAGAGCCCCCCGACGTTGGCCGACTCTGCGGCGTCAAGCCCGGCGGTCAAGGCCCGTTCGGGCGCGGACTCTACGGCGGCCGCGTGAGCGGCTTCGATCCGCTGAGGCTGAACCCGACCATCGGAGACCAGGGCGCGCAGGGTCACCTCGGCGATCTCCCTGCGTTCGACGTCGAAGGAGGATAAGAGCACGGAATCGACGCCGTCCTCAAGAATCATCGACACGCCAGTCACCGACTCGAAGGTGCGGATGTTCCGCCCCTCCCGACCGATGAGCCTGCCCTTCATCTCCTCCGAGGGCAACTGAATGCGCGTGACGCTCTGCTGCGCCGAAGATTCGACGGCCTGTCGCTGCATAGCGGTCACGAGGATCTCCCGGGCACGGGTCGCGGCCTCGGCCTCCACCCGCTTTTCGATGCGCCGTATGGCCCCCGCCGCGTCGGCCTCCGCTTCGGCGGTGAGTCGTTTGGTGACCCTCTTCTTCGCCTCCCCGACGTCCAGGCCAGCGACCGCAGCGAGCGCGGCGTCATGCTTGTCGCGAAGTTCCACGCGCTCGGCCTCGATCTGGCGTTCCGTCGAGGCGAGCGCCGCCGCCCGGTCATCGAGGGTGCGCTGGTAGGTTCCGAGATTCCGCTGGTCCTCGGCGAGGTCGCGTTCGCGGCGAGCAATCCTCTGCTCTCGCCGCTGCGCTTCCGCGTGAACGGACTTCGACTCCTCGCGCAGCGCCGACGCCTCGCGCGCCGCCGATTCCCGCTCCTCCTCCGCGTCGCGCCTCCCGAGGATCACGACGTAGAGGCCAACCAGCGTCAAACCAAGCACCAGAACGATCTGGATGATGTCGACCGTGGTCACGTAACGTCCTCCTCGGCGGGGCTCACCTCCCGATCCTCCCAGATATCGGCACGTTCGAGCCGCCTCACGAGCTCAAAGGCGAGCCCGGGCGCATAGCCCTTGCGCCCGAGGAGCGCCACAACCCTCCGCACCCGCGCCTCGCGCGGGGCCTCCGCCAGGGCCTCCCAACGCTTCGCCGCCAGCGCCTCCGCCGCCAGGGACTCGTCCGCATCCGAGATCTCCGCCACTGCGCCCGCGATGTCGTCGGCTTGGAATCCCTTGCGCCGGAGTTCTTCGGCAATCGCACGCCGGGACTTGCCGCGTTCGCCGTGGCGCGTACGTGCGATCATCCGCGCGAGGCCAGGATCATCGATGAGGCCCACCTCGCGGTAGCGCTCGATGACCCCGTCCGCAACGGCCTCGGCGACTTCCTTCGCGAGGAGCGCCTCGCGGAGTTGGGCCGCGCTTCTCGGCGTAGCGTCCAGAATCCTGAGCGCGATCTGCCTGGCGCGCTCGGCCTCCTCCGGCGCCGTGGCGCCGGAGAGGCCTAGGCTCCTCCCCCTCACGGCCTACTGAGCGGAACTATTGACTGCGGAGCTATTGACTGCGGAGTTATTGACAACGGAGCTGTCGAAAACGGCGCTGTGAATAATGGAGTCTGCGACCTCGCCATCCGCAGCCGCGAGCATCCGCGAAGCCCCGTCTACCCCGCCGATTGCCTCAACCTCGATCGCCTCAACCGCGATTGCCTCAACGCCGACGGCCTCAACGCCGACGGCTTCGACTGCGACCACATCTTCCGCGGACGCGGCGTCCTCGGCGGAAACCACGGGAGCCTGGCTCTCCTCGCCCAAGGCGACGCGACCCACGCCGAGTTTCTGCTTGATCTTGACTTCCAGCTCGTCGCTCAGAAGCGGATTATCCATAAGGAACGCCCGAGCGTTCTCCTTGCCCTGACCGAGTTGGTCGCCCTCGCACGTGTACCAGGCGCCCGACTTGCGGATGAAGCCGTGCTCCACGCCGAGGTCGATGATCTCGCCCTCACGGGAAATCCCGTGGCCGTAGAGGATGTCAAACTCCGCCTGCTTGAACGGGGGCGCCATCTTGTTCTTGACGACCTTGACGCGGGTTCGGTTTCCCACTGCATCGGTGCCCTCCTTGAGGGTCTCGATGCGGCGGATGTCGAGGCGAATCGAGGCGTAGAACTTGAGGGCCTTTCCGCCGGTAGTGGTCTCGGGCGACCCGAAGAAGACGCCGATCTTCTCGCGCAGCTGGTTGATGAAGATCGCGGTCGTGCCGGAGTTGCTCAGGCCGCCCGTGATCTTGCGAAGCGCCTGCGACATGAGCCGGGCCTGGAGGCCGACGTGGCTGTCGCCCATCTCTCCCTCGATTTCCGCCTTGGGGACGAGGGCCGCGACCGAGTCGATCACGAGCACGTCGATGCCGCCCGAGCGGATCAGGATGTCGGCGATCTCGAGCGCCTGCTCGCCCGTATCGGGCTGAGAGATGAGCAAATTCGCGACGTCGACGCCGAGTTTGCTGGCGTATTCGGGATCGAGCGCGTGCTCCGCGTCGATGAACGCGGCGACCCCGCCCGCCCTCTGGACGTTCGCGACCGCGTGGAGCGCGAGCGTCGTCTTTCCGCTCGACTCCGGACCGTAGATCTCCACGACCCTGCCGCGCGGGAGTCCCCCGATTCCGAGCGCGACGTCGAGGGCGATCGATCCGCTCGGGATGATCTCGACGGCGACCCGCTGCCCCTCGCCCAGGCGCATGACCGATCCCTTGCCATACTGGCGGTCGATCTGCCCGAGCGCCGCCTCAAGCGCCTTCGCGCGGTCCATGCTTGCCATCGTTGCCACCTTGTCATCCTCGGCGTCCCCGCCGACTGCTGGTATGGACACTGCTGGTATAGACACGACGCTAGGTTGCACCCCTGACATTTCGTTCGCGACGCTCCCCCCTGGGGAGGAATCGGTCCGAGCAGAGACCTGGGCACCACCGTTGTCGACACGACTCTACCGAACATATGTTCGAATGCGCGGGCCCGGCGTTCGGCGTGTCGCGACCCTACCTGGGCGGCGGAGCCCTATCGCTGCGGAGGGATCAGGCGAGTTCGGTCGCCGCCGTCCCGACGAGACTGAGGGATATCCATGGCGTCGCAAAGGGTGTGCCACACGTCGCGGGGATCGACGCCGTCCTCGAGGGCCTGGTCGGCCGTGCGGCTATCGAGATCGGTGAGAGCCAACTCGCGGGCAAGGGTCCTGGCGTACTCCGGGCCGAAGACGGCGTCAAGGAGCGCGTAAAACTCCCTGAGGCGCATTCAGCGTCGGGCGGCCAGCAGGCTCACGCCGGGCCTGCGCGGTGAGCCGAAGTACTCGGGCACCGTGTCCGGGATGATCGGCACGACTGCGGCGGCGAGGGCCTCCGCCACCGTGAAGCGGTCCGCGACATCGCGCAACACCTCGGACATGGGAACGTCGAGCGCGTCGCAGATGGAGGCCAGGAGCTCGGACGATGCTTCCTTCTGGCCGCGCTCAACCTCGGAGAGGTACCCGAGCGACACCCGGGCGTCCGAGGATACGTCGCGCAGGGTCTTGCCCTGCGTGAGGCGCGCGCCACGGAGGACGTCGCCGAGTTCATTCCGAAGAATGGGCATTCGCCCTCCCTTCCGCAATATCTGGGTGCTCTCCACGTCTGTCACAACGCAGACTACCCCACGCTTGTTCCCGCCTCACCCGCCGAGTCGATAACCTCACACAACGCCAGAATCGCCCGATCCGTCGCCCTTGTCCTCACCTCGTGCCTGTCACCGGGGACGACTTCCGTCCGTGCGAGGGAGCCGAACGGGCTCGCGATGCCAACACAGAACGTTCCAGGGGGCCTGCCGCCATGCGGCTCAGGCCCCGCCGCGCCCGTCGTGGCGACGGCAAGATCGGAGCCGAACAGGCGGCGCGCGCCCTCGGCCATCGCGACCGCGACCTCCTCGCTGACGGGGCCGCATGCCGCGAGCAGATCCCGGGGCACGCCGAGGACATCTCCCTTCGCTTCGAGGGCGTAGGCGACGATGCCACCAACGAACACGTCGGAAGCGCCGGGAACGGACGTCAGGGCGGCCGAGACGAGCCCTCCCGTGAGCGACTCCGCGGCCGCGATCGTCAGCCCCCTGGCGCGCGCGCCCTCCAGCGCCGACTCCTGGGCGCTCGCCACGGGCTACTTCGCGTCGACGGGTCGAGGCGCCGGAGCGGCGCGCTTGAGGCGGACAATGTCCCTGCCGTACTGCACGCCGGTCACCACGGCGATCGCGACGGCCAACAAGAGGCACCACCACGCGACGGAGTGGAGCCACGCGGGCCCGTGGGGCCAGAGGTAGAAAGTCACGGCGGCGATCTGCACCGTCGTCTTCACTTTTCCCCCGCCGGACGCGGCGATCACTCCCCGATCCATGACGGCGAAGCGTCCGAGCGTGACCGCGACTTCGCGAATCGCGAGCACGATGAACGGCCACCACGGCACATGGTCGACGACGCTCAGGGCGGCGAGGGCGGCGAGGATCAGGGCCTTGTCGGCGATCGGGTCCGCAAGCTTCCCGAACACGCTGACCGCCCGCCATCGACGCGCAAGGAAGCCGTCCAAGAAGTCCGTCGCGGACGCCGCGAGGAACACCAGCAGAGCCCACCAACGCAGGGACCCCCCGACATTGTCGTCGGCGAGCATCAACCAGACGAGCGCAGGGACGCCCAAGAACCGAAGCGCGGTGAGGGCGTTCGGGACGAGGGAAGTCACCCCTTCACCCTAGTGCGGACGCGCGCATTGGTGATTCTCGCCGCGGCGCCTCGCGTCACCCCTCGCGTCGCCCCCTCGCGTCACCCCCCGCGCGATCCCGTGGTCGCGGAGTCCGGAGGCCCGTATGATCCGACCCAGTAGCGGAGGGTTTACCAGTAGCGGAGGGTTTAGTCGGCCATCTCGTCATCGTTGGGGCGAGGGTCGATAAAACTCTTCGAGAACGTGACGGACGCGTCGGGCGTCGCCGAAGCCGGTTGGGCGACCCCGAACAGCCAGCCCTGCCCGTAGCGCCATCCGCACGACCGCAGGTACTCGGCCTGCGACTCGGTCTCGATCCCCTCGGCGATCGTCGCGAGGCCGAGTTCGCGCGCCAAGGCTCCCAGGGCCCTCGAGACGCGGGCGCCCGCCGGATCCTCCGGTATCCCCGCGGTGAAGGACATGTCGAGTTTCACGCCCGACACGGGGAGATCCCTCAGGTACGAGAGGGGAGAGACTCCGGTCCCGAAGTCGTCGAGAAGGATGGGGATCCCCGCGTTGCGCAATTCGGTCAGCTCGTGCCGGACACGAGTATTGGGTGAGACGAGCGACGCCTCGGTCAGTTCGATGACGAGGCGGTGCGGCGAAAGGTTATTGCGCGCGAGGCTCGTGAGCACCCTGTCGGCGAACTCGCTGTCCCCAAGCTGGTCGGCAGAAACGTTGAGCGAGACCCACGTGTGGCTATCTCGGTTGTCTGCAAGAAACCCCACGACCTGTTCCACCAGCACGGCGCCGAGGTCCGCGCTCAGCTGGCGGTCGTTCATGAGCGGGAGGAAGGCGCCGGGCAGCAGGAGGCCGCGCGTCGGGTGCTGCCACCGGACTAAGGCCTCGTAGCCAACTACCGTCCTGTCGGACAGTTCGAGGATCGGCTGGTAGTGAAGCACGAGGCCACCGTGGCCGATCGCCTGCCGAAGCTCCGAGATCAGCGCCCCGTGCGCCTCGGCATCGATCCGCATGGACGGCACGTACATCTCGGTTCGGCTCTTGCCCGCCGCCTTCGCGCGGTACATCGCGGCGTCGGCCGCGTTGAGCAGGCTGGCGATGCCATCCGAGAGCGTGCCGGAATCCGCGAGCGCGATTCCCACCGAGGCGTGCAAGTTGAGTTGGTGGCGCTTGAGGGAGAGCGGCTTGCGCAGGCCCTCGTGGATGGCCTCCGCCACCTGGACCGCGGAGAGATGCGCGTCGGCCTCGTCGATGATGACGACGAACTCGTCCCCGCCGATGCGCGCAACCTTCCCGTGGCGCCCCGCGGCGGCCTCGAGCACCCTCGCCGTGTGGAAGAGCGCGTCGTCGCCCACCGCGTGGCCGAACCGGTCATTGAGACTCTTGAATCCGTCGAGGTCGACCGCGAGAACCGCGACCCTTCCGATGGCGTCTGGCTGGCCAACCGCCTTCTCCAGGACATCGTTCATGAGCGTGCGGTTGGCGAGTCGCGTGAGCGGATCGTGCTCCACCGCATGGGCGAGTTGGTCCGAGTGGACGCGATCCTGCGTAGTGTCGCGCAGCTGGACGATGTAGTGGTCGGGAGCGCCGCCGGGATGGCGCACCAGCCCGACGCTGAGGGCCGCGTAGGTGACCAGGCCATCCGACTTGACGAAGCGCTTCTCGATGGCGAAGCGGGGCTCTGCGCCGTCGTAGAGGCGCTGAAGGTGTTCCCGCTCCTTCGACACGTCGGCGGGGTGAGACAGCGCGGCGAAGGGGGTGCCCCGGAGTGCCGCCACCGTCGAGCCGAGCATCTCCGCGAAGGCGCGGTTCACCTCCATGAGGCGCCACTCCAGGTCGACGAGTGCCATCGGAAGGGGCGCGTTCTCGATCGCCTTGCGGAACTGCTGATCCGACCGATTCGTGGCCTCCGTCGCGTCGCTCGTGCCCGTCGAGTCGACGATAAGGGCGACGCTCACCGGCCCGCTCGGGTCGGCATCCGGAACCTCGACCGTCGACACCTGGAGCCATCGGATGTCATCGCCGCCGCGCCTTCCCGGGACCCCCACGACCCTGGGGCCGTCACCGTTGGATCTGGCGGAAAGCACCTCCTGGAGATTGAGCGGATGCATCCCCGCGTCGATCGTCCTTATGCCAAGGCGGGCGACGGGGCGCCCGATCACTTCGGCAATGCTCACTCCGAGGCACGCCCCGGCGGCCTCGGACATCATGACAACGTCTCCGGACGCGGAGGTCACGACGACCCCGTCCCGGGCGGAGGAGATCACGGCCTCCAGTTGTCTCCGCAAGGCCGCGGCCTGCGCGGTAGCGGCGGCACTCGCCCGGCGCGCCCGCGCCGCGCGGTAGAGCGCCACGAAACTCATGACCGTCACGGCGAGCAACAGGATGCTCGCGGCAACGACGAAGGCGGGCTCTTGTACGAGGCCTACGAGTCCGTCCATCCACCGTCTCCGTCGACGATCGCCGTGGTCCCCCCGAGGGGCGTGGGGACCTCTCCTCTGAGGATAGCGAGCGTCGCGGCCAGACGGTCAGGTGTGACGAGAACCTCACGTGCCTTGGACCCCTGCGAGGGGCCGACAATCTCCCTGGTCTCCAAGATGTCCATGAGCCGGCCCGCCTTGGCGAAGCCCACCCGCAACTTGCGCTGGAGCATGGAGGTGGACCCCAGTTGCGTCGTGATGACGAGTTCCGTGGCGGCGAGGAGTTCCTCAAGGTCGTCTCCGATCTCCTGTGCCGGGTGGGACGCCGCCTGCGCCAAGACCACGTCGTCCCTGTATCGCGGCTGCGCCTGGGTCTTGACGTGCTCGACCGCGGCGTGAATCTCGCTCTCGCTCACCCAGGCGCCTTGGATGCGCACGGCCTTCGACTCCCCCATCGGGAGGAACAACGCGTCGCCCTGGCCCACGAGCTTCTCCGCGCCCGGCATGTCCAGGACGACGCGAGAGTCGGCGAGCGACGCCGTCGCGAACGCGAGGCGGGACGGCACGTTAGCCTTGATCGTCCCCGTGATGATGTCCACCGACGGACGCTGGGTCGCGAGGACGAGGTGGATTCCGGCCGCGCGCGCGAGTTGGGTGATGCGCTGGATCGCGTCGTCGACGTCGCGCGGCGCGACCATCATCAGGTCCGCGAGTTCGTCGACGATCACGAGCAGGTAGGGGTAGATCGCGAGCTTCCTGTTGGAGCCGGGGAGCGGCTTGAGCGCCCCGGTCCGGACGGCCTTGTTGAAGTCGTCGATGTGCTTGAACCCGAACTGGGCGAGGTCGTCGTAGCGGACGTCCATCTCCTTGACGACCCACTCGAGCGCCTGCGCCGCCTTCTTGGGGTCCGTGATGATGGGCGTGATGAGGTGGGGAATGCCCTCGTACGCGGTGAGCTCGACCCGCTTGGGATCCACGAGAACCATCCGGACCTCGCGCGGGGAGGATCGCATCAGCACGGACATGATCATCGCGTTGATGAAGCTCGACTTGCCCGAGCCCGTCGCGCCCGCCACGAGGAGGTGCGGCATCTTGGCGAGATTCGCCATCACGTAGCCGCCCTCGACGTCCTTGCCGAGCGCGATGACCATCGGGTGATCCATCTTCTGGGCGATGGGCGACCGCAGCACGTCCCCCAGGACGACGGTCTCGCGGTCGACGTTGGGGATCTCGATGCCGATCGCGCTCTTGCCGGGGATGGGACTGAGGATGCGGATGTCCGGGCTCGCGACGGCGTAGGCGATGTTCTTGTAGAGCTGGGTAATCTTCTCCACCTTGACGCCCGAGGCGAGTTCGACCTCGTACCGCGTGACCGTCGGTCCCCGCATGAAGCCCACGACGTCCGCGTCAACGTCGAATTGGTCGAACACGGTCTGGAGCGCCTCGACCACGCGGTCGTTCGCCTGGGAGCGGGTCTTGTGGGGCGCGCCCTTGACGAGCACGTCGAGGCCGGGAAGCACATACGGGCCGGAGTCCTCGAGTTCCCCCTGCTCCCCGCGCGGGATCAGGTGCGTTGCGGCAGGGGGGCCGAGGTGGTCGGGCGGGCCGTCGAGCGCGTACGGGGAGACACGCCCGCCCGCGCCCATGGCGTGGCCCAGTGGCGCGGTCGGCGAGTCGTCGTCGCCCACCGCGTGACGCGGGTTCGGGTCCACGCGCCAGGTGGGTCCCCCGCCGAGGCCGTGCGCTTCCCCCGGGTGAATGATCGCGTCAAAGTCGCTCCCGAGGGAGCGCGCGAACGCCTCGTCGCCCACGTACGAATCCAGTTCCTCCGACGCGTGGGCGGGCCCGACGCGCCGACCGGCGTGGTCGCGCCTGTCGTTCCCACCAACGTTGCCGCCCTTGCCCCCATGCGTGAGCGTCCCGTGCTCGGGCATCTCGAGGTCGCCCTCGCCGGACTCGCCGCTCCACAACCCGCTCACGCGCGGCCACACGTCCCGCACGGGCGTCCGGGTGGCGACCAACACGCCCGAGAGCCCCGCGAGGACGAGGACGACGACGGCGAAGGGCGCCGTGACGAGCTTCGAGAGGCCGGTACCGACGATGTAGCCCAGGACTCCCCCGGCGCCCTGGACGCCCTCGAGCCCCTCGTTGGGCGCGGGCGGATTCACCCCGATGTGGATGATCCCGGCGATCGCCCACGCAACCAGGAAGACCCCGATGGTGATGCCCATCGTCTCGTCGGCCTCGGCGGGATGCCGAAGCATCCGGATCACCAGGAGGATCAGGAGGAGGGGGAGCGCCACCGCGAGCACTCCGAACGTCCCGGCGACAAGCCAGTGGACGAAGTTCCCAACCGGGCTCCCCCACCCGAACCATTCCCGGGCCGCGATGACCACGGCGAGCCCGAGCCACGCGAGCGCCGCGACGCTCTGCTTGACCGACGGGTCCACGCCGCGGACGCCGTCGCCGACCTTGCGCGCGCCGCCGCCCATCGCGTGGGACAGCCCGATCCCGGCGTTTCGAGCCATGCGAAGGGGCCACGGGGCGCGCTTGCGGCGCGATGACGATCGAGAAGGCGCGCGCGACGCGGGCATCTTCCGGGTGCGCGCGGTGCTCGTCCGGGGCGGGATCGGTTTCCTCTGGGCCATGATTCGCCACGCTACCCCGGCGCGCGGACTCGACGCGTCAGGCTCGGCGGGGCAGGGGCGCTACCGGGCGCGCGCTACGGCGTCGGGGTGAAGGCAGCGGGATCGAACCACGCGGTGACCTCGATGGCGTCGGGATTCGCGCGACCCTCGACCTCAGTGACGACCTCGCCGTTCACGAGGAAGTAGTGGATGCCCCAACGACTGCGGTCCGTGACGTCGCCGATGACGTCCCATTGCATCGTCGCCTTCTGGCCCGCGTCCCCCGCCTGGAGGTCGGCGTGCCACTGAGAGTCCGCGTTGTCCAGGCCCCCAGGCATGCCCTCGTTGGTCCGCGCGGAGGACGCCCAAACCTGTCGGATATTGGTGTGGGGCACGACGAGGTCGAACCCGCCGACGTCCCCATCGACCGACACAAGGACGGCGTCCGACGGCACGTTCTGGATTCCGGGGTACCACGTCCCCGACGCAGGGAAGGGGAAGGGGATCGTGTCGGTCGCTCCCCCAGTCGCGTAGAACCCGTACGAACGGTAGGTGTCGCCCTCGGGCCAAACCGTCTCGTTCGATGGCACCGGGGCCAGCGTCGTCGCGAGCGGCGTCGCGAGATCCGCCATCGCCGTCACCTCAATCGCATCGGCCCGAGACTGGCCCTCCTCAAAGGTGACGAGGCTGCCGTCCACAAGGTAGAAGCGGATTCCCCAGCGCGAACTCGACGTGACGTCGCCAATGACGTCAAACATGTGCCCCGGTCCGATGTCCTCGGCGGTCGAGGCGGGCCAGACGTCCGCATTGGTCAGAGCGGAGCCAGGCGCCGTGAGGTCGTAGCCACTGGCACTTCCGTTGAACGACACGAGGATCGCATCGGACGGGATGTCCGGAATGCCGGGATACCAGATCCCCGAGGCTGGAAAGGGGATCAAGTCCCCCGCACCCAACGTCACGTAGAAGACGTAGATGCGGTCCGTCTCTCCTCCGTCGAAAGCGCCATCAATGGGCAACCGGACAAGATCCGCTTCTACCGACATCTGGGCAACGTGCGTCCCGGTACCACCAGGCTGCACCGTGTGGGGCGCCCGCGATAGCGCGGCGACCCCGTATCCCGTAGCCCCGATGAGGGCCGCGGCGACCACAGCGGTTCCCGCGGTCGCGGTGACGCGCCGGGCGCGAATCGCGCGGACCAGTCGGCGCTCGTGGGTGCTCGCGAAACCGTTCTCCTCCGCGAAGGCGTGCGTCCTGCGGTCGATGGCCTCGGCGAGGAGGTCATGCATCGGCTCGTTCATGCTTGTGCTCCTTTCGAGGTGACGGCGATCGTCTCTGGGGTCTCGGCCCAGGTGGAGTCCACCGGGATCACGGTGGCGAGTTTGGCGAAGGCGTTGCTCAGGTATCGCTTCACGGTGCCGTCCGCGAGGCCGAGGTGCGCGGCGATGGCGGCCGTGGTCATGTCGTCGTAGAAGCGCATGGTCACGCACACGCGCTCCTGCGGGGACAGGACCGCGAGCGCGGCCTCGATGTCGAGCGCGGCGTCGCTGTCGCGAACGCTGACGGCAGGCGTGACGTCCCGGGCCAGCGCGCGCTGGCAGGCGCCGCGCGAGCGGTGGCGGTCAATGGCGAGGGTCTGCATCGTGCGGCGAACGTACTGCTCGGCGGCGTTGACGTGGCCGAACCGTCGCGGTCGTCCGAACGCCTTGACGATGGCGTCGTGGAGCAGGTCCTCTGCGTCGGGGACCGAACCCGTCAGCATGACGCCGTAGCCCAGCAGTCGCGGCGACCGGTCGTTCACCAGTTCCTCGACCAACGGCTTCCATGAACTCACAGAACTTCCCCCTTCATTCCCCGATGAAAGGAGTACGCACGAGGTGGGGTGTTTGGTTGTAGCCAGCGCCGCGATGCGAGCGCGCTACGCCTCGACGACGACCGGGATGATCATGGGGCGGCGGCGCAGTTTGGTGCCGATCCATCGGCCGAGGACCCGGCGCATCACCTGCTGAAGCTGGTGGGTGTCCACTCCCCCGCCCTTGGCAGCGTCCTCGAGCGCCGCGATGATCTCCGGCAGGATCGCGTCGAAGACCGAGTCGTCCTCGGCGACGCCCCGCGCGTGAATCGTCGGGCCGGACACGACCTTGCCCGTCGTCGAGTCCACCACCGCGAAGATCGAGACGAAGCCCTGCTCGCTGAGCAGCCGGCGATCCTTGAGTTCGGCGTCCGTCAGCTCGCCGACGCTCGCGCCGTCCACGTAGACGTAGTGGCATGGCACGGCGCCCACGATCTTCGCCACGCCGTCCCTGATGTCGATGACGACGCCGTCGTCGCCCAGCAGGACGTTCTCCGGGGCGAGGCCCGTCTCCACCGCGAGTTTGCCGTTGGCGAGGAGGTGCCGGACCTCACCGTGAATCGGCATGACGTTGCGGGGCTTCACGATGTTGTAGCAGTAGAGGAGTTCGCCAGCCGACGCGTGGCCGGAGACGTGGACGCGGGCCACCCCCTGGTGGATCACCGTGGCGCCGAGGCGCGCGAGCCCGTTGATGACGCGGTAGACGGCGTTCTCGTTGCCCGGGATGAGGCTCGAGGCCAGGATGACGAAGTCGCCCGCCCCCGCCTCCACCTTGTAGTCGCCGTTGGCGATGCGGCTCAGGGCGGCCATCGGCTCGCCCTGCGAGCCCGTGCACATGAAGACGACCTTGCCCCGGGGCAGGTCGTCTGCGGCCTTCGCGTCGATGAGGAGGCCAGGGGGGATGGTCAGGTAGCCGAGGTCGGCCGCGATGGTCATGTTGCGCACCATGGATCGTCCCGCGAAGGCGAGCCTGCGGCCGTGCGCCGCGGTGGCGTCGACCACCTGCTGGACGCGGTGCACGTGGCTCGCGAACGAGGCGATGATGATGCGGCCGTCGCACTCCGCGAAGAGGCGGTCGAACGTGGCCGCGATCTCCTTCTCGTGCGTGGTGAATCCCGGGACGTGGGCGTTCGTCGAGTCGACCATGAAGAGGTCGACGCCCTCCTCGCCGAAGCGCGCGAACGACCGAAGGTCCGTGATCCGCCCGTCGAGCGGAAGTTGGTCCATCTTGAAGTCGCCGGTGCCGAGGATGGTCCCCGCGGGCGTGCGAACGAAGACGGCGAGCGCGTCGGGGATGGAGTGCGTGACCGCGACGAACTCCAGGTCGAAGGCCCCTGCCGTGATGCGGTCGCCTTCCTTGACCTCGATCACCTTGGGGGCGATGCGGTGCTCCTTGAGCTTGGCGTCGAGGAACGCGAGCGTCAGCTTGGAACCGATGATGGGGATGTCGCCGCGGAGGCGTAGCAGGTACGGGACGGCGCCGATGTGGTCCTCGTGGCCGTGGGTGAGGATCATCGCGTCGATGTCGCCCATCCGGTCCTCGATGTACGAGAAGTCCGGCAGGATCAGGTCGACGCCCGGCTGGGTGTCCTCGGGGAACAGGACGCCGCAGTCGATGATGAGCAGGCGACCCGCCACCTCGACGACGGACATGTTGCGCCCGATCTCGCCGAGGCCGCCGAGCGCGACCACGCGCAGGGTCCCGGGCGCCAGGGACGGCGGCAGGCTCAGTTCCGGGTGAAAGTGCACGGGGTCGAGGCCTACAAGATCCCGGAGCCGACGAGGGCGGACCGGAGCCGCGCGTACTCGTCGTCGTCGAGCGGGACCTGGGGAAGGCGCACGAACCTGCTGTCGATGATGCCCATCGCCTGAATCGCGGCCTTCGCATACACGGCGCCGAGACCGGCACCCATCAGCGCTTGCACGATGGGCTCGCACTCGTCGTCGGCGGCCTGGGCGGCGGCCATGTCCCCGGCGTCGGCCGCGGCAAACATCCGCGCGATGACGGGGGCGACGACATGGCCCGCGACCGAGACGACGCCGGACGCGCCCGCGCGGATGAAGTCGAGCGTGAGGTGGTCGTCCCCCGAGTACCAGGCGAGCCCGGTGCGCGGGATGCGGTCCTTGGCCTGGGCGACGTTTCCCGTGGCGTCCTTGACGGCGACGATCGTATCGACGTGCGCGAGGGTGTCGATCGCGTCGTCGCCGATCGGGAT
>JADGOS010000140.1 GCA_017882825.1 Demequinaceae bacterium | reverse complement strand
CCTCGTCACGGATGGCGATCTCACCATCCTCGGGCACGGTATCTCGGTGGTGATCAAGCCCCCCGCCGCGGCCCTCGACGGCATGAGCGACTTCGTGCGTGACATGCACGCCGCGTCTGGCTTGCTACCGGAACTCGCCTCCGGGGTCGAGATGAGTGCGGCCGAGGATCTCGTGCTCGCCTATATCAAGGAGCACGCGGCGGAGGGGAAGTCGCCGCTCGCGGGCAACACCGTCGGGATGGACCGCATGTTCCTCGAGCGCGACATGCCGAGGCTCTCGGCCTGGTTGCACTACCGCGTCGTCGACGTCAGTTCCATCAAGGAACTCGCGCGACGGTGGTATCCCCGCGCGTACTTCCACGCTCCCGTGAAGACCGGCGGGCATCGCGCCCTCGGCGACATCCAGGATTCGGTCCGCGAACTCAGGTACTACCGGCAGACGATCTTCGTCCCCCCACCGGGTCCGGACAGCGATTCCGCGCGCACGGCGGCCGAAGCCGTCGCCGACGGGCCGAAACCGAACGCCTAGCCGCGATACACTGTCGGCTGGCCCGAAGGGCCCATGGTGGCTGTAGCTCAGTCGGTAGAGCACCTGGTTGTGGTCCAGGGGGTCGCGGGTTCAAGCCCCGTCAGCCACCCCATGCAAGGCCGACGGCCCCCAGGCAATGGTGCCTGAGGGCCGTCCTCACTCCGCCGTTGAAGGCTATCGTTGTGCCGTACGTTGCGCACAGAAGCGTCGCCCGGAAAGGAGGACCCCATGTTCGCAGCCCTCACAGGCACCGGACTCTCGGCGGCCGCAGGCCTCAACGCCTACATCCCGCTGGTGATCGTCGGGACCCTCGCGCGCTTCACCGAGGTGATCAAGCTCCCGCACGGGCTGACGTGGCTGTCCTCGTGGCCAGCGATCATCGTCTTCTCGGTGCTCTTGCTGGTGGAGGTCGTGCTCGACAAGATCCCGGGCGTCGACCACGTGAACGACATCATCCAGACTGCGGTGCGGCCCGTGGTCGGTTCCGTGATCTTCGCGGCCACCTCGGCGGCCGGCGCCACCGAGAGCAGTCAATTCTGGAAGGACCACGAGTGGCTCGGATACGTCCTCGGCGCGATCATGGCGTTGACGGTGCACCTCGGGAAGGCGACATCCCGCACGGCCATCAACGCGGCGACGGCAGGGATGGGGTCGCCCGTCGCGTCTGTCGCCGAGGACGGGGTGGCCGTCGGACTGTCCTTCTCTGCCATCCTTGTCCCGTGGCTCGTGGCCCTCATGCTGCTCGCAATGGGGTTGGCGGTCTACCGAATCGTCACGACGGGTCGGCGTCGCCGCCAGCGCAAGGCGGCGGCACAGGCGGAAACCAGGGCGGCGCGAGAGGCCCGTGAGCGCGAGACGGAACCGTGGTGGAGACTCTTCGCGCGGGGCAAGGACGACTAACACGTCGAGAGTGGTACGCCCCCCGGGACTCGAACCCGGAACCCGCTGATTAAGAGTCAGCTGCTCTGCCAGTTGAGCTAGAGGCGCGCGGTGAGTAATCGTATCAGCACCCCGGCGGGGCGGGAGGCCGAGCTTTAGCGAAGCTTCTTCAACTTCTCGTACGTGGCCGCGATGGCCAAGAGAAGAGATCCCACGATGCCGAACGACACCCACCTCGGCACGATCTGCTCACTCGCGAAGACCTGGGTGAAGGAAACGGTCACCGCGGTGACGCACGTTGCCAGGATCGGCGCGAACCACCGGAAGGCCACCCCGACAATCGCGAGCGCGACGGTGGCACCGGTGAGCGCGAGGGTCCTGGCCAGGTGGGCCGGCTCCATCGCGAGCGCGATGAGGCTCGGGATGAGCCCGACGGCGAGGCCCGGCCCCAGCGCGCGGAAGGTCCTCATCTCCGGATCGTCGGCGAGCCACCACAGCCCGATCGCAAGCACGGTGATCGCGGGCACGGCCACATAGGCCTCGACGACGGTCACGTGCGCGCCCACGAGGACGAGCGCGGTCCCGAGCGAGAGCACCCCCGATGACAGCCACCGGCCGGGGCCCCACTGGAGAACGGCGAGCGCAAGCCACCCCGCTCCCGCGATGATCAGGGCGACGCCGGATCTGGTCGCCGCGGGTGAGACGAGGGGGATCACCACCGTGGCGATGCCGACAACGGTGGGGGTTACGGCGAGCTTCCGATCGAGACCGGCGGCCGCGAACCCGATCGAGACTCCGAGCGCGCCGATCATCGCCGCCGCGAGTGCAACCCCGACGCCGAGACCCAGAGCGGCGGCGCCCGTCCCCGCCGAGATCGCGCCGGTAACGGGCGCGAGCCACAGGGCTCGGCCCTTGAGGGCGCCGTGGTGCCTCGCGGCGATCGACACCGCCATGACGGTGGTCGCGCCCGTCATCAGCGCGAGCGATCCGTCGCTCCTCGCGGACCACACGCATGCAAACATGGCGGTCACCATCACCGCGTCTGCGGACAGGTGCAGGCGCGGCCCCGCGTAGTGGTACGCCGAGAGCGCGCCAGCCGCGATGGCACCAAGAACGAGCCACGTCAGGTGGCCGGGAAGGCTCGCCGACGCGACGACGAGGAAGGGCACCGCAACCCAGGTGACTACCCGCCGCACCGACCGGGCGGAGAGCAGCGCCGCGAGCGCCGCGATGGCGATTCCCGCGCCCCACGCACTCGTCGTCCCGCGGTCGTCTCGGAACGCGACCGATGCCATCCGCGCGACGGCAAGACCGGCCACGGCGACGACGGCGAGCGGAACAGAGGCGCCGACGGGCAGCGTTCCCAGTCGCAGGGGAAGCCGCGCGTCCGCCCGCGCGAGCGCCGCGATCCACACCAGGACCGCCGTCGTGAGCGTGGCCACGAATGCGACCTCGATGAGCGAACCGCCCTTGGCGACAACCGAGAGGACGGCCAGAAGTGAACCGAGGAGCGCCGCCGAGCCGAGGGTGACGCGCGGCCACCAGTACCCCAGCGCGGCAAGGACCACCACCACCAGGCTGGCCGCCCCCACCCCCTGCCACCAATCGACGTCCTTGCGGGCCAGGGTCACGAGCCCCACGAGGGACACGAGCGTCAACCACGCGGTGGCCATGCCGCCGACGGCCCACGACGCGACCCGGCGTGACCACACTCGAGCCGTGGCCGCGGCGATCCCGGAGTAGGCGATCGCCACAACGGGAATGAGGGCCGTGGAACCGTGCCACGCGACGGCAGTGAGTGCCGTCGCCGCGGCGGCCGCGCCCACCCATGCCGCGCCGCCCATGGTCTCGACGAGCCCCGTGAAGGAGGGCGTCTCCCCCCACTTGTGCGCCGCCATTGCCGCGACCCCGAGCGCCGCGAGCCCAACGATCGACCACGCCGCCGAGGAGGGGTTGTCCGGGGAGTCGCCGGGCGAGACTACCGTCCATGCCGCGACGGCGAAGGCCCAGAAGCCGACGCCGATCGCGATGGTCACCGCGGGCGCGATGCCGACCAGCAGCGGCTTCCACCACGAGGCCGGGACGACCCAGCAGACCCAGGCGACCAGGGCAATGCCGACCGCGACCATGCCGAAGAGCGAGGCGTCCGACAT
>JADGOS010000139.1 GCA_017882825.1 Demequinaceae bacterium | reverse complement strand
GCATCCGGATTCCCGTTCACCATCGTTCGGCCCTCGCACACCTACGGCTACTCGGACATCCCCTGGGGCATCAACTCATGGACCCGGCCGTGGACGATCATCGACCGCATTCGAAGCGGCAAGCCATTCATTGTCCACGGCGACGGAACGAGCCTCTGGACGCTCACCGATCACCGGGACTTCGCCGTCGGCCTCGTCGGGCTCCTCGGCAACCCCGGGGCGATCGGCGAGGACTTCCACATCACGTCGGACGACGTTCTCACGTGGAATCAGATCCACTCGATCGTCGCGGACGCGGCGGGCATCCTTCCCGAGGCGCTCGCGGCGCAGGCCATCTACATTCCCTCCACGCTCCTCGCCCGCTTCGACGCCGAGGCGTTCGAGGGCCCGCTCATGGGAGACAAGGCAAACGCGGCGATCTTCGACACGTCGAAACTTAAGGCGCTCGTGCCCGAATTCGCCACGCGCCACTACCTCAGGGACTCCATCGGCGAATCGATGGCGTGGTTCAAGGCCGACGCCTCGCGACGAGAACTCGACGACGAGGCCAACGCGCGCTGGGATCGGGTCATCCTGGCCTACCGCGACGCGGTTGACGCCATGTTCCCCGAGGGCTCCCGGACCTAGGCGGTCAGCGCTCAGGCGGTCAGCGCTGACGCGATCCCGTCTTCCAGGGTGCGCCAGGCGTCCGCGAACTTCTGGACGCCCTGGTTCTCCAGCACCGTGGTCACGTCGCCCATGTCCACGCCGGCTGCCGCGAGCGCGGCGAGCGCCGTGCGCGCGCCGTCGTAGGTGCCCGTGACCGAGTCCGCGGGGATGGCTCCGTGATCGGCGACGGCTTCGAGGGTCGCGGGGGGCATCGTGTTGACCGTGCCGGGGGCGACGAGGTCAACCACGTATTTCGTGTCGGGGAACGCCGGGTCCTTGACCGAGGTCGAGGCCCAGAGCGGGCGCTGCGGCGTCGCCCCCGCGGCCGCGAGCGCCTTCCAGCGCGGGGAGGCGAGCACGACCTCGTGGTGCTCGTAGGCGAGTCGGCCGCTTGCGACCGCCGCCGTTCCTCGGAGAGGAGAACCGGCGCCCGCCGCGTCCAGCCGCCCATCCACCTCGGTGTCAATGCGGCTGATGAAGAACGACGCGACCGACTGAATGGAGGCCAGATCGATCCCGGCCGCCCGCGCGTCATCGAGGCCGCCGAGGTAGGCGTCGACCACCTCGGAGTACCGATCGACGGAGAAGATCAGCGTGACGTTGACGGAGATTCCCGCCCCGATCGTCGCGCGGATCGCGGTGAGTCCCTCGCGGGTCGCGGGAATCTTGATCATCACGTTCGGCCGATCGACGAGCCACCAGAGCTGCCTCGCCTCGGCGATCGTCGCCTCCGCCTCCCGCGCGAGCAAGGGGCTCACCTCGATCGAGACGCGTCCGTCGACGCGCCCCGTCGCGTCGTACACCGGGCGGAGCACGTCGCACGCCTTGCGGACGTCCGTCGCCGTCATCATGCGGACGGCCTCGCCCACCGAAACGCCGGTCGAGCGAAGGTCGTCGATCTGTTCGTCGTAGTCCTCCGACTGGCCGATGGAGGCGGCGAAGATGCTCGGATTCGTCGTCACGCCGACGACCCGCCCCGCGGCGACGTCGCGGGCGAGCGAGCCGGACGTCAGGCGCCCGCGGCTGAGGTCGTCGAGCCAGATCGAGACGCCCGCGGCGGCGAGCGCCGCGAGCGGCGCGGCTAGCGGCGTAGAAGCCACCTTCGGCGCTACAAACTTGACGTGATTGGCGTTCATCTCTGTCCCTTCCACATCTCGGTCCCTCCCGGGCCCTAGAGCCACCGCAATCGCTTGAAGACCACGAACAGGCCCACGCTCAGCGCCGCCATGAGGCTGAGCGCGAACGGGTAGCCCCAGATCCAACTCAGCTCGGGGATGTGATGGAAGTTCATGCCGTAGGTGGTGCCGACGAGCGAGGGTGCGAACAGGATCGCGGCCCACGCGGAGATTCGCTTGATCTCCTCGTTCTGGGCGAAGCTCGCCTCCGTCTGCTCCTGGGCGACGATCGTGCTGTGCGCCCGCAGGGCGTTGTCGAGGAGGGAGCGAAACCCGTCGATGCGGTCGTCCACCCGCAGGATGTGGTCGTGGACGTCGCGGAGCCGCCTCGTGAGTTCCACGTCGGCGCCCTGGCGGGCGGGTCCCTTGCTCAGGTCCTGGAGCACTGCGGCGAGCGGGTGGACGGCGCGCTGGAAGCCGATGACCTCTCGGTGGAGTTCGTAGATGCGTTGGGAGAGCGAGACGCTCCCTCTCTCCCCGAAGATTTGGTCCTCGATCTCGTCGATGTCGTTCTCCAGGCCCGCGACAACCGGGAGGTAGCCGTCGACGATCTCGTCGAGAATCCCGTAGAGGATGGCGAGCGGCCCCATCGCGAGGAGCGAGGGCAGCCCCTCCATCCGGCGGCGCACGACCGCGAGGTCGGGCGACATGGCCTGGCACACCGTGACGACGTATGCCGCGCCGACGAACACGTGGACGTCGCTGAACTCCACCGTCTCCGTGTCGTCGTGGTATCGGGCGGAGCGAACGACGATGGACATCGTGTCGCCGAAGGTCTCCAGCTTGGATCGCTGCTGGCCCTTGAGCGCGTCCTCGACGGCGAGGTCGTGGAGGCTCAGTTCGGCGGCCACGACCCCCAACTCGGCCGCCGAGGGTTCGCGCAGGCCGAGCCATGCCATTCCGCCGAGGTCGCGAAGCGCCTCGAACGTCTGGTCGAACTTCTCCGGGGAGGCCACACGACGCCCCTCGACGTAGATCGCGTTGTCGACGACCGTCACAATGCCCCTTCCCCGCGCTGCGCCCATGGGAGCCCCGCGCCCCGGCACAGGGCGCAATGTCCATGCTAGGGCCCGGGCGCTCCGCCTCGCGGCCAGTCGGTCTCATCGTCGGGCCTCCTGCCTCCAGGAAGCGCAACACAAGTGTCGCTCAGAGACTTGACAGGCCGTGTGGAGGGACGCTGTACTTCTCGCGTCGAACGGACGTCGCCGGTGCCGCGGGTACCCTTGAGTCGACCAGGGAGGTGAGGGACGTGAATCCCGGAGATAGTCGCCCGCATAGTGATCTGCCCTCCCCACTCGTCGACCATCGCTTCGGGGCGAAGCCGTTTCCCTCCGTCGCTGGCCAGTCGCCGTGCAGGCGGACCCTCGTCGTCGAGGATTCCCGCACCTCGTGGCGCGCCTAGGTGCGCTCCGGGCCCCCTTCTGTCCCGCGCTCCCTTCGGGCTGGGCGCTGCTGCGTTTGGAGTTTGTGATGACCAAGAAGACAACTGGCGCCAGCGCGGTGCTCGACAGCGCCCACATTGGCGACATCGAGGGTGCCTTCGGCACGATCCGGCAGGGTGACGTCGCGCCTCGCAATCGAACCTCGATGCGGTTGAAGACGCTCCTGGCGGTCATCGGCCCGGGCCTGATCGTGATGGTTGGGGACAACGACGCCGGTGCGTTCGGCACCTACACCCAGGCCGGGCAGAACTACGGAACCCGGATGCTCTGGACGTTGGCGCTGTTGATCCCGGTGATCTACGTC
>JADGOS010000010.1 GCA_017882825.1 Demequinaceae bacterium | reverse complement strand
CGCCAAAGACGATCCAGATCGCGATGCGCGCGATCCTGAGCGCACCGTCGACGCGGGAGGAGTCCGCGTCGAGGGAGTCGTACGACCAGATGACGAGGAAGAGCCCGGCGAGCACCAGCATGAGCCCGTCGAAGCGCTTCCCGTACGCTACGTACTTCTGCCCGTGCGTCAATTCCCTAACAACCATGACGCCTACCTCCCGTGCGACTGTCACAGGCTGACGCAGATAAATGGCCACCCCTGCTTCTAGCCCCCAAACTACCCGGATCAGCGTCGCCGGTAGCCCCGACCCGCGCCCCCCGCGCCGGGCTTCGAGGAAGGACGCGAGATTCGTCAGCAGCGAGAGCGGCTCAACCCTGACGAGAGGGCGCTCGTCGCGAGGAAGCAAGTAGCGTCTGCCACCGCTGACGCCCTGGCGGCTGAGTTTGGGTGCCACCCGACCCCCGAAGCGGCCACGAAACTCCTGTGGCTCGCGATCTGCGACGTCGAAGACGAACGCGCCCGCGAGCGAGCCAAGGAGCGCGGCGCCGGGCCGACCGTGAAACGCAAAGCAACGGGCCGCCTCGTCGAAGGCCAGATCACGACCAACGGGAAGACGGCCCTCGCTCAACTAGCGATGGAACTCCGCCCTAGCTCTTGGCCGCCTTGGCGATTGCCTTGCCCTTGGCCTTCGCCTTGGCTTCGGCCGCCTTGGCCTTTGCCTCAACTTCCTTGGCCTTCGCCTTAGCCTTGGCTTCGGCCGCCTTGGCCTTTGCCTCAAGCTCCTTGGCCTTCGCCTTGGCCTTGGCTTCAACCGCCTTGGCCTTAGCCTTGGCCTCCTTGGCAACTGCGTTGGTGTCTACGACAACCATGTTGTGCTCCGTTCGTCGGTACTAGTGGCGACACGATTCTATTCCTGGACGAGTCTCGGAGCCGGGAGGCGGCACGCGGGGCATCGATAAGGATCGGTGGGCCCGACCGGACTCGAACCGATGACACCTGCGGTGTAAGCGCAGTGCTCTAACCAACTGAGCTACGGGCCCGGAGACATTCTTCCCTATCCGGGGCGCCAGGTCTTCGCGAAGGCGTTGCGCGGGCGGTAGCGCGGCGCCCGCCGGTTACAGCGCGGCGATGGCCTCCGCGTAGTCCCCGACGTCTCGCACGTGGTCGGCGTCGTTCACGGTCGCCCAGCGGACGACGCCGGCGGTGTCAACCAGGAAGCTCGCCCGCACGGCGCGGCCGGCTTTCTCGTCGAAGATCCCGTAGGCGCGGCATACGGCGCCATGCGGCCAGAAGTCCGAGAGGACGTCGCGCTTGTACTGCGTCGCGTCGGTCCACGCCCGGTTGGCGAAGACGGAGTCGCACGAGATGGTGACGACGCGCACTGCTTCCTCCGGGGCGAGGTCGCCGGAGTCGCGCAGGTCGATGATCTCGCTCGTGCACAGCGGCGAGAAGGCGAACGGGATGAAGACGACGAGGACGGGCGTCTCCCGGAGCGCAGAGAGCGTGACGGGCGTCCCGGACTGGCTGACCAGGGTGAAGTCGGGCGCGAGGCTGCCGATGAGCGGATGGCTCACCGATGGCGCCCCTTCTCGACGAGCTGGGTCGCCGTCCAGTCGGCTCCGGCGACGAAGGTCGACGTGGCGTGAAGCCCCGCGAGCGAGGCCCCCTCTTCGATGTCCTGGGACCCGACGTGGTTCGGCCTACCCGCCTTGGGGGTGAGGAGCCAGACCACGCCCTTGTCGTCAAGGAGCGTCTGAACATCCATGAGGAGGTCCGCAAGGTCGTCATCGCCGTCGCGGTACCACACCAGGGCGACGTCCGTCACGTCTCCGTAGTCTTCCCCTACCAGATCATGGCCCGCCTCGGCGGCCAATGCGGACCGAAGCCCCTCGTCCGCGTCATCGTCCCGGAGAAACTCCTGGACGATCATGCCCTTGGCCAACCCGAACCGCGCGATAATCGCGGGGTCCACGGCCTTCGCTGCCGACTCTCGCGCCACGGCGGAACAGTCCCCTTCCCCATTCGGATGCTGGCGTGCGTCGCGCGCCTGACACCACCCTACGGGCACCGCGTCGGACCCCGCAACGACTCGGCCGCGCGGGGCTGGCGTGACAATCGCCCCGGATGGAACAACAATGGGGGCGGTCGGCGGAACACTTTCGCCCGGTACCGTGGGCGCCCCCCTCGCGCGCCCGCCAGGAGGACGACGCACGTGACGAACTTCGACGATGTCGACAAGGATCCGGAAGAGACCGCCGAGTGGATCGAGTCCCTCAACGGGATGATCGCCTCCGACGGCCCGACGCGCGCCGAGTACGTCCTCCGCCAATTGGTCGAACACGCCGCCAACGAGCAGCTGAGCCTCCCCCTCAGCCTCAACACGCCCTACGTCAACACCATCTCCCCCGACGACGAACCCGACTTCCCCGGCGACGAGGAGACCGAGCGCCGATACAGGGGGTGGATCCGCTGGAATGCCGCCGTCATGGTGACCCGCGCGCAGGCGGACGGCAAGGGCGTCGGCGGCCACATCTCGTCGTATGCGTCGGTCGCGACGCTCTACGAGGTGGGCCTGAACCACTTCTTCCGCGGCAAGGATCACCCCGGCGGCGGCGACCACGTCTACTTCCAGGGCCATGCCGCTCCCGGCGTGTATGCGCGCGGATTCGTCGAGGGACGGTTCACTGAGGACGACCTCGACTCCTTCCGCCGGGAGAAGTCGGGCCCCGGCCGCGGGCTCTCGAGTTACCCGCACCCGCGCCTCATGCCCGACCTCTGGGAGTTTCCGACCGTCTCGATGGGCCTCGGCCCCGCGTCCGCCATCTACCAGGCATGGACCGACCGCTACATGCACCTCCGCGGAATCAAGGACACCTCGCAGCAACAGACGTGGGCGTTCCTCGGCGATGGCGAGATGGACGAGCCGGAGAGCCGCGGCATGCTCCAGCTCGCCGCAGACCAGGGCCTCGACAATCTGACGTTCGTCGTCAACTGCAACCTGCAGCGCCTCGACGGCCCTGTACGTGGCAACGGGAAGATCATCCAGGAGCTCGAGGCGTACTTCCGTGGGGCCGGGTGGAACGTCATCAAGGTGGTCTGGGGCCGCAGCTGGGACCCGCTGCTCGCGGCCGACAAGGACGGCGCGCTCCTCAACCTCATGAACACCGTCCCGGACGGCGACTTCCAGACCTTCCGCGCGGAGTCGGGCGCGTTCATCCGCGACCACTTCTTCGGGGGCGACCCGCGCGCCAAGGAACTCGTCACCGACATGACGGACGAGCAGATCTGGGCGCTCAAGCGCGGCGGACACGACTACCGCAAGGTCTATGCGGCCTACAACCGCGCGGCCAACGAGCCCAACGGCAAGCCCACCATCATCCTCGCGAAGACGATCAAGGGCTACGGGCTCGGAACCAAGTTTGCGGCCCGCAACGCGACGCATCAGATGAAGAAGCTCGCGATCAACGACCTCAAGACGCTGCGCGATACCTTCGAGATTCCGTTCACGGACGAGCAGATCGAGTCGGACCCCTTCCACGCGCCTTACTACCACCCCGGTATGGACCGCGCCGAGGTGCGGTACATGCTCGCACGGCGCAGGGCGCTCGGCGGGTTCGTTCCCGAGCGGCGCGACCCGCACACCGCGATCGCGATGCCCGATCCCGCCGTGTATGAGCAGTTCAAGCAGGGCTCGGACAAGCAACAGGTCGCGACGACGATGGCGATCGTGCGCCTGTTGAAGGATCTCATCAAGGACAAGGACTTCGGCCACCGCGTCGTCCCGATCATCCCGGACGAGGCCCGCACCTTCGGCCTCGACGCGATCTTCCCGACGGCCAAGATCTTCAACACGCGCGGACAGAACTACCTGCCCGTGGACCGCGAACTCATGCTCTCGTACAAGGAGTCCGAGTCCGGGCAGATCATGCACACGGGCATCAACGAGGCGGGCTCGGCCGCGGCGTTCCAGGCCGTCGGAACCGCGTACGCGACCCACGGCGTCCCGCTCGTCCCGTTCTACATCTTCTACTCGATGTTCGGATTCCAGCGCACCGGCGACCAGCTCTGGGCCGCGGGCGACCAGATGACGCGCGGGTTCCTCCTTGGTGCAACTGCCGGACGGACGACGCTGACGGGCGAGGGCCTGCAGCACGCCGACGGCCACTCCCCGCTCCTCGCAGGGACGAACCGGGCGGCGGTCATCTACGACCCCGCCTACGCCTACGAGATCGCCCATATCGTCCGCGACGGCATCGAGCGGATGTACGGCGAGAGCGGCGGCCGCGACCCGAACGTCTACTACTACATCACCGTCTATAACGAGCCCATCACGCAGCCGGACGAGCCCGCCGATGTGGACGTCGAGGGCATCATCAAGGGCATCCACCGCGTGAGCCGCGCCGAAGGCGAGGGCCCCAGGGCGCAGATCCTCGCCTCGGGCGTCGCCGTGCCGTGGGCGATGGAGGCCCAGCGACTCCTCGCGGACGACTGGGGCGTTCGCGCCGACGTGTGGTCCGTGACCTCGTGGAGCGAACTCCGCCGCGAGGCGCTCGCGTGCGAGGAGGATGCCTTCCTCGATCCCGGCGCCGCCCCGCGCACTCCCTACCTGACCCGGGTCCTCCAGGGCTGCGAGGGTCCCTACGTGGCCACGAGCGACTACGACCACCTCGTCGTCGATCAGATCCGCGCGTGGGTCCCGGGCGAGTACGCCACCCTCGGCGCGGACGGCTTCGGCTTCTCCGACACGAGGCCTGCGGCCCGACGCTTCTTCCACATCGATGGCCCCTCCACCGCGGCCCGCGTGCTCCAGCAGCTCGAGCGTCGAGGAGAGGTCCCCGCCGGTTCGGTGGCGACCGCGATCAACAAGTACCAGTTGCTCGACCCGCGTGCTGGCGCCTCGGGCAACTCGGGCGGGGACGCGTAGCGTCAGCCACCGGCGTCACCTCGCGCCGCCGCGCGCTAAGGGAGCCTAGGCGTCGTCCCCGTCGGCCGGAGCCCGCGCGTCGTCTCCGTCGGCCGGAGCGCGCCGCACCTGGAGGATGTAGGCCGCGAAGATCAGCGCCACGATCGCCGCGCACGTCCAGAGCCCCTGGAGAATCGGCCCCGAGAAGAGGCTCGTAGCGGCGATCCGCACGTACATATCGGCCTTGCAGGCGCCGCCGGGGGTCTCGGCGGATGCGAAGACGTGGTAGACCCCCGTGACCGTCAGCCCCGAGATATCCTCGATCTCGCGTATGCGGCTGGGGACGTCCTCGCTCCCCTCGCGAAACGTCTCACGCGCGGTGTTGTCAAAGCCCTGGGTCCGCACCGGTACCTGGAATCCAGCGATGTCCACGCCAACGGTCGCCGACCAGGTTTCGTAGGGCTCGGGGAAGGCAATGCGCCAGTCGAGCGTGCCGGCGGGAGCGATGTCGAAGGGGTCCCTCACGGAGGTGTCCGCCGGGCCCCCGGCGTCCCCCACGGACGATACGGCGGAAACGGTGCACGGGCCAGAAAGGTCGCCGCGAGCCGTCATTGCGGGAATCCCGGTCAGCGCGAACGCCACCGCGAGCACGGCGATCGAGTGGATGGCGACCACGGCCGCCCTCCGGTACGCGACGGTCAGCAGCAGGGAGCCCGCGCTCGTCGCGATGCCAAGGATCCCAAACACCACCAACCGCGTCGGGAGCACCACCGCGCCCTGCTGGAGGATCAGGACGGCGATGACGCCGAGCACGGCGCCGAGCACGGCGCCGAGCACCGGCTTGCCACGGGACTGCTGCTGCATGGTCGTGATCTCCTCGAACGTGCTCTCAACCTAGCGACCGGCTCCCGCGGCGACCAGCACCGCCACGGGTTTGTCGAGTTCCCACAAGGGACCCCTATGCTGTCGGGTATGGCTCCCCGCGACACGCGCACCGAGACGCTTCGTCGGCTTCGCGCTGGGACGGGCGTGCTCTCAACCGCAGCCATCAAGAGCCTCGACTCTGAGTATCCCTGGTTTCGCGAGTTGCCCGCGCGCGAGCGATCGTGGGTTGGCGCCGTCGCCCAGGCGGGCATCAGCGCGTTCGTCGCCTGGTACGCCACTCCGACGCTCCCCGGGAGGGGCGCCGCCGAGGTCTTCGCCGCCGCGCCGCCCGAACTGACCCGCTCCATCTCTCTCCAGCACACCCTGAGCATCGTCCGCACCGTCGTGACGGTCGTCGAGGACCACTGCGACGACTTCGCCTCCCCCGGGGCGGAGGCGGAACTCCGGATGGCGATCCTTCGCTACTCGAGGGAGATCGCGTTCAGCGCCGCCGAGGTCTACGCGAGGGCCGCGGAATCGCGAGGCGCGTGGGACGCCCGGCTCGAGGCGCTCGTCGTGGACGCACTGGTCCGCGGCCAAATGGACGACGACCTTCCGTCCCGAGCGGCGGCGCTTGGCTGGAAGTCCGGGCCGACGTTGGTGATGGTCGGGCTCACCGACGGGCCGCTGGGCGAGGTCGAAAGCGCCGAACTCCGGCGGACGATCAGGCGGGCCTCGCGCGGCGCCCTCGTGGGGATTCACGGCGAGGACCTCATCGTCATCGCACGGACCGACGAGGACCTCGCGCAGCTCGGCGCCGCGCTCCTACCGAGCTTCGGCCCCGGACCCGTGGTGATCGGCCCGCCCGCAGTCACCCTCGTCGAGGTCGCGCGCTCAACCCGCGCCGCCCTGGCTGGCGTCATCGCGGCCCCCGCGTGGTCCCTCGCCCCCCGCCCCGTCGCCGCCGATGACGTCCTTCCCGAACGGGTGCTCGTCGGCGATGCGTCCGCGAGGGAGCGCCTCCTCGCGATCGCCTACGACCCCATCACCAGGGCGGGCGGCGCGTTGGCGGAGACGGTCGAGACCTTCCTCGCGTGCGGGCGCTCGCTCGAACTCGCGTCGCGCACCATGTTCGTCCACGCCAATACCGTCCGATACCGCCTCAAGAAGGTCACCGACCTCACGGGCTGGGACGCCCTGAGCACCCGCGACGCGCACGTGCTCGACACCGCCTTCGCCCTCGGTCGCCTCAGGGATTCGAGCCATGCACCCTTGTAGGAATCGCACAAACCTGGCGGGCGACGTTGGAGGCGCGCGAGTGGGCCCCTGGCGCCCGAGTCGGGCACCCTGGAAGACGTGCTAGCCGTCGTCTGCCCCGGACAGGGCGCCCAAGCCCCGGGGATGCTCTCCCCGTGGCTGGAGATGCCCTCCGTCGCCGAGCGCATCGCGCGCTATTCCGACGCCGCGGGGCTCGACCTCGCCGCCCACGGCACCACCTCCGACGCCGATACGATCCGCGATACGGCGGTCGCCCAGCCCCTCCTGGTCGCCACCGCGCTCGCCACGGCCCGCGAACTCCTCGGCAACGCTGCGTCTGAGGGCAACACCGCCCCGGCCGTCGCCGCCGGCCACTCCGTCGGCGAGTTCGCGGCTGCCGCGCTCGCGGGCGTCTTCTCTGACACCGATGCCATGCTCCTGGTCTCCGTCAGGGCGAAGGCGATGGCTGGCGCCGCCGCCGCTTCGGAGCCCACATCGATGGCCGCCGTCCTCGGCGGGGACCCGAACGAGGTTCTCGCTACCCTCGCGCGCTTCGGCCTCACCCCGGCCAACGTCAACGGCGGAGGCCAGGTCGTCGCCGCCGGGGCCCGGGAGGCGATCGCCCGGCTCCTCGCCGAGCCGCCGGCCAAGTCGCGCGTGATCGAGCTTCAGGTCGCGGGCGCCTTCCACACGGCCTTCATGAAACCCGCCGTCGCGACGCTCAGCGCGGCCGCCGCCGGCATCGCCGTGGGGGACCCGATGTCGATTCTCCTTTCCAACGCGGACGGCTCGCCCGTCGCGTCCGGAACGCGCGCCCTCGACCTGATGGTCGCGCAGGTGGCAAACCCCGTACGCTGGGACCTGTGCCAGCAGAGGATGCTGGACGTCGGCGTGACCGCAATGATCGAAGCCGCGCCGGGAGGAGTCCTGACGGGCCTCGCCAAGCGAAGCATGCCGGGCATCCCGTGCGTTGCCCTCAAGACCCCGGCGGATTTGTCCGCCGCCCGCGACCTCATGGAGACGCACTCGTGACACAGATGACGATCAACCGCGGGGCGGACTACTCGCGCATCCTCGGCCTCGGCGCCGCGCGCGGCGAGAACCTCGTTACCAACGACGACGTCGCCGGGGCCATCGACTCGTCAGACGAGTGGATCCGTCAGCGCACGGGCATCATCACGAGGGTGAGGGCCAACGCCGAGACCTCGGTGGTCGACCTCGCCGAGCGGGCCTCGCGCGACGCGATCGCCGCGGCCGGAGTCCCCGTCGAGGAGATCGACACCGTCATCCTCTCGACGTTCACGTACCCGGTCGTCACCCCGGCTGGCGCCCCCGTCCTCGCCGACCGCCTCGGCTGCGGGACGGCGGCGGCATTCGATATCTCCGCAGCGTGCGCTGGCTACTGCTACGCGATCGCGCAGGCGGACGCGCTCGTGCGCGCTGGCCAGAGCCGCTACGTGCTCGTCGTCGGCGCAGAGAAGATGAGCGACTGGATCGATCCAACCGACCGCTCGATCTCGTTTCTGCTCGGGGACGGCGCGGGCGCCGTCGTCATTGGCCCGTCGGCGACTCCCGCGATCGGCCCCACCGTGTGGGGTTCCAAGGGGGACGGCGCACCGCTCATCGGCATGACGGCATCGTGGCTCGACGTCCGCGACCGCGGCGCCGCATTCCCCACGCTCTTTCAGCAGGGCCAGCCGGTCTTCAAGTGGGCGTCGTTCGACATGCCCAAGGTCGCCAAGCGGGCAATCGAGGTCGCGGGCCTTTCGCCCTCTGACATCCAGGTGTTCATCCCTCACCAGGCGAACATGCGCATCATCGACCAGATGATCAAGACCGTGGGGCTTCGCGACGATGTCGCCGTCGGCCGGGACATTGCCGACTCCGGCAACACGTCCGCGGCGTCCATCCCGCTCGCTACCGAGAGGCTCCTGCGCGAGGGCGCGGCGAAGTCGGGTGACCTCGCCCTCCAGATCGGATTCGGCGCCGGGCTCGTCTTCGCCGCCCAGGTGGTCGTTCTTCCCTAAGTGCATCACCCAACCCCAAGGAGATACCCATGGCACTGTCCGAGAAAGAGGTCCTCGCGGGCCTCGCAGAGATCGTCGCAGAAGAGACCGGCGTCGACGCCGCCGAGGTCGTCGGCGACAAGTCGTTCACGGACGACCTTGACATCGACTCGCTGTCGATGATGACCATCGTGACCCTCGCGGAAGAGAAGTTCGACGTCCGCATCCCCGACGAGGAAGTCAAGAACCTCGTCACCGTCGGCGACGCCGTCGCGTACATCACCGGGGCGCAGTCCTAGCCACCCGTCGGCGCAACGCACCACTCGCCCGCTCGCAACGCACCACTCGCCCGCTCGCAACGCTCGGAGGAGCCATGACCAAGGTCGCCATTACCGGACTGGGAATGACCACGCCCCTGGGCGGAGATGTTCCGTCAACCTGGGAGGCCGCGCTCGACGGCCGCTCGGGCGTCCGCACGCTGGACAACGACTGGGTCGAGAAGTATGGCCTCGAGGTGTCCTTTGCGGGTCAGGTCGCCGTCAGGCCGGAGGAGGTCCTGACGCGGCCCGAGATGAAGCGCATGGACCCCTCGGCCCAGATGGCGATCATCGCGACGCGCGAGGCGTGGGCCAACGCGGGCTCGCCCGAGGTCGATCCTGATCGCCTGGGTGCCGCCGTCTCGTCCGGCATCGGCGGCGTGTGGACGCTTCTCAACGCGTGGGACACCCTCAAGGAGAAGGGCGCGGCTCGCGTCCTCCCCTTGACGGTCCCCATGCTCATGCCGAACTCCCCCGCCGCGTACGTGGAGTTGGAGATCGGCGCGAGGGCCGGCGCCCACGCTCCCGTCTCGGCATGCGCGTCCGGGGCCGAGGCGATCGCGACGGGGTACCGGATGATCCTGGAGGGCCGCGCCGACGTCGTCGTCGCGGGAGGTACCGAGGCGGCGACCCACCCGGTTACCCTTGCATCCTTCGGCGCGATGCAGGCGCTCTCGCGCAGGAACGACGATCCGGCGGGGGCCTCGCGCCCGTACGACGTCACCCGAGACGGGTTCGTCATGGGTGAGGGCTCGGGCATCATCGTGCTTGAATCCGAGGAGTTCGCCAAGGCGCGAGGGGCGCGGATCTACGCCTACCTCGCGGGGGTGGGACTGACCTCCGACGCGTACCACATCGCCGCCCCGGAGCCCAACGGTCGGGGGCAGGCGAGGGCCATGCGACTCGCACTCGAGAGCGGAGGGCTGTCCCCGCAGAACGTCGCCCATATCAATGCCCACGCGACTTCCACCGTGGTGGGCGACATGATCGAGGCGCGCGCCATCCGGAGCCTTCTTGGCGCGCACGCCGACCGCACGCTCCTCAGCGCCACCAAGTCCATGATGGGTCACCTACTGGGCGGCGCGGGGGCGGTCGAGTCGATTCTTGTTATCAAGGCGA
The DNA here is from genome assembly GCA_017882825.1 of Demequinaceae bacterium. GTDB lineage: Bacteria > Actinomycetota > Actinomycetes > Actinomycetales > Demequinaceae > JAFGBM01. The sequence continues at coordinate 14,692 of JADGOS010000010.1, read as the reverse complement.
TTCAGGACCGCAAGGCTCCCCCGACGATCAACGTCACGCAGCCCGACCCGGAGCTTGAGGTGGACCTCGTATGCGACATCCCGCGCGCCATGCCCCAGGGGGACGTCGTGGGGATCAACAACTCGTTCGGATTCGGCGGGCACAACTGCGCGCTGGCGTTCACGAACGCGTAGCGCCTGCGGGCCCCGCGGCTACGCGGAGATCGCACTCGCCTCGTCGTGCCTCGCAGCGCGCCGCTCCACGGCATCTCTGCGCCACAGCGCGGCCCTGCTGAGGATCGGAATCCCCGCCGTCTCGTCGAGCGCGTCCCAGATCGAACCAACGGGCCGCCGCGGAACGTCGGAAACCGCGGGCTCGAACTTCGCAGACTCAGACATCGCCGACGCCGCTGCGGCGACCACCGGCAACGCTCCCGTCTCGGCGAGCACGGGTATCGGGCCGGTGTAGGGCTCGGCCCACTCCACCTCGGTCAGCCAGCGAATCCCCGCGATTGGCGTCGCGAGCCCTGACTGGATCTCGGCGAGCACGCCTAGCCGACCCTGTGCAGCCAGCGAACGGGCGCGCCGTGTCCCGCGTAGCGGAACGGCTCCAACTCCTCGTCCCACGCCGATCCGAGGGCCAGGTCCATGGCCCGCTTGAGGTCCGCGGCGTTTCCGCCTGCGTCGATGGCGGCCCTAATACGATCCTCGGGAACGGCGATGTTGCCCACGACGTCCGTCATGGCGTGGAAGATCCCGAGGCTCGGCGTGTGACTCCATCGGCCACCGTCGCAACCGTACGACGGCTCCTCGGTCACCTCGTAGCGCACGTGTTCCCAGCCCCGCAGCGCGGAGGCCAGGCGGGCGCCCGTTCCCTGGATGCCCTGCCACGAGACTTCGCAGCGGAGCAGATTCGGCCCGGCGGGCTGTTCCGTCCACTCAAACGACGCGCGAGATCCGACGACGTTGGTTGCGGCCCACTCAATGTGTGGGCACATGGCACGGGTAGCGGAATGCACAAAAAGCACACCGCGGGCAATGGCAGCCATGACCCTTCCTTCCTGTCTAGGTACGTCTTCCCCAACGACCTGAACAGGAACGGCGGCGCCGCGCACGGTGCGTGCACTTCTATGGTGCCTTAGACGGGCGAATTACGCCAGTGTGATACGTTTCCGGCGCGTCGGCGAGGGCTAGGCGAGGTGCTCGATCTCCTCGCGAATCTGCCGCAGCGCTCGCTTGCGGACGTCCTTGGCGAGCCGATCGATGAAGAGCTTGCCGTCGAGGTGATCCACCTCGTGATGGATCAGGCGTGCCCAGATCCCCTCACCCTCGATCGCGACCGGCTCCCCGGCTAGGTCCGTGCCCTCGCACCGCGCGAACGCCGCGCGCTCGCACTCGAACCACAATCCAGGCACGCTGAGGCAACCCTCCTCCGCGAGCTCCTGCTTCTCCTCGCTGGTGGCGGTCACGACGGGATTGAGCATGTAGCCAACATTGCCGTCGATGTTCCACGAAAAGGCGCGGAGGCCCACCCCGATCTGGTTGGCCGACAGCCCCGCGCGTCCCTCGGTGGCGACGGTCTCCAGCAGGTCGGCAACGAGGAGCCGCACGGCCTCTGTGATCCCCGTGATGGGCTCGCACGGCGTCCTCAAAACGGGGTCGCCGGTCACGCGGATCTCTCTCATCGCCATGCGCGTATTCTTCCATGACCCTACGATGGACCGGTGATCCTCGAGACCGCGCGACTCGTCCTGAGGCCCTACCGAGTCTCGGACGCGACGGCGGTCCACCGCTACGGCTCCGATCCCGAGGTGTGCCGCTACACGGATTTTGGGCCCAATACCTGGGACGACACCCTGGGATTCCTCCAGACGGCGGTCCACCCCATCCCACCCAAGATCGAGCTCGCCATCACGCTCGCGGGCGACGACGCGGTCGTCGGGGGCGTGGGGGCATGGCCCGTCGCCGAGGGCCGCTGGGAGATGGGATGGGTGCTGCGTGGCGACATGTGGGGACATGGGTACGCGACGGAGGCGGCGCGCGCGGTCTTTGAGGCCGTCGCGGAGCGCGGCGGCGTCCATACGATCTTCGCGCGATGCCGACCAGGCAATCCGGCGTCGGCGCGGGTGATGGCGAAGTTGGGGATGCGCTTCGTTGAACTCATCCCGCGCGAGAAGGAAGTGCGCGGGGAGTGGGTGGACTCCCAGGTCTACGAGGTGACCCTACCCGGGGCGGATGTGCCAGCCTAGGGGTATGAGCACTCCCGAGGTCCGCTGGGTCGCCCGCGCCGCCGACATCCGCGCCGCGGAGGCCGAGCCGCTGGCCCGCGAGGGCGAGGGGGCCCTGATGGATCGCGCGGCCGCCGCCCTGGCGGACGCGGCCAGGGGCTTGCTCGCCGAACGCGATGTCGACGCCGCCGGGACCCGGGCCGTACTTCTGGTGGGGACCGGCAACAACGGCGGCGACGCGCTCCTCGCGGGCGCCTTGCTCGCCCGCGCGGGTGCGAGCGTGACGGCCCTGCTCGTGGGAGGCTCCGCGCACCCCCGGGGCATCGCGGAACTGCGCGAGGCTGGCGGGACGGTGCTCCCCGGGGTCGGGGCTTCCGGGGTCGGGGCTTCCGGCGTCGGCGCCTTTTCCGCGACAGCGCTCCTCGAGGACGCGAACCTCGTCATCGACGGGATCGTGGGTCTGGGTGCGACTCCCGGGCTTCGGGAGCCCGCCGCCTCCCTTGTCGCCGCAATCCCCGCGTCCGCGACCGTGCTCGCCGTCGACCTTCCGAGCGGGCTGGACGCCGACTCGGGCTCGGTCTACTCGGGCCCGGTCGACTTGGGCTCGGCCGACTCGCGCTCGGCCGACTCGCGCTCCGCCGGTCCAAACCCTGCGGCGCACGTGACGGCCCACGCGACCGTCTCCTTCACCGCGCCGACCGCGTGCGTCCTCCTTCCCCCGGCGGCCCTCGCCGCGGGCCGGGTCACCTTCGCCGACGTCGGAGTTCCGATCCCGCCACGGAACCCCGGGGCGCCCGGGCGGCTGACGGACGCCGGGATTGCCGCGCGCTGGCCCGTTCCCGAGGCGGGGGACAACAAGTTCTCGCGCGGCGTCGTGGGGATCGTCGCGGGGTCGGACGCCTACCCCGGCGCCGCGATCCTCGCATGCACGGCCGCGATCCGATCGGGAGCGGGGCTCGTACGATTCGTCGGTCCGCGACGCGCCCAGGACCTGGTCCTCGCCGCCCGACCCGAGGTCATTACCTCCGACCCCTCCCTGCCCCTGCCGCGCGTCGACGCGTGGGTGCTGGGGCCTGGCGTGGCGGACGACCCCGATCAGGAGGCGGCGATTCTCGCCGCCGTTTCGAGCGGGGTTCCGTGCGTCGTGGACGCCGGGGGGATCATGCCGGTGGTCCTGGCGCGGGCGCGCGGGTCGGAGGAACCGGGAATTGGGGGGCTCGGCGCCGGGGCCCTCCTCCTCACGCCCCACGCCGGCGAGCTCGCGCGGGCCTTCGCGGGAATGGGGAGCGACATCTCCAAGGACGACATCGCCCGCGATCCCGCGGCCGCCGCTCGTACCCTCGCGGAGGCGACGCGCGCCACGGTGCTCCTCAAGGGTGCCGTGACGCTCGTCGCGGGCCCCTCGGGGACGCTCTGGAGCCAGGCGGACGGCCCCGCGTGGCTCGCGACGGCGGGCGCGGGAGACGTGCTGGCCGGCATCGCAGGTGCGCTCCTCGCGGCAGGCCTCCCCGCCGACGAGGCGGGAGCCATCGCGGCCTCCGTGCACGGACGCGCCGCGAGGCTCGCGTCCGGCGGCGGGCCGATCGCCGCGCTCGACATCACCTCGGCCCTCGCCGCCATCGTCGCTTCCCTCGGCTCCTCGATCGGCGACCTCCTGCGGGAGGGCGGGCGCGCGAGCTAGCCGAGCACACCTAGGGCTCCCGACGCGCGCCCGTCACGCGTCGCCGATCACTACCGTGGCGTCGTACTCGTCGTCTTCGACGATGCGGACGGCCAACCCTGCCTCGGCCATATAGCTCGCGGTCGTCGGGCCCTGAGCCCTGCTCGATTCGATGAGCAGGTGTCCGCCGCGCGCGAGCCAAGCGGGCGCCTCCGCCGCAATCCGCCGATGGAGGTCGGTGCCATCCGAACCGCCATCGAGGGCGATTCGGTGCTCGTGGTCGCGGGCCTCGGGCGGCATGAAGGCGATCGCCTGGGTGGGAACGTAGGGCGCGTTCGCGACGACGAGGGAGACGCGGCCCCGGAGTTCGGCGGGAAGCGCGTCGAAGAGGTCTCCCTGGAAGACCCTCCCGCCCGTCGGCTCGACGTTCCCCCTGGCGCATTCCACCGCGGCGGGGTCGACGTCGGTGGCGTAGACCTCCGCGGACGGCACCGCTGGCGACGACACCGCGGCTTGGATCGCGCCGGCGATCGCGCCGGAACCGCAGCACAGGTCGACGACCACGGGACCGGCGTCGGCGATCGGCGCGAGTAGCTTCACGGCCTCGCGCACGAGCACCTCGGTTCGGCGGCGCGGGACGAACACGCCCGGGGCTACGGCGACGCGCATCCCGCAGAACTCCGCCCACCCAAGGATGTACTCGAGCGGCTCGCCCGCGACTCGGCGCCTCACGAGGCTCTCGCGCCCCTCATGCGTCGGCGCCGCCTCCGCGATGAGCCGCGCCTCGTCCTCGGCGAAGACGCATCCCGCGGCGCGCAACCGTGCCACGACCCCGTCGCCAGCACCGGCGCTTCCGACCACGTCACTCCCCCGCTCGGCGAGTCCCCGAATCCGGCCATGGTAGTCGAGGGAACGGTCTGCGCGGGACGCCTAGCGGAGGTCGGGAATCTCGAGGGAGACTGCAACGCGAGTGCCCTCGTCGATGCCCTCCGCCTCGCGGACCGCGCGCTTGATGCCCATGACGTACGCTCCGCGCGCGCGGCTGGGAAAGACCGAGGTACCCCACGTCGACCCGCCGATTCGCGCCACCACCCGCACGGCGCCGAAGCCCCGCCTGGGGCCGGCGTACCGCGCCTCGATCTCGTCGGAAAGGCCCTCGGGAAGCGTGACCATGTGCCACGCGCCGTCTCCCGGCGTCGTGAACACCCGCGCGGTGAAACTCAGCTCGTCGGCCACGCGCCGACGCTATCACCGCGGATGGACACCGGCACGGTCGTGCTTGACGGGCGGGACGGCGTCGAGAGCCCAGCGGATGGCGGACGTCACGGCGCGGCCGCCGACGCGCACCGCCGTGCGTTCAAAGCGAGGCCGGTGGGGCAGGTCGAGTTCCGCCCGCGTCCAGTCGGGCATGAGTCCGATTGCCGCTCCGACGAGCGCCCCGTACGCGGGCTTGGTCGCCCACGGAAGCGGCGCGCCGTGGCGCAGGAAGTCCGCGACCATCAGCGACGCGGGCGTGGCGTGGAGTTCCGGGCGAAAGCCAGCGAGGGCGCCCTCGAGGCCCGCGACCGTCGTCGGCGCGTCGGAGACCCCCAACTTGCCCGCCACCACCGCACTCTGAGCCACAAACTCGTCGCACCCCGCCGCGTCGAGGGGGCGGCGCCCGTAGAGCTGGTGCGCGAGCAGGAAACTCTCTACCTCGGCGACGTGCACCCACAGAAGGAGGTGCGGGTTGGACGCCCCATAGGCGGCTCCGTCCGACGTCGTGCCCGTGACCCGCTTGTGCCGAGCCTTCACGATCCTCACCGCGCGCTCGGCGTTTTCTGCGGTCCCAAACGACGTCTCGGCTAGGAAGGTCGCGGTGCGCTGGAGGCGGCCCCACGGGTCCGACTCGTAGCCGGAGTGCTCGGCCACGGCGGCCATGACGCTCGGGTGCAGGGACTGGAGCAGCAGCGCGCGAACTCCGCCGATAAACATGGAAGCGTCGCCGTGGACGCGGACAATGGCGCTCTCCGGGGCGAACCAGCGCGCTCCAACGGGCGCATGGATGGCGTTCCTGGCCGCCAGCGGGTCCGGTCCCGCGACACGGCCGAGAATTGCCAACGCCGCCGCCCTGCGCACCCTCGAATACCGCCGCGGGGGCGAAGCCGTCCCCACATCGTCTGCCCGCACACGCCCGTGCTTCACCCTGTGATTGTCACACGGGGGCCTGCGGGCGGACGCGCGATCTCCGAAGAACGAAGTGGGCCAGGTGGGGCTCGAACCCACGACCGGCGGATTATGAGTCCGCTGCTCTAACCGGCTGAGCTACTGGCCCCGAGGTGTCGTGACCCCGAGGTGTCCCGGACCAGCGTACGCGGAGGCGCGGGGCCAGCGTCGCCGCGACGTCTGTGGCCGCCGCGTCGTCGCGACGGTCAGTTCACGATCTCGTACGCGCTCTCGCCGTGCTGCGAGTAGTCGAGCCCGTCGTACTCGTCCTTGTCCGAGACCCTCAGGCCCATGGTCGCTCGAACGAGCCAGGCGAGTCCGTAGCTCACGAGGAAGGCGAACGCCGAGGCCGCGAGTATCGCGACCGCCTGCTTCCCGAGTTGCTCCGCCCCTCCCCCGTTGAGGAGCCCGACGTTCGCCCCGCCGCTCGCGATGAGCGCGCGGGCGAAGAGGCCGATGAAGAGCATGCCGACGACGCCGCCGACGTAGTGGACGGCGAGCACGTCGAGCGAGTCGTCGACCTTGAGGCGGAACTTGATCCTCAGACCCCAGAAGCACGCGGCCCCGGCGACGACGCCCAGAAGGAGCGCGGGGAGGGGGTCGAGGAATCCAGCCGCCGGGGTGATCGCCACAAGTCCGCCGACGGCGCCCGTCGCGGCACCAAGCGCGGTCGGCTTCCCGACGCGCCACCGCTCCACCAGGAGCCAGCCGAGGATGCCCCCGACGCCGGAAAGGTGAGTCCCAAGGGCGGCGGAGGCGGCGTCGGCGCCCGCCGAGAGGGCCGAGCCGGCGTTGAAGCCGATCCATCCAAACCACAGGAGCCCGGCGCCCAGAATCGTCAACGGCAGGTTGTGCGGTTGCATGAGTTCCTTCGGCCACCCCTGGCGTCGCCCGAGTACCGCGGCGAAGGCGAGGGCGGAGGCGCCGGAGCAGATCTCGACGACCGTTCCCCCCGCGAAGTCGAGCACGCCCCACTTGGCCATCCAACCGTTGGCGCTCCACGCCCAGTGGGCGAGCACGGGGTAGACGAACACGGACCACAGCGTGAGGAACACGAGGATGGACGCGAATCGCGCGCGGTCCGCGCCGGCGCCCGTGATGAGGGCGCCCGTGATCACCGCGAACATCATCTGGAACATGACGAACGCGGCCGGGGGGAAGGTGAACGCGAAGGCGCCTGCATCGTTGATGTGGCGGAGCCCGAGGAAGTCCAGCCCGCCGACAAGGCCAGAGCCCGTGTCGGGGCCGAACGCGAGGGTGAAGCCAACGAGGGTCCACGTCACGGAGATCACCGCGAGGGCGCCGAAGGAGTACATGAGCATCGCGAGGGCGTTCTTCGCGCGAACCATGCCCGCGTAGAAGATAGCGAGTCCAGGGGACATCAGGAGCACGAGCGCCGTGCAGAGGAGCATCCATGCGGTATCGCCGGTGTCGAAGCCCACGGGTCGTTTCCCCTATCGCGCGCCGTCGGCCCTAACCCCGATGGCCAGCCCGCCTCCACGCGCGTCCTCGAGCGTATAGATTTCACGTTTCGGGAATGTTTCCAGACGGTTAACTCCTGCGAGAGCCGTGTCCCGCACGGGATTCGGGGGTTGATCGTCCCGCCCGGCCCGATCCGGTACAGTGGTGCCTCGCGATCCTCCGTAGCTCAATTGGCAGAGCAGCCGACTGTTAATCGGCAGGTTACTGGTTCGAGTCCAGTCGGGGGAGCCTTCAGTTCCGGGGGGCCTTCGGCGCTCCGCCGGCAGCGATACTCGGTGCCTCCTCCGGTTCGAGCCCGCCTCTGACGTCAACCGGAGGCTTACCGCGATCGACGCGCATCGCGTTGAAGGCGGCGGCCATCGCTGCCACCCACGCGGCCCCCAGGATGTAGCCGCCCACGACGTCGGACAGGAAATGGACGCCGAGCGCGATCCGTGAGAAACCGATAGCCACGACCATGAGCACCGCGAACGTGGTGGCGACCCTGCGCCAGGCTCCGTGCAGGATGGGTACGAAGACGAGCAACAGCACGGCGTACCCGACGATTGCCGCCTGGGCGTGCCCGCTGGGAAAGCTCGACCCTGGCGCGTTGGCAACCGGGTCGATCAGGACCGGACGCAGTCGATGGACCAAATCCTTGACCACGAGATTCAACAGGGCCGACCCGGCCGCCGTGGTCGCCACGAACAGGGCCAGTCGGGGCAGCCTGCGCCAGAGAAGCCAGAGGACCACAGCCGCCAGCACAATCAACCATGCCAGGGTCGATCCGGAGTCGCTGATCAGTTGCATAGTGCGAACGAATCCCGCGTGGGCCACCGCGAAGCCGTGCAAGGTGTCGCGCGCGTCGTTGTCCGCCCGAAGTAGGGGCGCCCACTTGCCCTCCACCAACAGAAGAATCAGCGCTCCCGGGACGGCAACCAATGCGAGCGCTACGGCGGCCAGCACGGCCCGGGCGCCAAATCGGGCTGTTGGCTTTGCCGATGGAGGGGAAGACTTCTTGGGCGCGCGCGGCGCTCTACTCACCACAAGTCCTGCGGGATCCCATGGGGGTCTCCTCCTGCGCATCGGGACGGCTCCGCTCCCACCCGAGCGCGCCTAGCCCCTAGGCTACCTCGACGCATCCTTGGTCTCGAAAGCTGTTTACTCACCGCGCAACCCCGTGCGGTACGCCGCGGTGATGTACGGCGCCGAGACCGAGCCCCCTCGGGCCAGGCTCTCCACGCCGTCGAGCACTACGGCAACGCGCGCCTCAGCCTGCGCCCTGCCCTCCGCGTCGGCCGCGATGTAGTAACTGCGGGAACGCACCATCGCCTCGATCGCATCGCGCGTCATCGGCCGCGACCAGTTGACGCGCAGTTCCTCCAGCGGTCCGAAGGGCGCCGCAACGGTCGGCCCGCCAGCCTCGATCAGTGCCTCGGCGACGGACCCGAGCATCGCTACCGTCAGCGCGGCCACCCAACGCTCCCGCTCGTCGCGGACATTCCAGATGAGGCCCAGCACCCCTCCGGGCGCGAGCACGCGCGCCGCCTCGCGCGACGCGCGTTCCACGTCCACCCAGTGCCACGCCTGGCCCAGGACGACGGCGCCGACGCTCGCGTCGGGAAGGGGGATCTCCTCGGCGGTTCCAACCTCGGCTCGGACGGCGGGGAGTTCGCTCGCCAGCCGGGCGAGCATGGCCGCGTCGGGATCCACCGCGACGACCTCGCGCCCGAGCGCCAGGACGCCGCGCGTGAGTTTGCCCGTGCCCGCACCGAGGTCGAGGACGACTCCCTCGGTGCCCTCAAGCATCCACGCGACGGCCTCGAGGGGGTACTCGGGACGGCCCGCCTCATAGGCGTCCGCCGCCACGCCGAAACTCGTTCCCTGAGCCACGCCGCCATCGTACGACCGCGCGGACGGCTGGCTCGGACGGTCGGCGCCGACTGCCGGAGGAGACGCTCGGTGCCGAGGTCAGGCCCCGGCCTTCTTGAGCCGCGCCGTGGCGCGCCCGCGGCTGTGGCGATCGAGGATCACCTTGCGGAGCCGCACGAACTCCGGCGTGACCTCTACGCACTCGTCCTCGCGGGCGAAGTCGAGGCACTCCTCGAGCGTGAGGCGGCGCGGCGGAGTGAGGCTCTCAAAGTTGTCGCTCGTGGACGAGCGGATGTTCGTGAGCTGCTTCTCCTTGGTGATGTTGACGTCCATGTCTTCGTTCCGCGCGTTCTCGCCGACGATCATGCCCTCGTAGACCTCCTGCGTGGGCTGAACGAAGAACGTGCCGCGGTCCTGGAGCGTCGTGAGGGCGTTTCCCGTCACGGGGCCAGGACGGTCGGCCACGAGCGAGCCCGAGTTCCTGTACTCAATGGGGCCGACCCAGCGCTCATATCCCTGGGCGATCGACGACGCGACGCCGGTGCCGCGCGTATCCGTGAGGAACACGGAGCGGAACCCGATGAGCCCGCGGGCGGGAACGAGGAACTCCATGCGAACCCAGCCCGTGCCGTGGTTCGACATGGTCGTCATGCGGCCCTTGCGGCTCGCGAGGAGTTGCGTGACCGTGCCGAGGTAGGCCTCGGGGACGTCGACCGTGAGGTGCTCCATGGGCTCGTGGACGTGCCCGCCCACCATCTTGGTCACAACCTGGGGCTTGCCGACGGTGAGCTCGAAGCCCTCGCGCCGCATCTGCTCCACAAGGATCGCCAGCGCGAGCTCGCCGCGCCCCTGGACCTCCCACGAGTCGGGGCGGTCGGTGGGCAGGACGCGAATCGAGACGTTGCCGACGAGTTCCCGGTCCAGGCGGTCCTTCACCTGGCGGGCCGTGACCTTGCCGCCCTTGGTGCGACCGGCGAGCGGGGAGGTGTTGATGCCGACGGTCATGGAGATCGCCGGGTCGTCCACCGTGATGAGGGGCAGGGGGCGAGGGTCGTCGATGTCCGTGAGGGTCTCGCCGATCGTAATGTCCTCGATGCCCGCGACCGCGACGATGTCGCCGGGACCGGCGCTGTCCGTCGGGACGCGCTCCAAGCCCTTGGTCTCCAGGAGCTCGGTGATCTTGACGGACTTGATGGTGCCGTCCCTGCGCACCCATGCGACCGTCTGGCCCTTGCGGATGGTGCCGTTGAACACGCGAAGGAGTGCCAGGCGGCCAAGGAACGGGGAGGCGTCCAGGTTGGTGACGTGAGCCTGGAGCGGGGCGCCCTCCTCATACACGGGCGCGGGGACGCGCTCCAGGATGACCTTGAAGAGCGGCTCGAGGTTGGGGTGATTCGGCATCTCGCCGTCGGCGGGCTGGTCCATGGACGCGCGGCCGGCCTTCGCCGACGCGTAGACGACGGGCACGGCGAGGAGCCGGTCGACGTCGAGGTCGGGAACCTCGTCGTGGAGGTCCGAGGCAAGGCCGAGGAGCAGGTCGTGCGTCTCCTCGACGACGGCGGCGATGCGCGCGTCGGGCCGGTCGACCTTGTTGACGACGATGATGACGGGCAGGTGCGCGGCGAGCGCCTTGCGGAGCACAAAGCGGGTCTGCGGGAGCGGGCCCTCGGAGGCGTCGACGAGCAGGACGACGCCGTCCACCATGCTGAGCCCGCGCTCCACCTCGCCGCCGAAGTCCGCGTGGCCGGGCGTGTCGATCACGTTGATCGTCACGGGGTTCTTGCCCGCCGCCGCGCCGGTGTACCGGATCGCGGTGTTCTTCGCGAGGATCGTGATGCCCTTTTCGCGCTCGAGGTCGCCCGAGTCCATCGCCCGCTCGTTGACGTGGGCGTGCTCGCCGAACGCGCCACCCTGCCAGAGCATGGCGTCGACGAGCGTCGTCTTGCCGTGGTCCACGTGGGCCACGATGGCGACGTTGCGCAGATTATCGCGCGTGGGCATGGGGAACTCGCTTCGTAGACGGGGATCGCCGACCGTGCCGGGGCGGCCCAGACAGTCTACCGTGCGGGCTTGGTCAGTCCGCCATCGTGCGCTCCCCCGCCCGACGGCGACGCTCCCTAGGTCCCGGCACCCGCCCAGCGAGCTACTCCTCCCGATGGTTCCGGCGCTCGCCCTCCAGGGCAACGAGCTCCGCAAAGGCGGCTTGAAAGCCCTCGTTGCCCTCGCCGATGCGTTGCATCCTTCCCCGCACCTCGCCGATGCGTCGCGTCAGCGAGAGATCTTGCACGCGGGATAGCACGCTCTTGACGTACCGCCCCATCTCCGACGGCCGATCCTGCGGGACCGGCGACACGATGAGTTCAGACACGAGCGGCGCGAGCACCTCGCCCACCTCGTCGGCGACCCGGTTCGCCCAGTCCTTTCCCGCGCTGGCGATGCCGCCGGCCGCCGCGATCCCGTCGAGGACCGCCCGGTATTGGGGCACCGTGAAGGTCTCCGGGCCGATGCCCGCCGCCCAGGCGGGCTCCACCTTCTCCGGCATCTGCAGGAGCACCTCGAGCGCGAGGCGTTCGGCGCGGACGACTGGGTCCTTTGCGTCCGGCCCGACGGCAACGGCGGCGGTAACGTCCGGACGGCCCTGCGCCGCGCCGCGGCCGGCCTTGGCTGCTGTCGTCACGGCTCGCATGACCTCGGCGGGCTCCATCCCGAGCCACCCGGACAGGCGGCGCGCGTACTCGGGGCCGATGGCGCCATCCTTGATCCGCGCAACGATCGGCGCTGCTGCGCGAAGCGCGGCTACTCGACCCTCGGGCGTCTCGAGGTCGTTCCCCGCGAGCGCCGCCTTGATCACGAACTCGTACAGCGGCACGCGAGATTCGATGAGCGCCACGACGGCCGGATCCCCACGTTCCAGGCGAAGCTCGCACGGGTCCAACCGATCGGGCGCGACGGCCACGAAGGTCTGTGAGAGGAACCCCGGCTCGAATGCGAACGACTTGAGTGCTGCGTTTTGTCCTGCATCGTCTGCATCGAACGTGAAGATGATCTCAGGATGCTTGGCCCGTATGCTCGGCTGGGCGAGGACGTTGGGGGGGACTGTCGTGATGTCGCCGATGAGCCTCCGCACCAGCCCGACATGATCTGCGCCGAACGCCGTCCCGCACGTCGCGACCGCCGTCGTCACCCCGGACAGGTGGCACGCCATGACGTCGGTGTAGCCCTCCACGACGACGACGCGGTGGGTCGCCGCGATGTCCTTCTTGGCGAGGTCCAGCCCGTAGAGGACCTGCGACTTCTTGTAGAGCGCGGTCTCAGGCGTGTTGAGGTACTTGGGGCCCTCGTCGTCCTCGTAGAGCTTGCGGGCACCGAACCCGACCACCTCCCCCGTCACGGCGCGGATGGGCCACACGAGCCGGCCCCGGAATCGGTCGTAGAGGCGGGCGCTCTGGCCCGACGCGCTCTGGCCGCGCGAGACGAGGCCGGACGCCTCGATCTCGGGCTCGGTGAATCCCTTCCCTCGCAGGTGCTCCAGCAGCGCAGACCAACCCTTGGGTGCATAGCCCACCCCAAACTGCGCCGCGGCGTCCTTGCCAAACCCGCGCCCGGTCAGGAAGTCGCGACCCGTCTTCGCCTCGGGCGTCAGGAGCTGCTCCACAAAGTACTCGGCCGCCACACGGTTCGCCTCGAGCAAGCGCCTTCGCCCGCCCCCGCCGTCGGACGCGCCGCGGGTCCCCCCCGACTCGTACCGAAGCGTCACCCCCGCGCGCCCCGCGAGGTACTCCACAGCGTCGGCGAAGGGCAACCCGTCCGCCTTCATGATGAAGGCGATGACGTCGCCCCCCTCGCCGCATCCGAAGCAATGCCAGTGACCCTGCATGGGGCGAACATGGAACGACGGGGACTTCTCGTCGTGAAAGGGGCAAAGGCCCTTGAGGGATCCGACGCCGGCCTGCTTGAGCGCGACGCGCTCGCGAACGATGTCCTCGAGGGGCGCTTTCTCGCGCACGGCCGCGATGTCGTCTCGATTGATCGTTCCGGCCATGTCTCTCCTTGTGCCCAGTCACACCCTATGCGCCCGGGATAGGCTGAGCCACGAGGGAAAGGGTCACCGTGAGAGTCGATGCGTTTCTGGCGGATTCCGCCGATGTCATCAACAACAAGATCTACGCGCTGGGCGGGGGCTGGAACACGATCTTCGCGCGGGTCTTCCCCGTCGTCCACCGGCGCCTCACGGTCGCGGCGACGGTGCACGTTCCCTTCACCGACACCAACACCGCGCACAAGTTCGAGATTCGCCTGGTGACCGAGGACGGCGTCGACCACCCGATCGGGATGCGCGCCGACGCCGAGGGGCGGCCCGTCCCCGTGACGGCCATGGGCGGCGAGTTCACGCTCGGCCGGCCCCCGCAGCTCGTGGACGGCGACGAGCAGATCGCGTGCTTCGCATTCACCATCGACGGCATGCGGTTTGAGGGGCCGGGGATGTTCTCCTGGGTCATCACGATCGACGGCGAGGAAGCGACCCGCCTTCCCATGCGCGTCCAGGAGCAGCGGGGCTAAGGCCCGCGAGGGAATTAGCGCCCAGGGGCTAGGGAGCGGACGACGCGATGAGGGCGTTCAGCGACGTGGTGTATCCGGCGGTGCTGGTGGCGATGGTCGCGGTCCTCGCGGCGGGCGCGGTGGCCTACGTCGCCGCGACACGGATTGGCCCGACACCGAGTGCGGCGACGGCGGGTGCGGCGACACAGAACACCGCGCGCCTCGCGCGCCTTCTCAGCCTCGCCACCTGGGTGGCGCGTGGGGCGACGGGCATCGAGATCGTCGGGGTCGGCGCTCTCCTCGGCGCCGGCGTCACCCACCCGCCCATGGTGATGCTCGTGGGCTACCTCGTCGCCGCGGTTGCCGTGCTCGGGCTCCTCGGCATCAGCCGGCTCGGCGCCCCTCCCGCTCCCGGCGAGGCCCACGATCCCGACCGGCCCGCCCTCAGCCCGCGCCAGATGGTCCAGGCGGACGGGGCCGCCGCGATGATCGTCGGCGCGGCGCTCGCCGTCGTCGCGTGGCGCCTCAACACCATCCTGCTTGCGGGCTAGGGTCGGGTCATGAAGCCCCTGCCGCGCCTTGCGCTCCTCGTCACCTACGCGATCCTCTTCCTTGCCGCCGCGGGGCGCTCGAGCTACCAACTGACCACGAAGGTCTCGGAGGCCCCGCTCGCGTATTGGCTCTCCGCCGTCGCGGCCGTCATCTACGGCGTGATCGCGTTCGCGCTCTGGCGCGCGACGGCGACGTGG
>JADGOS010000138.1 GCA_017882825.1 Demequinaceae bacterium | reverse complement strand
TTCCTCGCCGTTATCGGCCACGTTGCCGACCGACATGAGCACAAACTGCCTAACTCACTACACATGAGACGCTAGTGGTACGTGACCATGACGGCACTCCCGGGGGTTTCTCTGTGATAGTTCTCACTTTTTCCGATTTCGGTGGTCCTGAGGTGCTTCGTGTCGAGGAGCGTCCGGCTCCGAACCCGGGGCCCGGACAGGTCCGGATCCGCGTTGCCGCCGCCGGAGTAAATCGCGCGGACGTGCTTCAGCGCCAGGGCCACTACATGCCCCCGGAAGGCGAGCCGGCGTGGCCGGGCCTTGAAGTTTCGGGAGTGATCGACGCGGTGGGCCCGGGCGTCGGGAATTTCGCCCCTGGCGACGCCGTGTGCGCACTTCTCGCCGGGGGGGGCTACGCGGAGTACTGCGTCGCCGATGTCGGGCTCGTTCTTCCCGTTCCCGCGGGGACCAGCCTCGTGGAGGCTGCGGGTCTCGTCGAAGCCGCGTGCACCGTGTGGTCAAACCTCCGCTTCGCGGGCGCGCGTCCTGGCGACTCGGTCCTGATCCACGGAGGGAGTGGGGGAATCGGTTCGCTCGGAATCCAGATCGCAAAGGCGGCGGGCCTCCACGTGCTCGCGACGGCGCGCGGACCCGAACGGACCGCGGCGTGCGCGCGTCTCGGCGCGGACGTTGCCATCGACTACATCGACGACGAGTTTGAGGAGATCGCTGCGGCCGAGGGCGGGGTCGACATCATCCTCGACATCCTCGGCGCCGTGTACCTCGGGCGGAATATCGAGGCGCTTGCGCCGGGGGGACGACTCGTGGTGCTTGGCCTCCAGGGCGGGTCGCATGCCGAGATTGACCTCGGGGTCCTCACGCGCAAGCGCGCGAGCGTCGCTGGGACGACGCTGCGCTCGCGACCGCTTGAGCAGAAGGAGGCCATCGTCGCCGACGTCCTGGCGAGCGTCTGGCCGTGGATCCCCGGCACGGTTGCCCCGGTCATCGGCGCGACCTTCCCGCTCGAGGACGCCGCCTCCGCTCACATGGCGCTCGAGTCTGGCGACGTTTTCGGGAAGATCGTTCTGACCGCGCCCGCCGCGAGTTGAGGATCCCGCTACTTCCTGAGGCTCCCCGCCGCTAGTTGAGGTTGCCCGCCGCAAGGGACGACGCGAGCGCCGGGCTCGCGGGCAGCCGCGGAAGGAGCGTCGCCTGGATGGCGTGGTAGACGTCCGGCTTGCCGCTCCAGACCGTGTGCGAGGGGGAGTTGTTGGGTGCAAGTTCGTGCCACCACGAACCGCCCTCTTGGTCAAGGTGGAATTCGCCGACGTACTCCCACCACCGCTGGTAGTGCTGGGCGTACTCCTCCGCTCGGGTCCTCCGGTAGAGGACGGCCGCCGCCCCAATCGCCTCGGCGGCAACCCAATGCATCCGTTCCCGGACGACCGGCGCGCCACCCGAGTCAAGCGTGTAGACGAACCCCGGCGCGCCGTCGGCCTCCCACCCGTCGCGCACCGCCGCCCCATACAGAGAGCGCGCGGCCGGAGTCATCCAGTCCGGCGCGGCCATTCCGCCCTGCTCCATCGAGGCGGTGGCCTGCACCGTCAGGCGTGCCCATTCGAAGGAGTGGCCGACCGTCGTCCCGAACGGGCGGAACGGATGATTGGGGACGTCGCGGTTGTGGTCGGGAATCGGCTCCCAGTCGACCGTGAAGTGTTCCGGCAGGCGCCAGCCATTGTCGCGGCCGAAGTGGTTGACGGCTCGGTCGATGATGCGGAGCGCGCGCCGCAACCATCGCACGTTCCCGAGCGCGTCGGCCGCGGCCAGGTATGCCTCGACCGTGTGCATGTTCGCGTTGAGGCCCCTGTACTGCTCCTCGACCGACCAGTCCCGGGTGAACGACTCCCGAACCATCCCTGCGTCGTCATCCCAGAAGTGACTCTCCGAGACCGCGAGCGCCTCCTCGAGGAGCTCGCGAGCGCCCGGGCGCCCGGCGGCCGTGGCGGAGGCGGCCGCGAGAATCACGAAGGCATGACCGTAGGCCTCCTTCGCATCATCGATGGGCTTCCTCGCGCCGAGGGTCGCAAACCATCCCCCGTGCTTCTCGTCGCGGAACCGACCGTTGAGCGCCGCGAGCCCATGGTCGACGAGCGCGGTATCACCGGGCCTGCCGAGCAGGTGCGAGAGGGCAAAGACGTGGGTCATGCGGCAGGTGATCCAGAGTTCCATGTCCCGCGTGCGGTCGAGCGTTCCGTCCTCGCCGAGCCACCCGAAGCCGCCGAGAGGCACGCGCGACGCCCGACCGAAGTCGAGTAGCCGAACAGTCTCGGACTCGAGCCAGCGCAGGTGCGCAGGCGAAGTGAGCCAGTTCATCCCGTCCTCCCTAGATGACCGCGAGGCGCTCGGGGTCGATGAGGGCCTCGAGCACGGGCAGGACTCCATCATTCTCTACGGAGTCGGATACGGCGTCGGCCACGGCTTTGACGTCGTCCGGGGCGTTGCCCATGGCGGTCGAGTACCCCGCCCACCGGAGCATCTCGATGTCGTTGTAGCCGTCGCCGATCGCGACGGTGTGGTCGGGATACACGCCGAGCTGACGACGCAAAGCCTCAAGGGCCGAGGCCTTGGACACGCCCGGCGGAGTCAGGTCGAGCCAAGCGGAGTACCCGACGACGTAGGTGACCTCGTTGAGGCCGATCCGCCCCACGAGTTCATCGAACCGCGACACGTGCTGGCCGGGCGCCCGAATGACCACGCGCGTGGCCTCGGTCTTGCACAGTTCGTCGAACTTCACGACCCGCTGTCGACCCGCGAGTTCGCCGACGGGGAACTCCTCGCTCACCCGATATCCCACGCCGAGATCCTCGACCGCGTATCGCGCCTCGGGCATCTCGTCGCGGATGAGTTCCAGTGCGGCTCGGGGATTGAACGTCACCTTCTCCTCGATCTCGTACCCTCCAATCGCCGCGGGATTGAGGCGGATGGTGACCGCGCCGTTAGAGCAGACGGCCCAACCGCGGCGAATACCGAGCGCCTCGGCCACGGGGACGGTGGCGATGATGCTTCGGCCCGTTGCCAGGATGACGTGGTTGCGGCACATCCGCGCCTGCTCGACCGCGCGCGCCACCGCCGCCGAGATCTCCCCGCCCCAGTGGATCAGGGTGCCATCGACGTCGAGTCCGACCATGCGCCAGTCGGTCGGACCGAGCGGAGGGCGCATTTTGGCCGGGTCCATCGTCATGACATAGGCATCCTTGACGAGGAAGCCTCTGCGCTCCGGCAGGTTTCCCGTGGCGTTCATCGCGACAGTCATGGCGATCTCCCTTGCGGATTTGCGAGCGATACTACCACTGCCGCGAGGTCGGTCGATCGTTCCGCCGCGTCAGGGCGCCGGGCGACGGCGCTTTCGCGGCGCGCCCCGGCGGCGCGGCGGCTTCGCCAGAAGCTGCTTCAGCATCGCGCTTTGCTGGCGCTGAATCGCCGAGACCGCGGCGCTGGTCCACCAGCCGGCGACGGTGTTGGCCCAGGTCAGCATGAGGCTTCTCGGGGATCCTCGCATGATGTCTCCGTGGTGCTCGGTGCGGTGGCGTCATGACGACGAACGCTGTGGGATCGCCGGGAGTCG
>JADGOS010000060.1 GCA_017882825.1 Demequinaceae bacterium | reverse complement strand
ATCGCCCTTCACACCGACCACTGCGCCAAGGAGTACATCGACACGTGGATGAAGCCGCTGCTCGCCAAGTCGGCTGAGCGCGTGGCCAAGGGCAAGGACCCCATCTTCCAGTCGCAGATGTGGGACGGCTCGGCCGTTCCGATGGCGGAGAACCTGCTCATCGCCCAGGAGTTGCTGGACCTCTGCGTCAAGGCGCACGTCATCCTTGAGGTGGAGATCGGCGTCGTCGGCGGCGAGGAAGACGGCGTCAAGGCCGAGATCAACGAGAAGCTCTACACCGACGCCGAAGACGGCCTCGCGACCGTCGAGGCACTCGGGCTCGGCGAGAAGGGCCGCTACATGACGGCCCTGACCTTCGGCAACGTCCACGGCGTCTACAAGCCGGGCGCGGTCAAGCTTCGCCCGGAGATTCTCGGCGAGATTCAGGCGACCGTGGGCAAGAAGGTCGGCAAGGACATGCCGTTCGACCTCGTCTTCCACGGCGGCTCCGGCTCGACGGCGGCGGAGATCGCCGCTGCCGTAAGCCACGGCGTCATCAAGATGAACGTGGACACCGACGCCCAGTACGCTTACACCCGTCCGGTGGTGGAGCACATGTTCCGCAACTACGACGGCGTCCTCAAGATCGACGGCGAGGTCGGCAACAAGAAGGCGTACGACCCGCGCGCGTGGGGCAAGGCCGCCGAGGCGGGCATGGCCGCTCGCGTCGTCGAGGCATGTCAGCAGCTGGGAAGTGCCGGTAAGAAGATCAAGTAACGAGACCGCGAGAGTCCCCGCGGTCCGGTAGCCGCGGGGACTTTTCGCGTGTAAGGAGCGCATGATGCCCGGAGTGATTCTGGTCGGAGCCCAGTGGGGCGACGAGGGAAAGGGCAAGGCGACCGATCTACTCGGGGCCCGCGTCGACTACGTCGTCAAGTACAACGGCGGGAACAATGCCGGGCACACGGTGGTCATCGGGGGCGAGACCTACGCGCTTCACCTCCTGCCCTCCGGCATCCTCTCCCCCGGGTGCATTCCCGTCATCGGCAACGGCGTCGTCATTGACCTCGGCGTCCTCTTCGGCGAAATCGACGCGATCGAGAAGCGCGGCGTCGACACTTCACGCATGCTGGTCTCCTCCGCCGCGCACATCATCACGCAGTACTCGCGGACCATGGACAACGTCACCGAGCGATTCCTCGGCTCGCGGAAGATCGGGACGACCGGGCGGGGCATTGGCCCGGCGTACGCCGACAAGATCAGCCGGGTCGGCATTCGCGTGGGCGATCTCTTCGACGAGGAACTCCTGCGGGAGAAGGTCGAGGGCGCGCTCGAGCAGAAGAACCACCTGCTCGTGAAGGTCTACAACCGCAGGGCGATCAGCGTCGACGAGGTGGTCGACAACCTTCTGTCCCACGCCCCGCGCCTGGCGCCCATGGTTGCGGACACCTCTCTCGTCCTGAACCAGGCGCTCGATCGCGGCGAGACCGTCCTCTTCGAGGGCGGCCAGGCGACCATGCTCGACGTCGACCACGGCACCTACCCCTTCGTGACGTCCTCCAACGCGACGGCGGGCGGGGCCTGCACGGGTACGGGCGTGGGCCCGACCCGTATCAATCGGGTGGTCGGCGTGCTCAAGGCGTACACGACGCGCGTGGGCGAAGGCCCGATGCCCACGGAGCTCCTCGACGCCTCCGGCGAGCGCCTCCGCGCCGTGGGGCACGAGTATGGGACGACCACGGGCAGGCCGCGGCGTTGCGGCTGGTACGACGCCGTCGTCGCCCGCTACGCCAATCGCGTTAATGGCCTGACGGACTTCGTGCTGACCAAACTCGACGTCCTGACGGGGCTGGAGAAGATACCGGTCTGCGTCGCGTACGACGTCGTCGGCGTGCGGCACGAGGAGCTCCCGCTCGACCAGTCCGCCTTTGGAGCCGCCGTCCCGATCTACGAAGCGTTCGAGGGTTGGACTGAGGACATCACCGGGGCGCGGACCTTCGAGGATCTGCCCGCAGCCGCGCAGCGATACGTGCTGGCGCTCGAGGCGGTCTCGGGCTGCCGGATGAGCGTCATCGGCGTCGGCCCCGGGCGCGACGAGATCGTCGTCCGGCACGACCTACTCGTGGGGTAACTGCCGCCGAGCATCCGGGAGTCCGCCCCGATACCGTCGCGTTTGCACCAAGCCACCGCCCGGAAGGTGCGCCCCGGTAGAGTTGCCACCGTGAAGGTCCTCATCATCGGCTCGGGCGCGCGCGAGCACGCCATCGCCCGCTCGCTTCGCGCCGACGGCGGCATCACCCAGATCCACGCCGCCCCCGGCAACCCCGGGATCGGCCACGTGGCCGAGTTGCACGAGGTGGACGCCCTCGATCCCGCCGCCGTCGCCGCGCTCGCGACGCGCCTCGGCGTCGACCTCGTCGTCGTAGGCCCCGAGGCGCCGCTCGTGGCTGGGGTCGCCGACGTCGTGCGAGGCGCGGGCATCGCGTGCTTCGGCCCCAGCGCGGCCGCCGCGATGCTGGAGGGATCCAAGGCCTTCGCGAAGGACGTGATGAACGCGGCCGGCGTTCCCACGGGCCGCGCCCGCCTCTGCGCGGGGACCGAGACCCTCGGCGCCGCTCTCGACGAATTCGGTACTCCCTTCGTGGTCAAGGACGACGGGCTGGCCGCAGGCAAGGGCGTCGTCGTGACGAACGACCGGGGCGAGGCCTTCGCCCACGGGAACAACATCCTCGCGTCCGGAGGCAGGGTCGTGGTCGAGGAGTACCTCGACGGACCCGAGGTCTCGCTCTTCTGCATCTCCGATGGGACGACGGTCGTGGCGCTCGAGCCGGCCCAGGACTTCAAGCGCGTGGACGACGGAGACGAGGGTCCGAACACGGGGGGGATGGGCGCCTACAGCCCGCTGCCGTGGGCCCCGTCGACGCTCGTCGAGGAGGTCCTGGAGACGGTCGCGCGTCCCACGATCGCCGAGATGGCCCGCCGGGGCACCCCGTTCCAGGGCGTCCTCTACTGCGGTCTGGCGCTGACCTCGGCCGGCGTTCGCGTCATCGAGTTCAACGCGCGCTTCGGCGACCCGGAGACCCAGTCGGTCCTCGCGCGGCTCGTCACGCCGTTGTCCACCCTCCTTCACTCGGCGGCCACTGGCCGGCTCGCCGACCTCGCCCCCCTCGAGTGGAGCCTGGAGTCCGCGGTCACGGTCGTCATCGCGGCGAGCGGGTACCCCGCTACGCCCCGCATCGGGGACCCCATCTCCGGCACCGAGTACGCCGAGGGCGAGGCGGGCGTCCACGTGCTTCACGCCGGGACCGCGCTCGGGGACGATGGGGGACTTGTCTCGGCGGGCGGGAGGGTCCTGTCCATCGTCGGCGTGGGCGACGGGCTGACGGCTGCGCGCGAACGCGCCTACGCGGGGGTGGACCGCATCGGGCTCGAAGGCTCGCATCACCGCACGGACATCGCCCTGGCTGCCGCGACAATGGAGGACCGATGAACGCCCCCACAATGACCACCCCCACCCCGCCCGTTGCACCGCTCATCCCGGGCTGGCGCCATACCTACTCAGGTAAGGTCCGCGACCTCTACGAGCCGACCGAGCCCCACCCCAACGGCGACGTACTCCTCGTCGTCGCCTCCGACCGCATCAGCGCATTCGACTGGGTCCTTCCCACGACCATCCCCGGCAAGGGCGAGGTTCTCACGGCTCTCAGCCTGTGGTGGTTCGACCGGGTGAAGGACATCGTTCCGAACCACACCGTCGAGGCCGAGGTGCCCGCGGAGGTGGCGGGGCGCGCGATGGTGGTCCAGCGCCTCGAGATGTTCCCCGTCGAGTGCATCGCGCGCGGATACCTCACCGGCTCCGGCCTGATCGAGTACAACCAGATGGGTTCGGTGTGCGGCGTGCCGCTTCCCGAGGGGCTCGTCGACGGCTCGCGCATCGAGTCGCCGATCTTCACGCCGACGACCAAGGCGGACCTGGGCGAGCACGACGAGAACGTGACGTTCGACGGCGTCGTCGCGACGATCGGAGACACGGCCGCAGGCGCGCTTCGCGCCCTCACCCTCGCCGTCTACGGCAGGGCGCGGGAGATTGCCGCCGAGCGCGGGATCATCCTCGCCGACACCAAGTTCGAGTTCGGGCGCGACTCGATGGGCCTGATCGTCCTCGGGGACGAGGTCCTTACGCCGGACTCATCGCGCTTCTGGCCCGCCGACACCTGGGAGCCCGGCCACGCGCAACCCAGTTTCGACAAGCAGTACGTTCGGGACTGGCTGACCTCTCCCGCGTCGGGCTGGGACCGGAAGTCGGGGCAGGCCCCCCCCGCGCTCCCCGAGGACGTCGTCGAAAAGACCCGCGCACGCTACCTCGAGGCCTACGGCCGGCTCGTCGGGAACTACAGCTAGGCGCCCGTGGGGAACGTGCCCCACACCATGAACATGTGGGTGAGCAGGAGGAGCGTGTAGAGCAGGAGGGCTAGGACGTACGGCGACGCGATCTCCTCGAACGCCGAATACGTTCCCTTCCGCTTGCTCGGTCGGATCGTCAGGTACAGGCCCCGTCCGAAGGCGATCGTGGCGGGCAGGCCAAGGAGCACCCACAGGACGATGCTCGTCTTCTGCTCAAGACTCACCTCTTCAGCCTAGGCCTCCGCGGTCATCTTCGCCTGGCGAGCGCATGACCCGGACGGGCCGCGGGGCGTAGCGTCGTAGCATGATCACCTGCGGCATCGACCTCTCATCCCAGCCTGCCGATACGGCGATCGCGGTGATCGACTGGGGGGCGTCGTCTCCTCGCCTCGTTCAACTCGAGGTCGGCGTCGATGACGAGACCATCATGGAGGCGATCAGGGGCGCCGATGCCGCAGCGATCGCGGCGCCGTTTGGGTGGCCGGATCCCTTCCTCGAGTTCATCGTGAGCAACCGCGCTGGCTTCGTCCCCAACCCTCGACGCGTCGCGACCACGAGCGGCCGGAACCGCATCCTCTACCGAACGACGGATCGGCGCCTTCGAGAGTTGCTGGGGCTGAGGCTCATGGCCTCGACGGCGAGCACCCTCGCGGGAACCACCCTTCGCTGCGTGGGCCTCCTTGCGCGGCTCTCGGAACTCGGGATAGAGGTGACCCGAGCGGGAGGCGGTCGCGTGTGCGAGGCCTACGCGCCGGCGAGCCTGGTGGCATGGGGCCTGGATGAGCCGAAGTACAAGACGACTCCTGCGGCGCGGGTGAAGATCGTCGAGCAGGCGTCGCGCAGGCTCGCCCTCGATCTCATCGATCATGGCCACGCCTGCCTGGAGTCCGACGACGCCCTCGACGCGCTGGTGTGCGCGCTCACGGCCCGGGCCGTGGCTCTGGGGCTATGGCGTCGCCCCGTCGATCCGCAGGAGGTGGAGCACGCTCCCACGGAGGGTTGGGTGTGCATCCCGACCGGTTCGATTGACGACCTTCGGGAGAGCCCTGCTTCGCCGTCGGGCGACCCCGGCTAGACTCTCCGCATGGCCACGATCGTCGTCCACGTCATGCCCAAGCCCGAGCTCCTCGACCCTCAGGGCAAGGCCGTCGGCTCCGCGCTCCCCCGCCTCGGCTTCGACGGCTTCACCGCCGTGCGCCAGGGTAAGCGCTTCGAACTCACCGTCGACGGCGAGGCGACCCCCGAGTTGCTCGCCCAGGCGCGCCGAGCCGCCGAAACGCTACTGAGCAATCCCGTGATCGAGGACGTCGTCGCCGTGGAGGTTGCGGACGCGTGAGCGCCAAGATCGGTGTTGTTACCTTCCCCGGCTCGCTTGACGATCGGGACGCGGCCCGCGCCATTCGCATCGCAGGCGCCGAGCCCGTCGCCCTGTGGCACGCCGACGCAAGCCTCCACGGAGTCGATGCGGTCATGCTTCCCGGCGGCTTCAGTTACGGCGACTACCTGCGCGCGGGTGCCATCGCGAGTTTCGCCCAGGTCATGGCCTCGATCGTGGACGCGGCGAGCGGAGGCATGCCCGTCCTGGGGGTGTGCAATGGCTTCCAGACGCTGTGCGAGGCGGACCTCCTCCCAGGCGCGATGATTCGCAATGACCACCTGCACTTCGTCTGCAAGGACCAGGTGCTCGAGGTGGAGAACGTCGACACCGCGTGGACCCGCGACTACGCGGTGGGCGACCGGATCACCATCCCGCTCAAGAACCAGGACGGCCAGTACATCGCCGACGCGAAGACGCTCGACGCGCTTGAGGCCGAGGGCAGGGTGGTCTTCCGCTACCGGGACGGCAACCCGAACGGCTCCGCGCGCGACATCGCGGGGGTCACGAACGAGGCGGGGAACGTCGTCGGGCTCATGCCGCACCCCGAGCACGCGTGCGAGGTGGGCTTCGGGCCCGACTCCCGCGAGGCGGGGCGCGGCGGCACCGACGGCCTGGGCTTCTTCACCTCGGCCATCGCGTCGCTGCTCGCAAGGGCGTAGGAGCGGGCCTCCCGGCCGCCCGTCGCGCCGCGCGGACGCCCAGTGACTATCCCCACACCCTTTGCGGTTGCGCTGATCCTGGTCGAGGGCCAGGATCGAGGCTAGGCGGCAGTTCGTCGTGGACAAGGGGGTCTGGCGATGTCACGCAGGCTCGCGCGCGCGGGATCGGCGGCGTTTGCGGCACTTGTCGCTATCACGGGCGCGCTCTTCATCACGATTCCCGCGCAGGCGGCCGTCACCGGAGCAACGTCGACGACCACGACGACCGTCACGGGTGGCACGACGACGCTCGCGGGGATGTCGGTGACGGCGTTGGCGAGCGACAGCGTCTCGGTCTCCGTGTCGACGACGGTCGGAACGTTGACGGTCAACACCGGCACCGGAATCACCCTGGCGTACGGGTACGCCGCGACGGGGTCAGTGATCGCGTTCACCGGCAACGGAACCCAGGTGAACGCGGCGCTCGGGTCGATTCAGCTCACGGTCCCGGGGTCGGCGAAGGGTTCGAGCGCGACGGTCGCGATCGTCGCCCAAGAGGGAACGAGCAGCGTCGTCTACAGCGCCGACACGGGCCACTACTACGAATACGTCGCGAACTCGGGGATCTCGTGGTCGGCCGCGCGAGCCGCAGCGCAACTCAGGACCTTCAGCGGCCAGTCGGGCTATCTCGCGACGGTTCCGAGCGCCGCAGTCAACGCGCTCATCACGAGCAAGATTCCGGGGGCACTCAACGTGTGGCTCGGCGGTCGGGCGATCGCGAACGTCGGTGGCTACGCGAGGTCGTGGCAGTGGATGAACGGCCCTCTTGCGGGAACGGAGTTTTCGCGATGCTCGACCGCTATCGGCTCATGCGACTTCGTGAACAGCGTGGGTTTCTACCGGAACTGGGCACCCAACGAGCCGAACAACTGGCAAGGCACCGAGGAGTCCATCGTCACGAACTGGAACTCGGCTAGTGGGTTGTGGAACGACCTGGCAGACTCCGGGTCCGCGACCTCGGGATACGTGGTCGAGTACGGCAACCTCGTCTACGGGTCGACGCCAGCTTTCACCGGGACCTTCAGCGCAAGTTCCTCCGTGGCGATCGTCGGCGTCCCCAACCCGCCGACCGGCGTCTCGGCGACCTCCGGCCTGGGACAGGCGACCATGTCCTTCGCGGCGCCCGCCAACAGCGGCGGCGCGGCGATCGACACCTACCTCATCACCGTCTCGCCCGGCGGTGCGACGTTCTCATGCGCCGCGAGCCCCTGCACGGTGATTGGGCTGACGGGCGGCGACTCGTACACGTTCGGCGTGCAGGCCCACAACACCTACGGGTACTCGACGACCGCGTCGTCGTCGGCGATCACGATCGGACTCGGCCCGGCGTCCCCGACGGGAATGGCCGCGACGGCGGTCGTGGGCCTGGCGTACTCGGACTCTGTGAGCGCCGCGGGTTACCCGGCTCCCACCTACTCCGTCACGGGCGGCGCCCTCCCCGATGGCCTGTCGCTCAACGGGACGAGCGGTGCGATCACGGGGAACCCCACGACGGCCGGGGCGTGGAGCGTGACGATCACCGCCACGAACACCTACAGTTCGGCGGCGGCGACGTTCACGGGGACGACGGGTGAGGCTCCGATCATCAACACGACCACCTTGGGGACGCTCATGTTTGGCGTACCCGTGGACTTCTACCTCAGCGTCGACGGCACCCCTGCGCCGACGGTGGCCGTCACCTCGGGCGCCCTGCCTTCCGGGCTCACCCTCGACGCGAACGGACGCGTACACGGGACGCCCAACGCCTCGGGCGCCTATACACTGTCCGTCCTTGCGACGAACACCTACGGCACCTACAGCCAGGCATACAGCGGCACGGTCGACATGGCGCCAGCGTCGCCGACGGGGATGACCACGACCGCCGTCGTCGGCCAGGCATACTCGGACTCCGTCAGCGCCGCGGGCTACCCGGCTCCCACCTACTCCGTCACCGGCGGCGCCCTTCCCGATGGCCTCTCGCTCGACGGGACGACCGGGGCGATCACGGGCACGCCCACGACGGCCGGGGCGTGGAGCGTGACGGTCACCGCCACGAACGCCTACGGCACGGCCGCAACCACGTTCACCGGGACAACGGGGCAGGCGCCGACCATCAACACGACGACGCTGGGGACGCTCACGTGGGGAACGGCGGTGGACTTCTACCTGAGCATCGACGGCACCCCTGCGCCGACTGCGACCGTCACCTCGGGCGCCCTGCCTTCGGGGCTCACCCTCGACGCCGACGGGCGGGTGCGCGGGACGCCCGACGCCGTGGGCGCCTACACGCTTTCCGTCGACGCGACGAACACCTACGGCACGGACACCCAGGCATACAGCGGGACGGTCGCGATGGCGTTGCCGTCGGCGCCGACGATCACGGGGATCTCCGGTTCCAACGGGGCACTGTCCGTGGAATTCACGGCGCCAGCCTCGTCCGGCGGCGGGACCATCCTGACGTACCTCTACTCGATCGATGGCGGCGCCACATGGTTGCCGAGGGCTACCGGCACCGACGAGAGCCCGCTCGTGATCACGGGCCTGACGAACGGCACAACGTATTCGGTGATGGTGCTCGCGGTCAACGACGCGGGATCGGGGACGTTCTCGAGCGTCGTGCTCGGCACGGCGGGCGCGTTGGCCGCGACGGGGTTCTCCATCATTCCCGTTCGCGCGGCGCTCGCCTTAATGATCTCGGGCGGACTGCTCATCATCCTCGCCCGTCGACGCGAACGGGCGTGGATCTAGGCAAGATCGCTAGCGCCAGCCGAGCGCCGGGGCGACCTCCTTTACGATCACCTCGAACGAATGGGCGTTGTGCTCCACCCCGATCTGGCTCGGCACGGTGATGAGGAGCGTGTCCGCCGCCTCGATCCCTTCGTCGTTCGTGAGTTCAGCGGCGATCTTGTCGGGCGCCCCCACGTAGGTGCGGCCGAACGTCGCGCGGGTGTTGTCGATGATGCCGATCTGGTCTCCGCCCCCGCCCGCCGACTCCTGGAGTTCGATCGCGCCGAAGTAGGCGTTGTCCTCCGCGGTCGTAATCGGAAGGATGCTTCGGCTCACCGAGACCCGCGGCTCGTGCTTGTGGCCCGCCGCCCCGAACGCCTCGCGGTAGGCCTCGATCTGGCGGGCCTGGATGGTGCCGAAGGGTTCGCCGGTCGCCTCGAGGACGAGGGTCGACGACATCAGGTTCATCCCGAGTTCGCCGACGCGCTTGGCGCTTTCGATGTTGCCGGCGCCGTACCAGATTCGTTCGGCGAGGCCGGGGCTGACGGGCGAAATGGGCAGGAGTCCGTCGACGAGGTGCGGCATGCTTCCGTACGGTTCCAGGCTCGGCGCGGCGACCCCCTCGCCCGCAATCGCCCTGCGGAAGAGCGCGATCCGCTCGGCGGCGTCAACAACAGGGAGTTTGCCGGCCGGGAAAGGGTAGCCAAAGGCGCCGGGGCCGTCGGCGACGACCTCGGGGCTCCCGCGGCTCACGCCGAGCTGAAGCCGTCCGGCGCTGATGAGGTCCGCGGTCGCGGCCAGCTCCGCCATGTACAGGGGGTTCTCGTAGCGCATGTTGATGACGCCCGTGCCGAGCTCGATCCGCGAGGTGCGCGCCGCCATGGCGGCGAGGAGGGGGAACGGCGAGGAGAGGTTCTGCTCGAAGTGGTGGACGCGGATCCACGCGCCGTCCATACCCACTTCTTCGGCGGCGACGGCCAGGTCGATGGTCGCGAGATAGGACTCGCTCGCGGTACGGACGCGCGATCCGCCGCCCTTGCTCCAGTGCCCAAAGGACAGGAAACCCAGATTCTTCACGGCCGACCCCTCGTTGACGTGTTCATTGCCCCTGGTCAACGCTGGGGCACGCTGCGATCATCCCGCGTGCGCGCGTGGCATGGCGGCGCGGCGTGGATACGCTGAGGCCGTGCTCTCCATTCGACGCGTTCCCCACGGCGATCCCACCGCCCTTCGCCTGTGGGAAGACATGTGGGCGGAGATGGGCACCCGCTACGGGGAACTGCGCAGCGGCGCCCAGTTGGAGCCCGACGGAATCCTCGCTTCGCTCGTGGGCTACGTCGGCGACGAGGCTGTCGGGACGGTGGCCGTCCGATTCAAGGACTACACGACGATCGCCTTCGCGGCCGAGATCAAGCGCATGTACGTGGTTCCCGGCCGCAGGGGAAGCGGCTTTGCGCGCGTCCTCATGGGCGCGGCAGAGGAGGTGGCGCGTCGCGCTGGCGCTACTCGGATCATCCTCGAGACGGGCACGGAGCAGCCCGAGGCCGTCTCGCTGTACCGCGCGATCGGCTACCTCCCAATCCCGCCGTACTTTGACTACTCGGTCGACCCCCGGTCGCTGTGCTTCGCGAAGGACCTGCCCACGCGTGTGCTCGTCGTGAGTGGCACGATGGGCGCGGGCAAGTCCGCGGTCGCGTCAGCGGTAGGGGACCTACTCGGAGCGCGGGGCGCGCGATACGGCTGGATCGACGGGGATGCCCTGTGCCAGGCCGGGCCCGCGGACCCGGGCGACGCATACAACCAGGGGCTCCTGTTCGATGCGCTCGAGGGCGTCGCCCCGGCCTACCGCAAGCGCGGGCTTGGCATCATCGTTGTGGCGCGCGTGGTCGAGGATTCCGACGACCGCCCGCGCTACGCCCACGCGTTCCGGTCGGACGGGGGCTCGGCCGACGTGACGATCGCGCGCGTGACCGCGCCGGAGGACGTGAGGCTCGCGAGGATCGAGGTTCGCGAACCGGAGGGTCCGTGGCGTGAGTTCGGCAGGGCGCGAACCGTGGAGCTGGAGGCGTCTCTCGACGCCCTCGATCTGGAGGACGTCGCGGTCGAGAATGCCGGTCGGCCCGCCGCGGAGGCCGCCGCGGAGTTGCTTGACGCGATCGGCTGGGGCGCGGAGACGTTCTAGCCGGATGGAAGGTGTGGCGTACGCTGGGCTCATGAAGATCGGAGAACTCGCCGAGAGCGTCGGCGTGAGCGCCAAGACCGTCCGCTACTACGAGAGCATCGGGTTGCTCGCCGAGCCCGAGCGCACGGCG
>JADGOS010000059.1 GCA_017882825.1 Demequinaceae bacterium | reverse complement strand
TACGGATTCGAGATCTACAAGACCATTCGCGACGCCACCGGCGGTGCCTACGAGATCAAGGAAGCGACGCTCTACGCGAGTTTCCGGCGCCTCCTGAAGGACGGATTCGTGGACGCCTTCTGGGGCGACGAGACCCAGGGCGGTCGCCGCAAGTACTACTCGATCACCGACGCGGGCCGCGCCGTCTACGACCGCAACGTCGCGGACTGGATCGCCACCGAGCGCATCATCAACTCGATTCTCAACCTGAAGGGCAGCCAGCAATGAGCGCGTACGACAGCTCAAGCATTCACCGCTATCTCGACGCGGCCTTCGCCGAGGTCCCGCCGTCCCCGGAGGCGCAGGATCTCAAGGAGGAGATCCGCGGCAATCTGTCCGCGCGCATCGCGGAGCTCGAGGCCGCGGGCGCGACCGGGGCGGCCGCGATCCGCGCGGCGATCAAGGAACTCGGCGACATCCACGAGATCCTCGCCCCGCTGGGTGCTCCGGACCGAGAGCTGCCCACGCGGCGCGAGGGCGCCGCGGCGACGTTCCTGCGCAACCGGGTGCGGCCGAAGCCCGGCTTCGTCGTGCGGGCGGCGGTTCTCGGCCTTATCGCGACCTCGGGCATCGCCGTGGTGGCGCTCGCGGCGCTCGGGCACCTGTCGTTCGGGGCGGCGTCGTTCGGAGCGGCGTCGTTCGGAGCCGTGGCACAGGCAGCACTCGCGTGCCTGGCGATCGCGATCCCGGTTGGACTTCTCGTCGCCGATAGCCTCCGCCAGGAGACGAGCCAGAACTACCCGCTTCCGAGGGCGCGCGCGTCCTGGTACGGCGCCTCGTCCGCCCTCGGGGTCTTGGGACTCGCGCTCGGCGGCGTCTACTGGGCCGACCACTCAGCGCCGTGGCCGCTGTTCCTTGGCGTTGCCTGCGTCGTCGTCGCGGCCGTGGTGTCCACCTACCTCGGGGCGACCCAGACGAACCGCAAGAAGCCGTGGGTTCGGGCGATCGGGGAGCAGTGGAAGAGCGCGTTCACGGGCGGCGCGAGCGTTGAGGATCTCATCAAGGACCCCGCGGCCGAGGCGCGATTCGGGATCTATTCGGGCGCGCTGTGGATCGTGGCCCTCGGCGCGTTCATCGCGCTGAGCATCGCGATCGGATTCACGTGGTCGTGGCTTGCCCTCTTCGGCGCGCTCGTGCTCCAGATGATCATGCTTGCGCGGATGCTCTTCCCGCCGGGGCAGCGCCGTCCATAGACCCAGCGCCGTCCATAGACCCAGCGCCGTCCATAGACCCAGCGCCGCTTCTAGATCCAGTGTCCCCAGAGCCACATGTGCACCATCCAGTAGGACTTCGGGATCCACTGGCCGGTCCATAGCGGCAGGAAGAACCCCGCGACCACCAGGCACACCGCGGTGAAGCCGACAACGACAATGACGCCGCGCCGGGACCACCCGCCCCTGAGGCGGCGGGGTTGCGCGATATGTCGAAGCGCCCACACCAGCGTCAGCACCACATAAGGCACGAACGCGACCGAGTAGAACGTGAAGATCACCCGGTCGGGGAAGAGGAACCACGGGAGCCACCCTGCGAGGGTGCCCGTGATCACCGTGGCGGCAAGCATGTCCGCCTTGGCGACGATGCGGTAAAGCGCGAAGAGGAGCGCGGCCACGGCGGCCCACCAGATGATCGGGTGTCCGAGCGCGGTGACGGCCGACGCGCATTCGTGCGCGCCGCATGGACCCCCGCCGTCCGGCGTGCTCGCCTGCGAATAGAAGAACGCGGTCGGACGGTACTGGAACAGCCACCAGTACGAATCCGATTGGTACGCGTGCTTGAAGCCGTTGGCCTTAGTCAGATGGGTGTGGAAGTCGTACATCTGCTGGTGGTACTTGAACAGGGAGCGCAACGGAGCGGGCAACCACGTGACGCCCTGTCCCGGGTTCTTCTCGGCCCAGTGCCGGTCGTAGCTCGACGGAGACAGGAACCACGACCAGTACGTCCCGATGTAGGCGAGGGGGAAGACGATGATGGTCGAGACGAAGGCGGGCAGGATCGTGCGGACGCTCGTGGCCGAGATCCATCGCTTGTACCCGGCGGAGCGGCGATCGACGAGGTCCCACAGGACGCTGAGAACGATGAAGAAGGCGCAGAAGTACATGCCCGACCACTTGACGCCCGTGGCGAGCCCGAAGGCGACGAGCGCGGCGAGGCGCCACCAGCGGATGCCGAGGCCGCCGGCGAAGCCGGGGATGAGGTCGGCGGGCGAAAGGCCGAGTCTGGCCCTATCGGCGTCGGCCCGCCGTTCCAGCGTCGCGCGCGCCCGTCTTCGATCGAGAAGCAGGAGGCCGAATCCGACAAGCGCCCAGAAACTCAGGAAGATGTCGAGGATCGCGGTGCGGGACTCGACGATGTGCTGGCCGTCGATGGCAAGGAAGACTCCCGCGAGGGCGCCCCAGACGAGCGACTTCATCAGGTGTCGTGCGATGAGGATGATGAGGATGACCGAGAGCGTTCCCGTCACTGCCCCGGCGAACCGCCACCCGAACGGTGTGGGCCCGAACAGCCATATCCCGGCCGCGATCATGTACTTCCCTACGAGCGGGTGCACCACCATGTCGGGATCGGCGCTGAGGCCGCTGAGGTCGCCGCGCGCGAACGCCTGATTGTCGCCGGACCACCGTCCGCCGTACCCCAGGTGGAGGATCGAATAGGACTCGCGCGCGTAGTACAACTCGTCGAAGGAGAGCGAGTCGGGATAGCCGAGGCCCACAAGTCGGAGAATCGCCGCGAGGCCGCCAACGAGGGTAAGGGTGACGGTGAGGCGCCACCGGTATAGGCGTTCGAGAAGCACGAGCGTCAGCCTATCCCGCCGCCTGCGCGCGTGCGCTCGGTGACGTATCGTGACTGACGTGCGACGCTCCGCTCTCTCGCTTCGCGCCGCGATGCTCCTCTGCGTCGTGGGCGCGCTTGCCGCGTGCTCGCGCCCTGGGGGGACTACGACCCCGACCGCCACGGGAGCGCCGTCGGCCTCGGCGACGGTCACTCCGAGCCCCACCCCAAGCCCATCCCCGACGTTCGACAAACTGGCGCACCCGCTCGACGACCCGACCTCCATCTGGGTCGTTGTGAACAAGACCTTTCCCCTCAATCCCGCGGACTGGGTCCCCCCCGACCTGGTGGCAATGCCCGGCATTCCCGAGGGCGCCAAGTATCAGTTGCGCGCACCAGCGGCGGACGCGCTGACGCGACTGTCCGACGCCGCGGCTGCGGCCGGAGCGGGATTCAAGATCACCTCGGCCTACCGCAGTTACACGTATCAGAAGGGGCTGTACGATCCGCGGGCGCGCGATCGAGGGGTCGCCGTCGCCGACCGCACCACGGCCCGACCCGGCTATTCCGAGCACCAAACGGGCCTCGCCACGGACATATATGACACTGTGGCCTGCCGCCTGCAGGAGTGCTTCGGAGGCACAGCGGCGGGAACGTTCGTTGTCGCGCACGCCTGGGAGTACGGATTTGTCATCCGCTATCCGCAGGACAAGGAAGGCGTGACAGGTTACGTATGGGAGCCGTGGCACCTGCGCTACGTCGGCACCGAACTCGCCAAGGCGATGCACGACTCAGGGGCGGCTACTCTCGAGGAGTTCTTCGGCCTTCCTCCCGCCCCGGACTATCCGCCCGACCCGGGGGCGTAGGGGGTCGTGGGCGCCACCGACGCAGGCACGGGCCGCATCGTCCTTGCGGCCACCCCCATCGGCAACGTCGGGGATGCGTCGGCGCGCCTGATCGACGCCCTTGCGACGGCCGACGTCGTGGCGGCGGAAGACACGAGGCGCCTCCGGGCCTTGGCGGCGCGCCTCGGCGTGGCGGTCACGGGTGAGGTGCTCTCCCTGAACGATCTCAACGAGAGCGAACGGGCGGGCTACCTGGTGGAGCGGGCCGCTGCGGGGGCGACGATCATGGTCGTGTCCGACGCGGGGATGCCGACGGTGTCCGATCCCGGCTTCAGGGTCGTGGTCGCGGCCGCCGAGGCGGGCGTCGCCGTCACCGTCCTTCCCGGTCCGAGCGCGGCGCTCGCCGCGCTCGCGGTCTCGGGGCTCGCCACGGATCGGTTCTGCTTCGAGGGCTTCCTGCCGCGCAAAGCGGGGGAGCGGCGCAGCGCGCTTGTGGCCCTCGCCTCCGAGGCACGCACCATGGTGTTCTTCGAGGCTCCGCATCGCCTTGCGGCGGCGCTCGCGGCCATGGCGGAGGCCTTCGGCGAAGCGCGCCCCGCCTCCGTGAGCAGGGAGCTCACCAAGACGTATGAGGAGACGAGGCGCGGGGGCCTCGCGGAACTCGCGGCGTGGGCTCAGGCGGCGGCGCCCAAGGGCGAGATCGTCGTGGTGGTGGCCGGGGCGCCGAAGGCGGAAGCCTCCTTCGACGCGCTCGTTTCCGAGGCGAGAGCCAGGGCGGCGTCGGGGGAGCGGCTCAAGGACGCGGTGAAGGACATCGCCGCCGCCGCGGGGGTCTCGCCGCGCGAGCTTTACGCCGCTGTGCTTGAGACACGGACTGTGCTCGAGGCGCGGGATGCGCCATAACCGTGCTCGAACAGGCGTGGCCCGTAGGTCCCGCATCGTCGTCAGTAGGATGTGACCATGTCCCGCATCCTCTCCGCCGTCGCGTGGCCCTACGCCAACGGCCCCCGCCACATCGGTCACGTCGCGGGTTTCGGGGTGCCGTCGGACGTCTTCAGCCGCTACATGCGGATGGCGGGCAACGACGTCCTGATGGTCTCGGGCACCGACGAGCACGGGACGC
The DNA here is from genome assembly GCA_017882825.1 of Demequinaceae bacterium. Classification (GTDB taxonomy): domain Bacteria; phylum Actinomycetota; class Actinomycetes; order Actinomycetales; family Demequinaceae; genus JAFGBM01. The sequence continues at coordinate 6,743 of JADGOS010000059.1, read as the reverse complement.
CGATCTTGGTGCAGGCCGAGCAGGAGGGCGTGCCGCCCCTCGAACTTGCGGACCGCTACAACAGGGTCATCGCCGAGGACCTTACGGCGCTCGGCCTGAGTTATGACCTCTTCACGCGCACCACGACGGGCAACCACTTTGCCGTCGCCCAGGCGATGTTCAGGGCCGTCCACGCGAACGGCTACATGATCGAGCAGACGACGCGGGGCGCGATCAGCCCCTCTACAGGCCGCACGCTCCCCGACCGCTATATCGAGGGAACGTGCCCCATCTGCGGGTATGACGGCGCGCGCGGCGACCAGTGCGACAACTGCGGCAACCAACTCGACGCGATCGACCTGAAGAACCCCGTGAGCCGGATCAACGGCGAGACGCCCACGTTCGTCGAGACCGAGCACTTCTTCCTGGATCTTCCCGCGCTCGCGACCCAGATCGGCGACTGGCTCGGCTCGCGCCATGGTTGGCGCCCCAACGTCCTCAACTTCTCGCTCAACCTGCTGGACGACGTGCGGCCCCGGGCAATGACGCGCGACATCGACTGGGGCATCCCGGTGCCGCTGCCCGGCTGGGAGGACAACCCGGCGAAGCGCCTCTACGTGTGGTTCGACGCCGTCATCGGCTACCTGTCGGCCTCGATCGAATGGGCGCGGCGCTCGGGCGACCCCGAGGCGTGGCGCAAGTGGTGGAACGACCCGGAGGCCCTTTCGTACTACTTCATGGGCAAGGACAACATCACCTTCCACTCGCAGATCTGGCCGGGGGAGTTGCTCGCGGCGAATGGCCGAGGCGCGAAGGGCGGGAAGCTCAGCGAGTTTGGCGACCTGCAGCTTCCGACCGAGGTGGTCTCGAGCGAGTTCCTCACGATGGAGTCCAACAAGTTCTCGTCCTCGCGCGGGCACGTCATCTATGTACGCGACATGCTCGCGCGCTACCAGCCCGACGCGCTTCGGTACTTCATCGCCGTGGCGGGACCGGAGACGTCCGATTCCGACTTCACGTGGGCGGAGTTCAAGCGCCGCACGAACGACGAATTGGTGGCGGCATGGGGAAACCTCGTCAATCGCACGGTGTCCCTGCTCAACCGCAACGTCGGCTCGATTCCCCCCCTCACGGATCTGGCCGACGCCGATCGCGCGGCGCTGGCCCAGTCGGCGATTGGCTTCGAGACGGTCGGGAGCCTCATCGGGCAGCAGCGTCAACGCCAGGCGGTCGGCGAGGCCATGCGCGTCGTCGGGGACGCGAACAAGTACCTCGCCGAGATGGAGCCGTGGAAGTTGAAGGCGACGGATCCGGCCAGGATGGCCACCGTCCTCGGCGTCGCCGCACAACTGGTGTCCGACGCGAACACGCTTCTCGCGCCGTTCCTTCCCCACTCCGCCCAGCGCGTGCACGAGGCCCTGGGCGGCGAGGGGACCTTCGCGCCCATGCCGCGCATGGAGGAGGTCGACGACCTCGACCTGCCCGACCGCAGCTACCCGATCATCACCGGGGACTACACGGGCGTGCGCGACACCTGGGCCAGGCACGACCTCGTCGCGGGCACCCCGATTCCGGCGCCCGTGCCCGTCTTCACCAAACTCGACGACTCGATCGTCGACGACGAACTCGCCCGCATGCGCGGGGAGGAGTAGGCGATCGCTCGACCGGGGCTGTGGCCCCCCAGCCCCGAGCCGCTACCCGTTCCGGTGGCGGACAACCACGCGCACCTCGAATGGCCCGCGGGCGACGAGCCCAAGACCGTCGCCGAGCGCCTGGCCGACGCCGCGGCCGTCGGGGTCGATCGCGTGGTTCAGATCGGGTGCGAGGTGGCCAGCGCGCGCTGGACGGCGCTGGCCGTGGTCCAGTACCCGAGGTTGGTTGGCGGCGTGGCGATTCACCCCAACGAAGCCCCGCTCCACGAGGCCGGCACCCACGAGAGCGGCCTCGGGTACGACGAGGCGTTCGCCATCATCGCGGAGCTTGCGAGGGGCCCGCGCATGCGGGTGATCGGCGAGACGGGCCTCGATTTCTACCGGACGGGCCCCGACGGGCGGGACGCGCAGGTCAGCGCGTTCCGGGATCACATCGCGCTCGCCAAGGAACTCGGCCTCGTCCTCCAGATCCACGACAGAGACGCGCACGCCGAGGTGGTCGAGGTCCTCGATCGCGACGGCGCGCCCGAACGCACGGTGATGCACTGCTTCTCGGGAGACGCGGGGCTCGCGAAACTGTGCGTCGAGCGCGGCTGGTACCTCAGCTTCGCGGGGACGCTGACGTTCAAGAACTCGCACGAACTCCGCGGGGCCCTCGCCGTGACGCCGCTGAGCCACGTCCTCGTGGAGACCGACGCCCCCTTCCTCGCGCCTCACCCGCATCGCGGCGCCCCCAACGCCCCCTACCTCGTCCCGTGGACGATGCGGGAGATCGCGAGCGTCCACGGCGTCGCGCTTGAGGACGCCTGCGCCGTTGTTTCGGCGACCTCCGACGCGCTGTACGCGCCTTGGTAGGCACCGCTCAAGACGCTCGTTCGTTGTGCCGATAACGGTGGAGTTGGGGTGCGAGGCTTTGTCGCGCCGACGCGAGGCGAAGTGGGAAGACGCAGGGTGAGAGTGGGGAGAAGACACGTGGGCTGGGCCGGAATCGTAGCGCGAACCCGCGTCGCTCTGGCGTGGGTGTTGGCGTGGGCCCGGGCCCAGGCCGCCTCCTCCGCGCTCCGCGCATCCGTACTCCGCGCATCCGTACTTCGCGCATCCGTTCCTCGCGCCGTCGCTGGCCGTCGACTGGGCCGACGCAGCCTGGGTGGATACAGACTCAGCGGACGCGGGGTGTGGGTAGTGGCGATCTCGGGCGTGGCCGGCCTTGCCGTCGGCGCGGTCTCCTCGTCCGTATATGCGGCGGGGGCGGATGGATCGGGAGCGCCCGCCAGCGCCGCCGACGCGGTCGCCAGCCGTAGCACGGACGCGACCATCCCCCCCATCGTCGCGACCGGCGGCGAGGCCGAGACGACGATCGAGACGGTCGAGGTTCCCCTGGAGCCCGAGTCGATCCAACAGACCGACAAGTACCTCCCCGTGGGCTACCAGAAGGTCGTGAGCACGGGAAACCCCGGCCTTCAACTCGCGATGTACGCGGTCACCTCGGTGAACGGGGTGGAGACCGGCAGGGAGCTCCTCGCGAGTTTCGTCGTCAAGGAGCCGACGCACGACGTCGTGTCGGTCGGCTCGCTCGAGGTGGCCTCGCGGGGGCCCATCGTCGCGGGCTCGAACCGCGACATCGGTAAGCAGCTCGCGGCCTCCTGGGGTTGGACGGGCGTCGAGTGGTTGTGCCTCGACAATCTCTTCGAGCGCGAATCTGGCTGGCGCACCAACGCAGACAACCCCTCGTCCAGCGCGTACGGGATCCCGCAAGCGCTCCCGGGGAGCAAGATGGCCTCGGCCGGTGCGGACTGGCTTACGAACCCGGCGACGCAGATCACGTGGGGACTCGGGTACATCAAGGGCCGCTATGGCACCCCGTGCGGGGCGTGGGGCAAGTTCTCCGAGCGCTCGCCTCACTGGTACTGATGGCCACCCTGCTCGGGCCGAGAGACATCCGGGGACTGGCGGAAACCCTCGACCTGCGCCCCGCCAAGCACTGGGGACAGAACTTCGTCGTCGACGCGGGCACCGTGCGCAAGATCGCGCGACTCGCGGGCGTCGGGCCGGGCGACCACGTGCTCGAGGTCGGGCCCGGCTTCGGTTCGCTCACGCTCGCGCTCCTCGAAACGGGCGCGGACGTCACCGCAATCGAGATTGACCCCCGCCTCGCGGCCACCCTCGCCGCCGTCGCGGCGGCGCACGCTCCCGATGACGCGCCGCGCCTCGCCGTGATGCACGCGGATGCGCTTCGGATCACCGCGAGCGACGTCGAGGACGCACGCGCCGCGCGCCACGGCGGCGCGGGGAAGGCGCCCCGCGCCCTCGTCGCCAACCTTCCCTACAACGTCGCCGTGCCCGTCATCCTCACCGCCTTGGAGAACTTCCCCGCCCTGGAACGCGTGCTCGTCATGGTGCAGGCGGAGGTTGCCGATCGGATCGCCGCACCTCCCGGGTCGCGCACCTACGGAATCCCCTCGGCGAAGGTCGCGTGGTATGGCTCCGCGCGCCGGGCCGGGAGCGTGGGGAGGGCGGCGTTCTGGCCCGTTCCCCGCGTCGACAGCGCGCTGGTGCTCATCGAGCGGCGCGATCCGCCGCCGACAACCGCGCTCCGCGAGGACGTCTTCGCGGTCGTCGACGCCGCCTTCGCGCAACGTCGCAAGGCGATGCGCGGCGCCATCAGGGCCATGGCGGGCTCTTCCGAGGGGGGAGATCGCGTGCTTGAGCGCGCGGGGGTCGACGGGCTCTCGCGCGGCGAGACCCTCGACATCGCGGCGTTCGCGCGCCTGACGGAGGCGCTCGACGACTTTCGCGTTGGCGCCTAATCTGGCACGGTGGTGGGCATGACCGCCCAGGATGCTCTCCGGATCATCGCCGTGAGGGCGCCTGCAAAGGTGAATCTTCAACTCGCGGTGGGTCCGCGCGGCGATGACGGATACCATCCCCTGGCGACGGTCTTCCAGGCGGTGGGCCTCTGGGAGCGGGTGATCGCGACCCCGCGCAACGACGCCGAGTTCACCGTGACCATGGACGTGCTGCCCACCATTCAGGTGCCCGACGGCGCGGTCCCCCTCGACGAGACCAACCTCGCGGTCCGCGCAGCGCGCGCGGTCGCCACGCGCTTCGGCGTCACGCGCGGGGTCGATCTGCACATAGTCAAGGGGGTACCCGTGGCGGGCGGCATGGCGGGCGGGAGCGCGGACTCGGCCGCGGCGCTCATCGCGTGCGCGGAGGCCTGGGGAGTGGGGGCGACCCGCTCCGACCTCGACGAACTCGCGGCGGGGCTCGGCTCCGACGTGCCTTTCGCCCTTCACGGGCACACGGCCGTCGGCCAGGACAGGGGCGATCGCCTTACCCCCGCCTTGGCGCGAGGGGAGTACCACTGGGTGTTCGCCGTGCAGGCGGAGGGCCTCTCGACGCCCGCGGTCTACGCGGAGTTCGATCGCCAGGTGAACGCGGGTGAGCGCCTGGCCGGACCGCCGGCGCTCGACGAGGAACTGATGATGGGCCTCAGGGCGGGCGATCCCGCCGCGGTAGGCGCGCGCCTCTGGAACGACCTCGAGGCGCCCGCGATCCGGCTCGCTCCGCACCTCGCCAGCACGCTCGAGGTCGCCCGGGAGGCCGGGGCGCTTGGTGCCATCGTCTCCGGGTCCGGACCAACCGTCGCCGCGCTTGGGCGTTCGCGTCAGCATGCACTCGCGATCGCCGCGGCCATCTCGGCAGCGGACGTCGCCGACGCGGTGGTCGTCGCATCGGGCCCCGCAGCCGGGGCGGCCGTGGTCGCGGCCGAGGCGCTCTAGGGAGCTCGGGCCCGCCGGACGCCCTGGAGGGTGCCTAGGCGGCCCCGCCGTCGGGGCCGAGCACAGGGCGACGCTCAAGCTCGGACAGCCCGTTCCAGGCGAGGTTTACCAGGTGCGCCGCGACGACCTGCTTCGACGGCTCCCGAACGTCGGACCAGTGCTGGCCAGTCAGCGCGACCATGCCGACGAGCATCTGCGAGTAGATCGGCGCCACGGAGGCGTCGAGGCCGCGCTGATCGAACTGGTCGGCGAGAAGCCCCTCGACCTGGGTGGCCACGTCCCCGATGAGACTGGAGAACGTGCCCGTTGCCTGCGCGACCGGCGAGTCGCGCACGAGAATGCGAAATCCGTCGGGCGAGGTCTCGATGTACCCGAGCAGCGCGAGCGCGGCGCGCTGGACGAGGTCTTTGGGGTGGCCGCGCTTCTCCAGGGCGCCGGTGAGCGCGCCGAGCAAGGCCTGCACCTCGCGGTCGACGATGACCGCGTACATGCCCTCCTTGCCGCCGAAGTGTTCGTACACGACGGGCTTCGAAACATCCGCCCGCGCCGCGATCTCCTCGACCGAGGTTCCATCGAATCCGCGCTCGGCAAAGAGGGAGCGTCCGACGACGAGCAACTGCTCACGGCGCTCGCGCGCCGTCATGCGCGACCTCGGGGGACGCTTCGGTTCTGCGGGCACGCTCTCAGTGTGCCCTGATTCCTGGCAGACTTCTCTCCTGGACCCGCGTGGCGACGGTCCGCCCTGGTGTAATGGCAGCATGCAGGCCTTTGGAGCCTTGCGGTTCAGGTTCGAATCCTGAGGGCGGAGCCCACGGTTCACCTTGTCGTAGCCCGGTAGAGTGGTGTCACACCACGTTGGCGTCGAGTCGGCATGAGCAAGGGGGCCCCTTGAGCAAGGAGCGACCTGCCGCGGTGATTGTTCTCGCCGCTGGGGCGGGAACGCGCATGAATTCCGCGCTACCCAAGGTGCTTCACAGCATCGCGGGCCGCTCGCTTCTTCATCACGTGCTTGCTGCAGCGACGGATGCCCGGCCCGCGCGCATCGTCGTCGTGGTTCGCCACCAGGCCGAGTTGGTCTCCGCGCACGTGCGCGAGGTTGCGCCCTCCGCGCTCATCGCCGACCAGGACGAGATTCCCGGAACGGGCCGCGCCGTATGGAGCGCCCTCACCGCGCTTGACGCCGCCGCTGGCGCGGCGCTTGCGGCAGCGGGCTCCAGGAGCGCGGCCGACGTCGCGGCGGCCAAGGTCACGGGAACCCTTCTCGTCACCTCCGGGGACGTTCCGCTCATGGACGGCGAGATCCTCGTGGAGCTTGCCGCCTCGCACAACG
>JADGOS010000137.1 GCA_017882825.1 Demequinaceae bacterium | reverse complement strand
CCGTTCGTCCCCCGCCTCAATCGCCGAGAGGACAAGCGCCGTGGTGCCAACCTTGAGCATCGTTGGAACGTCCATGCAGTTCGCGTCGCCGATGATGACGTGAAGCCGCCTCCACCGAGCCGGGTCAGCGTGGGGCTCGTCCCTGGTGTTGACGATCGGCCGCCTCAGGGTGGTCTCTAGGCCGACCTCGGCCTCCATGTAGTCCGCCCGCTGGGATATCTGAAAGCCCGGCTCCTCGCCGCGCTGCCCGAGTCCCACCCGCCCGGCGCCGGTGAAGACCTGGCGCGTCACGAGGTGCGCGGTGATGCGCCTCGCAAGTTCGTCGAACGGGACGGCACGCTCGACGAGGAAGTTCTCGTGCGTTCCGTACGAGGCGCCCTTGCCGTCCACGTTGTTCTTGTAGAGGGCGACCGAGATCCCGTCGAAGGACGCGGCGATCGCGGCCCGCCGCGCCACCTCGTCGCCCGCCCTGTCCCACAGCACCGCATCCCGCGCGGTCGTCACCTCGGGGCCGGAGTACTCCGGGTGGGCGTGGTCGACGTAGAGGCGGGCCCCGTTGCTCAGGACGGCATTGAGGTGGGAGGGGTCCTCCCACGAGCCGCGCCTGCGGCGCAGGGTGACGCCTTCGGACGCGCGCCCGGGCGCGTCCGTCAGGAGGTCGGGGTGGGCTAGTCCCCTGGCCCGGCGATACCCCCGCTGATCGTTGAGCGGATCCTCTCCCCCGTAGTCCCACGGCGCGGTCGACGCCCCAACGGACAGCCGGTACTCGGCCACGAGCCTGCTGCTGAGGAGTATGGGGTTGGCCTTTGGGTCGGCGCGATCGGTGACTCCGTACTCCGTCTCGATGCCGCAGACTCGCACGCTAGCCCCGACCGAGGCCGCGCGACTCGACGGCTCGCGCCTCGGAAATCTCCTCGGCGCACGCCGCGACCACGTGGGCGGTGCTGATCCCGCGCGCGTTGCCAGCTATGACGGACTTGATGGCGCGCGTCTTGGCGCGGTCGACGATGTTTCGCAGCATCGCGCCCGACACGAGCCCGGGTGCCCCGGTGGCATCGGCGAAGAGGTAGTCGGCCGCGGCCACCGACATCGAGGCGACCGCCGCCTCCGGGGAGCCGTGTTCGGCGACCTCGGCGGCCGCAAGCGGTAGTCCGGGCGTCAGGTACTTCCCCAGGATGTCGACCGACGCCTCGCGGTCCGGGCGCGAAATCTCGATCTTCACGTCGAGCCGGCCCGGGCGAAGGATCGCAGGGTCAATCATGTCCTCCCGGTTCGAGGCGCCGATCACGATGACGTTCCCGAGCGACTCGATGCCGTCGAGCTCCGTGAGCAACTGGGGGACGATCGTCGTCTCCATGTCGGAAGAGACGCCCGAGCCGCGCGCGCGGAAGAGCGCGTCCATCTCGTCGAAGAAGATGACGACCGGGGCGCCGCTCGCCGCCTTGGCCCGGCCGCGTTCGAAAATGGTCCGGATGTACCGCTCCGTCTCGCCGACGTACTTGTTCAGGAGTTCCGGGCCCTTGACCGAGAGGAAGTAGCTCTTCTGGGTCCCGACGGCGTCGGCCAGCGAGTGCGCGACGGCCTTCGCGATGAGGGTCTTTCCGCACCCCGGCGGGCCGTAGAGAAGCAGGCCGCGGGGCGGCTGGAGCGCGTGCTCGCGGTAAAGGTCGGGGTGCCGCACGGGGAGTTCGATCGCGTCGCGGATGCGCTCAATCTGCCGGGAGAGGCCGCCGATCGACGCATAGTCGACGTCCGGCACCTCCTCGAGCAACAGCGATTCGATCCCCGTGCGCTCGACGCGCTCGTTCGCAAATCCCGTGCGCGGATCGATGATGACGGTGTCGCCCTCTTGGATCCTGGTACGCGCGTTCCCGCCCAGGAACAACGCCACCCGCTCGTCCTCGCCGCGCGCCACCACAAGGATGCGCTCGTCGTCGATGACCTCCCTGACGATCGCCGCCTGGCCCGCCCGCTCCGGCCCCGCGACGTCCACGACGACGCTCAGCGCGTTGACGAGCACCTCCTGGCCCGGCGGCAGGTCCCTCGGGACCGACGGCGCCACGGCGACGCGCATCCTGCGCCCGGCGATCATGACGTCGGCGTGGTCCCCCGCCCAGGCGAGGAGGGTGCCGAAGGTCTGGGGAGGCGCCGAGAGCTCGCCGAGGCGCTCCCTGAGTTCACCCAACTGCGCGCGCGCAGATTCGAGCAGGCGCCCGAGTTCGGCGTTCTGCTTCTGCAATCGCCCCACATCATCCGGCATCCTCATCCGTCCGCTCCCCCCGTTGATTGCCCCTCGACGGCGCGTCCCTCCACGCCTTGCCCCTCGACGCTGCGCCCTTCAACACTCCGTCCCTCAACATCCCGCCGCACCTTGCGAGACTTCTTCTCGCTCACGGCGCGCTCGCCGAGATCTTCGGGCGTCCATTCGTCGTTGACGGGGTATGAACCCTTGGCCGGCCTCCGCGTGCGCAGCGGCGCGTCGACTCCGGGGGCCATCCTGCGCGTGGCCAGCAGGAACCCCGTGTGCCCGATCATCCGATGGTCGGGGCGAACGGCGAGGCCCTCGAGGTGCCAGGTGCGCAGGAGTGTCTCGGACGCTGTTGGTTCGGTGAATCCGCCGTGTTCGCGAAGCTCCTCCGCGAGCCGGGAAAGCTGGGTGGTGGTCGCGACATAGGCGATGAACACGCCGCCGGGCGCCAGTATCCCCGCGACCGCGTCGACGTTCTCCCACGGCGCGAGCATGTCGAGCACGACCCTGTCCACCGAGCCGGGCTCGCATTGCGCGGTCGCGACGTCCGCGAAGTCCCCGACCTCGAGTTGCCACGCGGGGTGCGGACCCCCGAAGACGGACTCGACGTTTGCGCAAGCGATCGCGGCGAAGTCCTCGCGCCGTTCGACGGAGAGGAGCGAGCCCCCGTCGCCGACGGCGCGCAGCAACGACATCGTGAGCGCGCCCGAACCAACGCCGGCCTCGACGACCCGCGCTCCGGGGAAGATGTCCGCCTGTCCGACGATCAGCGCGGCGTCCTTGGGGTAGACGACGGCGGCGCCCCGCGGCATCGACAGGACGAAGTCCGACAGGAGCGGGCGCAGCGCGAGGAACGAGAACCCGGCGGCAGTGATGACGACCGTTCCCTCGGGCTTTCCGATGAGCGAGTCGTGTTCGAAGGCGCCTCGGTGGGTGTGGAAGGTTCGCCCGCCCTCCAGCGTGATCGTGTGGTGCCGGCCCTTCGCGTCGGTCAACTGGACGCGATCGCCCACGCGCAAGAGCCCGCGGCGCACATCGGCGCCGGTAGGCAGGGGCGGGGCGGTCGTCACGTCCCAAGTCTAGGGGGCGGCGCTGAGCCTCTTTATGGCGCGTGCCCACTTGAGGCGCTCGGCTACTTAAGGCGCTCGCCCACCTCGGCAAGCATCACGACGCCGACGACCTCGCCGTCGTCCATCACCGCGACCGCGTCGGTCTTGCCCCACCACTCGCGAACGTGCTCAAGCACCGCACGGCCCGTGAGGTCCGAGCGGACCTCCGCCCCCCGGGGCGACGGGATGGTCACCGCGGCGAGGCCCGTGCCGTCTCGGCGGTCCTCGGGGACCTCCCGCGCACCCGCGACCGAGAAGTGGCCGGCGGCGTGCCCATCGG
>JADGOS010000058.1 GCA_017882825.1 Demequinaceae bacterium | reverse complement strand
GCATACTTGAGTGTAGGCGGCTCAACTTAGCGAGCCGCGTCAGGCTCGCGGCCCGATGCCGCGGCGTAGGAGGAGCAGAACATGTCCCGAGCAGTAGGAATTGACCTGGGCACCACGAACTCGTGCGTCGCCGTCCTTGAGGGTGGCGAGCCCACCGTCATCGCGAACGCCGAAGGCGCCCGCACCACCCCGTCCGTCGTCGCGTTCTCCAAGACCGGCGAGGTGCTGGTCGGCGAGATCGCGAAGCGCCAGGCCGTCACCAACGTCGAGCGCACCATCTCCAGCGTTAAGCGCCACATGGGCACCGACTGGAGCGTCAAGATCGACGACAAGAAGTACACCGCGCAGGAGATCTCCGCGCGCATCCTCGGCAAGCTCAAGCGCGACGCCGAGCAGTACCTGGGCGAAAAGGTGACCGACGCGGTCATCACCGTCCCCGCCTACTTCGACGACCACCAGCGCCAGGCGACCAAGGAGGCCGGCGAGATCGCGGGCCTCACCGTCCTTCGCATCGTCAACGAGCCCACCGCCGCCGCCCTCGCGTACGGCCTCGACAGGGGCAAGGAGGACGAGCTCATTCTCGTCTTCGACCTCGGCGGCGGAACGTTCGACGTGTCGCTCCTCGAGGTGGGCAAGGACGAGGACGCGTTCTCGACCATTCAGGTCAAGGCGACGAACGGCGTCAACCACCTCGGTGGAGATGACTGGGACCAGCGCATCGTCGACTTCCTCATCAAGGAGGTCAAGAACAAGGAGGGCGTGGACCTCGCCAAGGACAAGTCCGCGGTGCAGCGACTCCGGGAGGCCGCCGAACAGGCGAAGAGGGAACTCAGCCAGGCCACCTCGACCACGATCTCTATCCAGTACGTCAGCCTCGGGGAGAACGGCCCGATCCACCTCGACACCAAACTCACGCGCGCGCAGTTCGAAGAGATGACCAAGGACCTCCTCGACCAGTGCAAGGCGCCCTTCCACCAGGTGATCAAGGACGCGGACATCAAGCTCGCGGATATCGACCACGTCGTCCTCGTCGGCGGCTCCACCCGGATGCCCGCGGTCTACGACCTGGTCAAGCAACTGACCGGAGGCAAGGAGCCCAACAAGGGCGTCAACCCCGACGAGGTCGTGGCCGTCGGCGCCGCGCTCCAGGCGGGCGTCATCAAGGGGGAGCGCAAGGACGTCCTGCTCATCGACGTCACGCCCCTCAGCCTCGGGATCGAGACCAAGGGCGGCGTCATGACGACGCTCATCGAGCGCAACACGGCCATCCCGACCAAGTCGTCCGAGGTCTTCTCGACCGCTGACGACAATCAGCCGAGCGTGCTCGTGCAGGTCTACCAGGGCGAGCGCCAGTTCGCGCGGGACAACAAATTGCTCGGCACGTTCGAACTGGGCGGCATCGCGCCGGCCCGTCGCGGCGTGCCGCAGATCGAGGTCACGTTCGACATCGACGCGAACGGCATCGTTCACGTCGGAGCGAAGGACCGTGGCACCGGCAAGGAGCAGTCGATCACCGTCACGGGTGGTTCGGCTCTGTCGAAGGCAGACATCGAGCGGATGGTGAAGGACGCCGAGGAGCACGCCGCAGAGGACACCCAGCGCCGCGAGGAGGCGGACACCCGCAACCGCGCGGAGCAGTTCGCCTACCAGACGGAGAAGATCCTCGACGAAAGCGCCGACAAGATTCCGTCCGACATTGCGGATGACGTCAAGGAGGCCATCGCGGCCGTGAAGAAGGCGCTGGAGGGCGACGACTTCGCCGCGGTCAAGACGGCCCACGACGATCTAGTCACCAAGGCGCAGAAGATCGGCGACGCCATCTACGCCAAGCAGGCGGAAGAGGCCGCGGCCACCGATTCTGGACCCGACACGTCGCACGACGAAGACGTGGTGGACGCCGAGATTGTCGACGAGGACGAGTCCAAGTAGCCCATGGACACGGCACCCGAAACCCCCGAGGACGCGGACGCCGCGTTCGAGGCGGAACTCGCCGGGCTCGCGATGAAGGAAGCCGAGGTGGACGACGCCCTTGCGCTCGCGCAGGCGAAGGCGACGGAACACCTCGGCGACCTCCAGCGCCTTCAGGCGGAGTACATCAACTATCGCAAGCGCGTGGATCGCGACCGCCAACTCGCGGGTGAATTGGCCGCGGGCAAGGTGATCGAAGCGCTCGTCCCCGTCCTCGATGACATCGCCGGTGCGCGCGACCACGGCGAACTTGCCGGGCCCTTCGCGGCGATCGCCGACAAGTTGGAGGCGACCCTCGCCCGACTCGGGTGGTCCTCGTACGGTGCCCCGGGCGACCCGTTCGACCCCGCCATCCACGAGGCGCTCGTCTCGGTCGTGGAGCCGGGACTCGCGGCCGCGACGGTTCGCGAGGTCGCGCAACCCGGGCATCGCCTCGGCGACCGGGTGCTTCGTCCCGCCCGCGTCGTCGTAGCGCAACCCGAGTAGGTCGCCGAGGGAGGATCGTGGCCAGCCAGGACTGGTTCAACAAGGACTTCTACGCGACCCTCGGCGTGCCCAAGGGCGCGGACGATGTGGCAATCAAGAAGGCGTATCGCAAGCTCGCGCGCAAGCTCCACCCCGACGCCAATCCCGGCGATTCGACGTCGGAGGCGAAGTTCAAGGACGTCGGCGAGGCCTACGCCGTCCTGTCCGACAAGGAGCAGCGAGGGCAGTACGACGCGATTCGAGCGATGGGCGGCGGCGCGCGGTTCCAGCCGGGAGGGGGTGGCGGTGCCGGCTTCGAGGATGCGTTCAGCGGCATGTTCGGGCGCGGTGCTCGCGGCGGACGCTCCTCCGGCCAGCAGGTGCCCCCGGGGTTCGAGGACCTTCTTGGCAACCTCTTCGGAGGAGGCGGCTACTCCATGGGCCCGCAGCCCGGCGGGGACCTTGCCGCCGCGACCGAGGTGACATTCCGGCAATCGGCGGAGGGCGCGGCGATCCGCCTCAACGTTGGTGGTCGTCCCGTCAACACCAGGCTTCCCGTGGGGGTGCGCGACGGCCAGAAGATTCGCCTTCGCGGAAAGGGGCAACCGAGCCCCAACGGCGGCCCGGCCGGGGACCTCGTTCTGACCGTTCACGTCTCCCCGCACCCCGTGTTCACCACCGACGGGACCAACGTCCGCGTCCGTGTTCCGGTGACGTTTCCCGAGGCCGCGCTCGGCACCCAGATCGACGTGCCGACGCTCGAGGGCGGCACCGTGCGGGTGAAGGTGCCCGCAGGAACCGCCTCGGGCACCACCCTCCGCGTGAAGGGCCACGGGCTCAAGGCGAAGGGTGGGGCGGGCGATCTGCTCGCCACCGTCGAGGTTCAGGTCCCGGGGAAACTCAGTAGCCGCGCCAAGGAGGTCCTTGCGTCGCTCGACCAGGACTTTCCGGGAAGCGACCTGCGCGCCGACCTGTACCGAAAGGCCGCGACGTGAACCCCGGCCCCGATCTGGACGAGCCTCTCTTCTCCGTGTCAGCCGCGGCAGAGTTGGCGGGCATGCACGCCCAGACGCTCCGGCAGTACGACCGACTCGGCCTCGTCGTTCCCCGCCGGCGCCTCGGTGGCGGGAGGCGATACTCCCTTCGAGACGTCGCCACGCTTCGCGAGATCCAGCGGCTGAGTCAGGATGAGGGAATCAACCTCGCGGGCATCGCCCGCATCCTCGCGCTGGAGGAGCGGCTCGCGCGGCTCGCGGAGGAGGTCGTGCGCCTTCGTCCGCGTGCGGACCCGGGCTCACGGGTGTTCGCGTCCGGTCCCGGCGGCCGTGTCGTCATTGTGGAGCGGGGGCGCAGGGTGGGTCGCAGTGAGGGCCGGGCGCTCGTGGTGTGGCGCCCCGGGCGCTAGTCGTCCGGTTCCGCCGGGCTACTCCGTCGTGATCGTGACGGTCTTGATCCGCGCTCCCGCGCCGGCGGTGATGAGTACATCCCGGATTCCCACCCCGAAGTGGTCGGCAAGAGCCCGGACGACGCCCTCGTTCGCGGCGCCGTCGACCGCTCGCTCGCGCACGTAGACCGTCAGCATGCCGTCAGGCCCCGTCTCGACAAAGGGACCCTTCCGGCTGCCAGGCTTCACCCGGACTCGGATCTTCGTCTGGCTCACGAGGACGAGCCTAGTTTGCCCGTCCCCGACGAAGCCGCCACGGCCGGGACCACAGCAGGAATGCGACCGCCGGGACGATGAGCAACCACGGCGACCCGACCATGAAGGCGCCTTCCCGGTCGTACGAGAACCTCGCCCACGGGAAGACGGGACTCGTTCCGGACGCTGAATCCGCGCCACCCGCCTCCACCCCACTCACCCAGATCCCCAGCGCGAACATGTGGACGGCGAAGGAGACGCCCACGCCGATCACCCCAGCGATAAGCCCCATGCTCCACGTTGGCCTCGGCCGGCCTTCCGACACAGAGGCGGCGAGGCTTCGCGCCGAGCCGAGTGCCGAGATAGCGACGGACATTCCGGAGACGTGCGCGGCGTCTTCCAGGTTCGCTCGCAGTTCGGCGACCGCCCCGCGACGCCGGCGGTCGCCGAAACCTCTGAGGTCAAGCGCGGTCCCGAAGCGTTCCAGGTAGACATAGGAGCGGAGGCGATCGCCGAGTCCCGCCCCCGGAAGGCCGAGTCTCGCCGCTCGCATCACGACGAACGCGACCAGGACTCCGGCGAGCGCGATGAGTGCGAGCGCCGCGGTCCCGGACGAGACGGTCACAACCATCGAGTCGGCGGCCGCTGAGGCGTTCTGCGGGGTGAGCATCCTACTTCTCCTCTGATTCGGGTTGATGTGGGTGACTGCCAAAGGCGTCCACAAGGTGGGCGAGGCGTTGCCACGCGGCGCGGGCCCGGAGCCTCTCCTCGTTTCCGGCGGGGGTGATTCTGTAGTACTTGCGGGCGGGACCCTTTTCGGAGGGAACCAGAACGGCATCGATCCAGCGCGACTGTTCGGCCCTGGAGAGCGCCGGATAGACCGTGCCCTCGGTGAGTTCCGTGAATCCCCGCTCGTGCAGCCGGACCACCAGCGAGTAGCCGTAGTCGGTCTCTGCCGCAACCAGGTCGAGGAGGAGAAACGAGACGAGGCCCTTGAGCATCTGGGAGTCGTATGGTGTCATGTCTATCATGCTATACCGGGTACTCGGTGATGTCTAGTAGTTGGCGCCGCCCTGCTCCGGGCGACGTCTCCTAGACTGGCGGAATGCCCATCGACGTCGCCCGCGTCCGCGCCGAGACCCGCGCGGCCGACACGGTCATTCACCTCAACAACGCGGGGGCGTCCCTTCCCCCCGCCATCGTCATGGACACGGTCCACGAGCAACTCCGCGCGGACGAGGTGTTCGGCCCTTACGAGGCGCAGGCCCTCGCGGAACCCGGCCTTGCGCGGGCATACGAGTCCGTCGCCGACCTTGTGGGGGGTCGAGCGGAGGAGGTCGCATTCTTCGGGGGCGCGACGCAGGCGTGGCAGACCGCGCTGTACTCGCTGCCATGGAAGAAGGACGATCGGATCCTCGCCTCCGAGGCAGAGTATGCGTCGAGCGTCTACGCCTTCACGTTTCTCAAGAACCGGTTTGGGGTGGTGACGGACTACGTGCCCGACGACGATCGCGGCCAGATCGACGTCAGCGCCCTCGAGGCCGCGATCGACGACAAGACCCGCCTGATCGCCCTCACCCACATCCCCACCTACGGCGGGCTCATCAACCCGGCCGCGCGCGTCGGCGTCGTCGCCAAAGCCGCTGGCGTCCTCTACCTGCTCGATGCGTGTCAGAGCATCGGCCACCTGCGCCTCAACGTCGCGGAACTGGGCTGCGACCTTCTCTCGGGCGCGGGGAGAAAGTACCTCAGGGGACCCCGGGGCACGGGATTTCTCTGGGCGAGCGCCCGCGCACTTGAGCAGATGCATCCCGCGCATGCGGACCAACGATCCCAACTCTGGACGACGACGGATACCTTCACCCCCGCCGATGGCGCGCGACGCCTTGAGACATTCGAGCGGTCCGTCGCGCTGCAGCTCGGGCTCGGCGCGGCGGCGCGCTACGCCACCGCTCTCGGAACCTCCGTCATCGAGGCTCGCGTCTGCGCGCTAGCCGCGGCACTTCGCGGGATGCTCGCCGAGATCCCGGGCGTGACGATCCAGGATCGGGGCGAACGCCTCTGCGGGATCGTCACGTTCTCCGTCGAAGGCTTCGGCGCGGAGCAAGTCCGTATCGCCATGCGCGAGAACCACATCAACACATGGATCGTCGGGCGCAGGATGTCGATGCGGGACTTCGCGACGCGAGGTATCGAGGAGGTGACGCGTGCGTCCGTGCACTACTACAACACCGAGGACGAACTCGCGCGCGCCGCAGAGGTCGTGCGGAACCTCACCACCTAGCGGCCCCGAGCCAAAGAAGAATCCCCGGGCTCTGGCCAGATTCGGCGCAGGGTCCGGGGACGAGAACACGCTGCAGCGGCGTTCCCGGGGGGAAGGGACGGGGGGAGAGGTGGGTTACCGCTGCAACGTGTTCAAGAGCTCGACCGCGTACGCGTGGGTCTCCGGAAGAGATTCGACCCATACCCGCGGAGGCTGACGCCAGAGATTCCCGACGCGCATGCTGGTCGCCCGTTCGGAGATGTGCTCACGCAGGGCGGCAATTCCGATGCCAAGCGCCTCGCCCCGGCGGACGAGGACTCCGTAGAGCCCGTCGCCAAGGTGGGCCATGGGGTGTCCGTCGCCGTACGCCCCGACTAGCGCGGACCCGACGGCCGCGTTTCGTGCAATGCGCTGCCAAACGTCCGAGTCAACAACCGATACATCGACCACGACGAGCGCGTGGGTGTCCGAGACGCTTTCCCCCTGGCGGCGCGCGGAGCCGTACACCTCGACGAGCCTCTGCGAGAGGTACTCGATCGTTCCAAGGCCCGACTCCGGGTCCGTCATCGTACCGAGCGCGCCGCCTGCGGGGTTGCCCCCCGTCCAGCCTTCGCACAGCGCCCGGACCGAGCGGATGGGCGTGTCCTCGTATCCCGCCGCTCGGAACACGATCGCGAGGTCATCGATCGCTTCGGTGATTCCCACGCCAGCCGTCGCGCGTGCCGCGCCGAGACGCGAAGCGGAGGGCGCCGTGTCTAGGCCGGCTTCGATTGCCTCGACAAGGGCATCGACGGCGGGGGTATACCAGTCGCCGGGCCGGAGCCACACGGTCTGAACGCTGGCCGCGCGCCACTCCTCGGTGAGGGCACTTCCCGGCTGGACTCGACTCACGTCTACTTCCGTCATGCTTCATGAGAGAGGACCGTCGCACACTTATGACGCGGTATTTTCTGAAGTTTCCGCGCTTGCCCGGAATCGAGCCTGACAAGGTGTGACAAACGTCGCACTTCGGTTGGTTGCTGGTCGTCTCGCGACCAGGGACTATAGAGGTGGATATAGAGGCTCGATCGGAGCATCGATGGACAACGCGAGGGTGAGTCTCTGGACCCAACAGTCCAGCGACGCCGAACTCATCGCTGGCGTGCGCGCTGGCGAGTCGGCAGCCTTTGGCGTGCTCTTCGAGCGTCACGGTTCGGCGGCGCGCCGCGTCGCGGGCATGTACTCCGCGGTCGCGAGCGATATCGACGACATCGTGTCCGAGGCCTTCGCCAAGGTTCTCAAAGCGCTCCAGCAGGGTGACGGCCCCGACATGGCCTTCCGGGCCTATCTCTTTACGGTCGTCCGCCGCACGGGCCTCGACATGATCGCGAAGGGCAAGCGCACCCGGCCCGACGAGGACATGACAGCCCATGACAAGGCCATCGGCTACGAGAAGCCGAGCGACGAGCCTGCGCTCGACGATTTCGAGCAGAGCGTCGTCGCCGATGCGTTCCGGTCGCTCCCCGAGCGCTGGCAGGTCGTCCTGTGGTACACGGAGATCGAGAAGAAGTCGCCCGCCGAGGTTGCCCCGATCCTCGGGCTGAGCCCGAACGGCGTCGCGGCCCTTGCGTATCGTGCCCGGGAGGCTCTTCGCCAGGCGTATCTGCAGCAGCACCTCGCGACCACCGACAACGTCGAATGCCTGGCCGTGTCTGAAAACCTTGCGGCCTACGTGCGTGGTGGCCTCACCAAGCGCGAGCACGCGAAGGTCGATGCGCACATCAATGCCTGCGATCGTTGCACGGCGCTCGTCGGCGAACTCGAGGATGTCAACCGTGGCTTGCGGGCGGTGATCGCGCCCCTCATCCTTGGCCTCCTCGGCGTCGGGGCCCTCGAGTCGAGCCTGCCGATCGGCGGCCTCGGGGCTAGCCAGCTGGCCGCCGCCGCGGGGTCCGCGGGCGGATCCGCCGGGGTGGGCGGCAGCGTCGCGGGTGGCGCCGCAACGGGTATCGCGGGCGGCCTCACGGCGGGCGCAGCCGCAGGCGTCGCCTTGGGTGTCGGCGGCCGGCTTGTTCGCATCTTCGCCAGCGGTCAGGGCGGAGCCTCATCCTCGTCCGCCGCCTCAGGATTCCTCGCCAACACCTTTGGAGCGGGTTCGTCACTCCTCACGGGGGTAGCCGCGACCGTGGGCGTTGCCGCGCTCGCGGTCGCTTCCGCCGGTATTCTCGGCACCCTCGGCGTCCACGAGCTTGGCGATCCGACGACGAGCCCGACGGGAGTCATCGACCTTAGGGCCGACGCCGCTCCTCACGTCGACACCCCCGGGCTTCCCGTGTACGTTCCCGACCCCTCCGGCGGCACGACGGATCCTGGCACGACGGATCCTGGCACGACGGATCCTGGCACGGCGAATCCTGGCGCGACGAATCCTGGCGCGACGAATCCTGGCGCGACGAATCCTGGCACGGGCGGCACGGGCGAGACCGGCACCGTCCCCACGGGATTCGGGGTCATCGCCGCTGGCCACCGCGTCTTTGTGACCGCACCCGATGGCGGCACGTTCGCCCTCGTTCTCCCCAACCCGGTGCTGACCCTGGAGGTGAGCGACCCCACCGGCAAAGGATCCACGCCGGTGACCGTGGCCTTTGCCCTCCCCGCTGGCCTCACATTCCCTCATTCCACAGACGGGCACGGCGACCCGCAGTTGGTGGCCGACGGATGGACCTGCACCGTGTCTTCTGACTTCACGCACGGGTCCTGCACCACGCCGCACTTGCCGCGCGACGCCGCCGGCATGCCGCTGACTCTTCCCGTCGTTCTCGCTCCACCCCTCGCCTCGGGTGCCACCACTACCGTCACCGTTTCGACCAGCATCGAGAGCCTCGCTCCAGCAGAGGTCCCGACTTCGGTCGTTTCGGGAGGAACCGGGGGCGGGACGGTTCCACCCGACGTGGCCCTTACTCTTTCCGCCGGTGGCCTCAACCACATCGAACTCAAGGCGATCTCGCCGACTATTCCCGTCCGCGTCGCGAACTCTGGCGACGACGACTCGTCCCCCGTCACCGTGACCGTAACGGCACCCTCCGGCGTCTCCTTCCTCGGCACGGGCGGCGCTGGTCCGGGTTATGCGCGCGCGGACGCCGCCAAACTCGGCGCGTACCTTGGGCTGGCCTCCGAACCCACGACCATCGGCGATTGGGCCTGTGATATCTCGACCTCGGTTGCGACCTGCGTCATTGCGACGGTCCCCGCGGGTACCGTCGTCTCGCTTAACCTCGGTGTGAGCGTCTCGGGCATCCTCGCCGCCGACGCCGTCACTCACTTTCTGATTACCGATGGCACGGGCTTCTCCGATTCGTTCACGGTGAGCACCGGGCTCGCGCCGCCCGACCGCACCGGCTCGCTAGAGTTCGCAGCCGAAGGGCACCTCGGTACCGCCGTCGCCGGCGGAATGATCCTCTCGTGCGACCCGACAGACAGCGGCTGCGCCACGGTGCTCGGTGACAACGGAAATGCCGTGAACGGCGTAGAAAATAACAACTCCTGGGCGATGGGGCCGGTGAACACGGAGAGCGGAAACACCAACTCCGCATCGACCACCCTCACCCTTCCCGGAGGCGCGAGCGTCCTCCACGCCAGCCTTGTGTGGGCGGCCAACCACGGCCCGTCAGACGCCTTCTCCGCCGCCACGAACACCGCCCGGCTGCGGCCCCCGGGCCAGTCCGCCTACATCACCATCGTGGCCGACTCCGTGTCCAGTTGGACCGATCCCGGTGGTCGCACGTACTACCAGGCATATGCGGACATCACCGACCTCGTAAAGCAATACGGAGCCGGCTCCTGGGCCCTCGCCGATATCGCGGTGACGGATGGCCTGAGGGACACCGACCCTTCGTACTTTGCGGGCTTCGCCCTCGCGGCGGTGTACGAAGACCCCTCCCTGCCGGTGAGTGCCGTCGCGATCTACGGTGGCGCGGACCCCGTGACTAAGGACGAGGACGCGGAGTACATCTTCACCGCAGACGGCCAAGCGCTAGTTGATGTCTCCGTGGTGGCATGGGAGGGCGACCGCGGACTTGGGGGCGACGCCCTGACGCTCGATGGCGCCCCCATGACGCCGGCGACCACCACGAATGGCGGGAAGGCCCACGCGGGCGATCCCGGAAATGCCTTCGACTCGACTGCGGTCGGCTCGGGAGTGTCGAACACCCTCGGAACGGACGCCAAGGCATTCAACTCTGCGACCGTCGCGGCCGGCAACCACACGCTCGCGGCGCAGAGCGCTGGCGACAACTACGCGGTTGGCGTCGTGGTGGTCCAGACGACCCCGACCGGTACGGGCGCCTCGGGCAACTGACCGCCTGACGAGCGAAGCGCGATCAGTTCTCCTTGCGCGTCGCCTGCGCGTTGACCTCGTACGACGTATTGGTCGCCTCGAAGAAGTTGACGAGTTGCAGCGTGTCGTTCGCCGTAGCCATCCACTTGGCGGGGTTCGAGACGTTGTAGTGCGCCTCGAATCCAAGTTCCTCGAGCCTGCGGTCGGCCAGGTACTTGACGTACTGGTTCACATAGTCGGAGTTGAGGCCGAGGATCCCGCTCGGGAGCAGGTCGCGGTTGTACTGCTCTTCCATTTCTACCGCGCCCAGAATCATCTGGCGAATCTCCTCCGCGAACTCCGGGGTCTGGAGGTCGGCGTTCTCTTCCAGCACGGTGAGGATCAGGTTGATCCCAAACTGGAGGTGAAGGGACTCGTCCCGGATCACCCAGTCCATGAGCGAGCCGAAGTTCCGCAGGAGGTTCCGCTGACGGAAGCTCAGGGCGACCATGAAGCCCGAGTAGAACCAGATTCCCTCAAGGATGATGTTGTAGGCGATGAGGTTCCGGATGAAGTCTTTCTTTCCCTCGGTCGTCTTGATGTCCAGGGTCTCCTCGGTCATGCGCTTGATGAAGCGGACCTGGAATTCTTCCTTGCGGGCCATGGACGGCACGTCCACGTGGGAGTCGTATGCCGCCTCGCGGTCGATCGGGAACGTCTCGAGGACGTACTCGAACGACATGCAGTGATTCGCCTCCTCCCACATCTGCTTCGCGAGGTACAGGTGGCACTCGGGGGCGTTGATGTACGGGTAGACGCCGAATGCGAGCGCCTTGTTGACCAGCAACTCGTTCGGATTGAAGTACGACATCAGGAACGTGACGGCGTGCTTCTCCTCGTCCGTCATCTTCTTGAAGTCGCTCAGGTCTTCGCCGAGCTGAATCTCATTGGGGAACCACGTGTTTGCGACGGCCTGGTCGTAGAGGTCCATCGCCCACTGGTACCGAATCGGCTTGAGAAGCAATCCGTCTTGGATGCCCGTGCCAAGAATCGCCATGGTGTACTCCCTCGTCAGTTTTCGATCGTCACTGTGCTGTCGTCACTGGCAGGACTCGCACTGCAAGCGTTCCATCGGGTCAACCGGGCACGCGACCCCATCCACGATTTCCGTGTCTCCGTCCGGGGATGTGTACGCACGATGCTCCGTGATCGGCAGTTGCGCGGCCCCTGCGGGCGCGAT
>JADGOS010000136.1 GCA_017882825.1 Demequinaceae bacterium | reverse complement strand
ATCGTCGGGGTCGAGGGCGAGGGCGACCTCAAGGACGCGATGTACGACGCGAGTTCGGCCTCGGACGCGGGAGTGGACCCGAACAGCCTGGTGGACTTCGTGGTCGTCACGCCGGACGCGGACGGCATCGCGTCGTGGCTGCACGAGAACGGCAGGAAGTTCTACGAGGCCTGATTCTACGAGGCGTAGGTCGCCCTAGAACTTGTCGCCGCCCACCAGCGTCTTCTCCAGCGCGTCGGCCGAGTTGACGACCAGGGCCAGGGGCCGCTGGAGCTCGTTGATGTTGAGGTTCGCCAGCGGGACGGAGTGCTTGAGCGTCAGCATCGTGTTGACCTTGGAGAGCCCGCCGCACACGAGGTTCCCCACCTCGTCGAGCGCCTTGCCCAGGTCAACGGCGTCGATCTCGGCGAACGGTGACTCGACCGAGACCCAGTCCTCGGCGCCCGACTGAAGCGTGTAGTGCGTCAGGAAGACCAACTGGCTCCTCAGGTCGGCGGTCTCAAAGACCATCTTCATCACTTCGTCCGAGAGATCGTCGGCCTTGTAGTTCTCGTGAACGAACGTCTTGACATCGCCCCACGTGGCCATCTGGCACACCCCTTCGCAAGTGGAGAGGCGTGCCCCCGATGGACGCGGTCTCCGGCGCCACCGAAAGTACCACCGATGGCCCGGTCGCGAGAGACTACGGCTTCCAGTGGATCGGGTTGCCCTCCGTCGGCGTCCGGAAGACGGACAGTTCGACGTCCGGCGTCCCGCTGGCCGTCAGGTAGACGACCAGGAAGCATCCGGAGGCCTTGGAGCCCGAATCGAACGCCGCGCCCAGGGTCGCCGGACCCTTGCATCCGGAGATGGCGCTCGGGTCGGAGACGATGTACGAACCGCCGCCGGTCGCCGCGAAGTTGAGGCTCTGGTCCGCGAGCGCGAGCTGCGACGTCCCGTCGATCGTCGCCTCCCAGGTGACCTTCTTGACGGACATGCTCTCCGTCCCGGCGTCGGCGCCCGTCAGGCGGAAGGCGTCCGGAACCTGGCTCAAGTTCGCGCTCGAGACCCCCGTGACCGTGACGTGGACGGGCTGCTCCGCCTTGGAGGCGACCTTGGCGCCCGCGTCGTCGGGCACCAGGGTGTGGTACCCGATCAGGGCGCTCTCGCCGACGGCGAGGACGGTTCCGGGAGGCGTGAGATCGGGGTTGACCACGGCGGCCTCCGTCGCCTGCACCGTGAAGCTCGGGTAGGCGCCGGACGTGTCGGTGGCGCCGAGCGGGTTGCCCGCGCACGCCGAGAGGAGGGCCACGCTCGCGACGGTGACGCTCGTGACCATGGCACTCGTGACGATGGCGCGTGCGGCATGGGAGGTCCGGGTGGTCAAGGTTTCGCTCCTCGGGGCAACGCGCGGGCCAACCCCGCGTCAAAAGGGGACATTACCAGCGACCGGAGGGCTCGGGTACCACGGAGGGCGGGGCGCGCGGCGTTGGGCGCCTTCGCCCGAGACGTGGCAGGCTGGACGCATGACCGAGGCCTCCCCCACCCCTCCCGCCACTCCCGCCACACCCGCCGAGACCCCCCGAGCGAAGGCTCCGAGTCGCAACATCGGCATCGGGATCCTCGGACTCGCGTTGGCCTTCATGACGCCCCTACTCGTGATGTACGCGGCCAGCGACGCGAGCGGCAGCGGGCTCGCGGGAGTCCTCGCGTACGTGCTGACCGCGGGGCTCATGGCGCTCTTCCTCATCCCCAAGTCCCCGCTCGGCATCAAGAACAAGACGCTCGGGCTCATCGTACGGATCGTGCTCTACGCGGGAGTCGTCGCGCTGCTCATCGCGACGGGCCTGCCCGTGTGGGCCGTGATCTACGCGATCCTCGCGACGCTCGTGCTCGTGCTCGGGCGGGCCAAGCGGGTCCCTGCGGCGGAGTAACCGCGCGCAGTTGAGGGCGTGATGGTGGCCGGTGCCCCATCACGATTCGGCGGCGCGGGGTCACGATTCGGCGTCCCGGGGCGCGGCGGTCGCCGCGCGCCGCCCGCCGATCCGCGGTACCTTCATTCCAAGGGGAAGGACACAACATGTCTGATTGGGTGTCGTCGCGTCGTCCGGGATTCATTCTCTCGTTTCTCACCGTGGAGTTCGTGGCGCTGATGGTGGTCGCGGTCGCGTACCCGCTGGAGTGGTGGAACCTCCATCGTCTTCCCGCGGTCCTCGGCGGAGTCCTGCCGCTCCTGGTGCCGTGGGGCGGGGCCCTCGGCGGGGTCTGCAACGCGATGATCGGCGTCTCGCGCCACTGGGTCGACTTCGATCCGGATCGGCGTTCCTACCAGGCCCGACGCTGGAACGCCTGGTACCTGGTGCAGCTCCCGATCGGTGCCGCCTTCGGCACCGTCGCGACCCTCATCGTCGTGCTCTTCCTCGGCGCCATCGGCACCACCACCACCGGCGACGTTGACATCACGGCTCGGGGGGTCGCGGTGCTGTTCGTGGTCGCGTTCGTCGTCGGCTATCGGCAGGACGTCTTCCGCAAGTTGGTGGAGCGCGTCGTCGACGTCATCCTCGTGCCCGGCATGAGCGCGGAGACGTCCGACGACGAGGGCTTCTCCCTCACCCCAACGCGCCTCGACTTCGGCAAGGTCGCGGTGGGAAGCGTCGGGCACAACAAGGTCGCCGTCAAGAACCTTGGGCGCGGTCTAATCCGGATTCCCGACGCCGCGATCGAGGTGCCCAAGGGGGCGTTCGCGGTCACCGGAACGGTGGGCAACGTCGCGGGTGGGGCCACGTCCGCGGTGCCCATCTCCTTCTCGCCCACGGCCGCGGAGGCGTACAAGGCGACGCTCACGGTCACCGTCGACGGCAAGGCCCGCACGGTGAGCCTTACCGGAACGGGAGTGGCGCAGGCGGAGTGAGCGGACGCGGTGGCTTTGCCACGTCGTTCCTCGCTACCCCCTAGGTCGCCCCCCGCGCGGACGCGAATCCGGACAGGTCCGGAAACAGCGTGGTGGCGTTCATGCCGAAACTCTCGTCGAGCACCTTCATGATTCTCACTTTGAGCCCCTCAGGAATCTCTAAGGAGATGATCGCGGGCCGCAGGCGTCGGGATGCGACCGGGGCCCCCCGATTGAAGAGCGACTCGAGTTTCGCGGCGTCCCACGTGTCCAGGGTCACCGGCAGCGTCGAGTAGGGCAGGTCCGTGTAATCACCGAGCAAGAACCGCGCGCGCTGGGCCATGATGCGCTTGGAAATGTCGGGAGGCTTGAAGAGGCCCAGCCGGCCGTTCAGGCGGATGAACACCTTCCGAACCGTCCGGGTTTCCGCCAGTTCGAAGTGCACCGCGTGAGGGCTACGGCTCCCCCCCGTGACGTCAACCGCGACTAGGCGGCCGCCCGCCCCTAGTCCGTCGGGTCTGCACGCGAAGTACAGCGCCACATAGGGATCCGTGGTGACGTCGAGCAAGAGGGTCGCGGCGCCGTTGTGCTGGAGCAAGGCCAGGAGCGCGAGATCTGGAAGCACCCACTGGCCCATGAGGTCGTAGCGGGAGTCGCGGGCTTCGCGGAGGAGCGCCTCCTGGTTGCCGAGCGCATCTGCCTGCGTCGCGATTGCGGGTTTCCGGTAGACCCCGGGCGTCAGCAACCACTCGCTTGAAGCCTGACCTCGCCACGCGAACGTCGCGGACGTGGAGGTGGTCAGCGTACTGATGGCATCGAACACGTCCTGCACCGACGTCACGTGGTGAGTGAGGTCGTGGTCCTTCCAGCCCGC
>JADGOS010000135.1 GCA_017882825.1 Demequinaceae bacterium | reverse complement strand
CGAGCCCGAACGCCTCGAAGGCCGTGTGAACGGCGCTCCCGAAGGCGAACTGTCCCGGGCTGACTTCGCCGGGCCGGTGCTCGACATACCGCGCTCGATGACCGCGCACCGGCAATCCGGTTTCTCATCCGCGACCGGGACACCAAGTTCAGTCGGTCGTTCGACGCGGTGCTCCGCTCGGAGGGAATGCGGGTGATCCGAACGCCCGTCCAGGCGCCGAACGCCAACGCGCACGCCGAGCGCGTGATCGAGACCATCCGGGCCGAGTGCCTCGACTGGACACTCATCCTTGGTCGACGACAGCTCGACCAGACGCTCCGCATCTACGCCGAGCACTACAACCGGCAGCGACCTCATCGCGCGCTCGGCCTTGCTCCCCCGCTCGCAGCGGCTGCGGAGCCGATCCCCGTCAGCCCGCGAGACGTTCGCCGGCGGGACCTGCTCGGCGGGCTCATCTACGAGTACCACGCCGCCGCGGCGTGATCGAATCGGGGTTTCCGATCCCCACGGGCAGCGGCGCTACCCTCGAAAGCGTGGTAGAAGACCGCCACCGGATCGCCAAAGCGGCCGACCAGCGCCGCGCCCGCCTCAACCAGCGTCTTCGACAGAGGTTCATCGATGGAGCCGTGGAGGACTCGCGGCGACGACTGGGTCGAGGGCTTCCGCGAGCTGAAGGTGAACCCCCTTGGCGGACCTCAGCGGATGTGTAGCCTGAAGCTCAGCTTGCGGAGGATGCTCCGACGCATGAGGGCCGGTGCCTGACGCTGGTTCAGCAACCCGTTGACGACCTCTTGCTCGGGTCCGGTCAGGGTGAGATGACCCGCCTCGCCGTAGCCGCAGATCAAGCAGGAGACTCTTGCGACGATGTGTCCATCGTGGGAACCATCGGCTGCTTGAAAGAGGTGGGCGGTTCGACGCTCTTGGCGCGGAGGCATCCAACTGACGACATCAGCCGTGGGGACCCGGCGTTCGCCGAGCCGTCGCTCGCCGAGGCGTCGCTCGGTGAACTGTTCGTCGGCGACATCGGTCATCTCGATCACGGCAACCACATTGCGCTCCCATTTCTGTTGGACGGGTGCGAAGTGCTAGGTCAGTGCTCAGGCGAGCCCAATCTGCCTCACTATCGCCATGGCGTCATTACCGCCTGTCATCCCCTCAAGGTCAGGCGATCTGCGGTCTACCTCAGAGCGGCGACCCCACCACCATAGCCCCACGGTCCCGGTCTTCCATGGCCTCGCGCCATCCCGCGAGCGCCGCGACGAGCGACCACCTGTCCAGCGTGATGGTGGTCAGGTAGACCTTTCGCGTGGCTACCCGATGACCTATCCAGAGCCATGCCTGGTGGACTGTCAGCTCCACACGAGGGCCTATCGTGTTGGGGACGTAGTACAGAGGGTGGGTCGAGGGGTGACCACACCTGAGCGTGGCTACATGGACGTAGGTCAACGTGACCAGCAACTGAACAGGGCTGAGCGTGAGGGTGAACGGAACGTAGGTCGGACGCCTCGCGTACGTGAACACTTCATGACCAGCCCCACGTCAACCTGCACCATCGGGACCAGCGGCACGGGCGTGGCGCAGGACGGTTGGCTACTGTGCCACCAAACGTGGGACGTCGGCGCGGGAGGTGGCAGGCCATGGACCCGGCAGCAGTCGCGGAGGACGCGGTCGGCTACGTCGTCACCGGGCCGGGCGAGGTCCGGGAGACGCGCCCGGAGGTCATCCTGACCCACGGCCCGATCCCCATGCCGGAGTACGGCTCGGCGAGTCGCCTCCGCCTCGGGCCGGAGGTCGATGCTGCCGTCCGTATGGTGCGTGCGTGGTTCGCCCAGCGTGGGCGAGAACGGTTCGTCTGGGCCGTCGGGCCGAGTACGACGCCGTCTAATCTCGGGCGTCGCCTCCTCGACCTCGGGGCCGAGCCGAACCCCGGTGGGACTGAGATGATGGCGATGGTGCTCGACCGCGAGCCACCCATATCCCCCGCCGATGTCGAGCTTCGCCGCGTTGAGACCTTCGCGGACTATGCCGCGACGTGGGAGGTCGTGTTCGAGGGCTTCGGCATGCCGGACGAGGAGCGCGACGCGGTCAGGTCGACGCTGCGGGGACGGTGGGCCGCGAAGGCGGACGATCCCGGAAGGTGGAGCTACCTCGCGCTGATCGAGGGGGTGCCAGTCGGCGGGGGTTCGGTGCGCCGCACGGTTTACGGTCCGCTGTTTCTCGCGGGAGGGGTGACGCTGCCGTCGTTCCGAGGGCGCGGCATCTACCGCGCCCTCGTTCGAGCCCGCTGGGATGACGCCCTCCGGCTCGGAGCGGGTGCGCTCGTCGTCAACGCCAACGTCGACACGTCGTACCCGATCCTCGAACGCCTCGGGTTCCGTGCCGTCGGAAGGGTCCGGTTGCTGGCCGACCGCAGCGCGAAGCTCGCGTCACCTTCATCCGCCGCCGCCGCGTCCTGAAGGTCGCGCCACGAGCTGCTCTAGTCGTCCTGCAAGTGGTTGCCACGGACGGCCAGCTCGGCCTTGCCGTCAACCCACGGCGCTGTTCTACTGGCATGTGCCCGCCATCCTGCCCGCATACGCGATCTCCGAGGAGCGGTGGACGTAGCTCGGCACGTTCGTGACGGGGATCAGCAGGATTGGTGACGGTGTATCGGCTCTAGCCCAGTTGAGCCTCCGACCTTCCGCCTCACGAGACTCTGCTCACGCAGCAGAATGTCGGCGGGTAGAAGATTGATTCCAACCGTCCGGGGAACATCGGACCCAGGGCAGCTCAGTCGGGGCAGGTCGTCACCGCTACGATCCCAACAATATGAACGCGAGATCTCCCGTTAGCGAGCGACGCGGCTCACCGACTCGAGGTGGTCGCACTGTTGGCGCCGGAAGAGTCGACCGCCTCGAAGGATTGGGTTGTTCTGCCGCGCTCCCGAAGCCGGACGTCGTGGCGGGCTCGCGCGCGACTGCCGTCGCGATCGGTGGTGCGGCCACGGCGTTCTTCGCCCTCTTCGCCGTGGTCAAGGCGAACCGGAGCGCGGCGTTTGACCTTGCCGTCACCCTCCGACTCCAGCGCTACAAGTCCCCGGCTCTGGCGCGGCTCATGGCGGCCGCTTCCTGGCCCGGATTCCCGCCCCAAGGCCAAGTGATCCCACCGGCGATCATCGGGCTCTGGCTCCTCGCGGGCCGGCCCGCAGAGGCAATGTCCCAGACGGCTGCTTGGGTGGCAGCCGCGCTCTCCACCGGCCTGAAGTTTCTCGCCCGCCGGCCCCGTCCATTGCCCCCCGCCGTGGAGGTGATCGTCGCGCCCCTCGGAGGCACGAGTTTCCCGAGCGGCCATGTCCTCACCTACGTCGTCTTCTATGGATTCTCGGCTCATCTCGTCTGGATCGAGGTCCGAGATCCGCTCCTGCGGCGGACCACCGTCGCGTGCCTTCTCGGCCTCGTCGCCCTCGTCGGCCCAAGCCGGATCGTGCAAGGCCACCATTGGGCGACCGATGTCGCGGCCTCCTACCTGATGGGGCTGGCGTGTCTCCTTGGCCTCGTCCGATTACATCACCGGCTGCGCAAGCGATGGGCATGACCAGGTCGACCCACACGATCTCCACGTCGTGGCGGGGTCCTTGCGCCGTCACTGCGGGCCGCCGTCTCGACGTCATCGACCGGTCGAGGCAAACTCTCGCGCTCCGACGCTAGCTGGGTGACCTTGGTCAAGACGGCGTATGGGCGAGCCAGGTGCGGCTCGCCCCGCGCCCTCCGCCCCCGCCCGGTGACCCGGGCG
>JADGOS010000057.1 GCA_017882825.1 Demequinaceae bacterium | reverse complement strand
TGCTCGCGATCAAGCAGACCCTCTATCGGACCTCGGGCGATTCGCCGATCGTCGACTCGCTGATCGAGGCCGCGACGAACGGCAAGCAGGTGCTCGCGATCGTGGAGATCAAGGCGCGGTTCGACGAACAGCGGAACATCAGTTGGGCGCGCAAGCTCGAGGAGGCTGGCGTCCACGTCGTCTACGGCCTTGTGGGCCTCAAGACCCACTGCAAGCTCCTCCTCGTCGTCCGGCAGGAGGAATCGGGGCTCGTCCGGTACTGCCACATCGGCACAGGAAACTACCACCCGCGGACAGCCCGCCTCTACGAGGACTACGGGCTGCTGACCCGCGACCCGGAGTTAGGCGCCGACCTCACGAAGTTGTTCAATCGCCTTTCCGGGTACGCACCCAAGGCCCGCTACAAGCGCCTCCTCGTGGCGCCGAAAGACGTGCGGGAGGGACTTCTCGAGCGCATCAACGCAGAGGCCACGCGGGCGCTCTTGGGCGAGCCCGCATGGGTCAAGATCAAAACCAACGCCATCATTGATGAGCGCACCATCGACGCGCTGTACCGGGCCTCGCAGGCCGGGGTTCGGGTGGACGTGGTATCTCGGGGCACGTGCGCGCTCCGTCCGGGCGTTCCCGGCCTCTCCGAGAACATCCGCGTGCGCTGCATTCTGGGGCGCTTCCTCGAGCACTCCCGGATCTTCGCCTTCCGCGCGGGCGGCGAGCCGGAGGTGTGGATCGGGTCCGCCGACCTGATGCACCGCAATCTCGACCGCCGGGTCGAGGCGCTGGTGCGCATCATCGAGCCGAGCCAGGTGGCGGCGCTGATCGAGAACATCGATCTCGCCATGAGCCCGCACACCGCGGCCTTCACGCTGGAGCCCGACGGCGCGTGGACCCGCTCGAAGGGCTCGCGCGGCATCGGACCCAAGGACCTCCAGGCGATCTACATCGCGCGACAGCCCAAGCGGAGGGCCACGGGCCGGTGAGGGGAATCGGGCGCGGCGCCATTGTCGCCGCGGGTGCCGTCGTGTGGCGCCTGCGAGATGGGGAGCTCCAGGTGCTGTCCGTGCACCGACCGAGCTACAACGACTGGTCGTGGCCCAAGGGAAGGATTGGGCGCGGGGAGACGCTGCCTGAGTGCGCAATGCGCGAGGTCTTCGAGGAGACCGGCAAGCAGGTCGAACTTGGCCAACCACTCCCCGCGCTGAACTACAAGATCGCCAACGGGCGCGAAAAGACGGTCCACTACTGGGCTGCGGAGACGATGAGTGCGGCCCACCCGTCACTCAGGGCGCGGCCGCGCTGGCCCCTCGCCTCCAAGAAGGAAGTTGACAACGCGCGCTGGTTCACGGTGGAACAGGCGCGGAAGAAGCTCACGATGGCTTCTGATCTCAAGCCTCTCGATGCGCTCGTCGAGGCCTACAAGGAGGGTCGACTCCAGACACGGGTCTTCATCATCGCGCGCCACGCGCGCGCAGTGAAGCGCGCCGCGTGGAAACAGGAGGACTTCGCGCGCCCCGTCACGGCTGGCGGATTGAAGCGCGCGCACCAACTCACCAAACTGTTCTCGGCCTTTGGTGTGCGCGACATCGAGTCCTCGCCGGCTGCGCGGTGCATGGCGACCGTGCAGCCCTACGCCACGGCTATTGGCAAGAGGATCGCCACCTACCAGGCCCTCACGGAGTCGGAGCACGCGCGGCAGCCCATCGATGCCGCCGAGACCCTGATAGTGACGCTCGCGAAGCCGGGCAACCGCGTTGTGTGCGTTCACAGGCCGACGCTTCCGACGCTCATGACGATGATGCAGGCAGCGACCCGCGTGTGGACCCACGGCAAGCTGCCCAAGACGAACCCCTACCTCCCCGCAGGAGGCGTGCTCGTCGCGCACGTCGTCGACACGGAATCAGGGCCGCGCATCGCGGCGGTGGAGACCCACGTCCCAAAGAAGTCCCGCGCGGGCGAGACGCTCGTAGCCGAAGCGGACTCCAGTCCGTCCTCAGGGTTCCGCGCGTCGGCCCGTCCGAGGACTCGACGGACCTAGGCCGCGCTACCCGCTTCCGAGTCCGACTATTCTTCGGGCGACGCGGATCCGCCCTTCGCAACCGTCGCTGCGGCGACCGCGCGGGCCGCATCGCTAGCGGCCTGCGCTTCCTTGGCCGCCTTCTCGCGAGCGGCCTTGGCGAGGGCCTTCGCGGCATCCGCAGCCTTCTTGGACTCGAGTTTGGCCTGGTCCTTGATCTGGCGCGACTCGATGAGGTCACGAATCACAACCTTCTTCGCCTCGCGCTTGGCCTGGTCCTTGATCTTGCCCTCGGCCTTCTTGACGTCTCCGGCGGCCTTCTTCGCCGCGCGGTTCGCCTTCTTGGCCCGACCCTTCGCCTTGTCCGCGAGGCGCTGGGCCTTCTTCGCCTCATTAGCCATGTGCTTGGCATAGACGCCCGCACCCTTCGCGGCCCCCTTCGCTTCCTCGGCCTTGACCTTGGCGCCCTCAGCCTTGAGGAAGAGGTCGTCCTTCGTCGTATTCGGGGTGCTCATGAGTATCCGGTGCTCCTTGGCTTGTGTCGAAGCCCAGCGGCGCTGCTTCGCTTACCACCCACTCTATCTCCGACGGCGATCACATGGCTCCTGGCCCAAAGTGAACACTGGGCGAACGAGGGCGCCGCCCACGCATCTGCGAGCGGCGCCCCGTGAGGCGGTCTTCTGCGGGATGCGGTTACGCGTCGTGCCCGCGGGTCTCTTCTGCGGGATGCGATTACGCGTCGTGCCCGCGGGTCTCTTCTGCGGTGCCGTCGGCGTCGTCGTCCGTCATCTCGTCGTCCATCTCGTCAATTCCCGGCTCGACCGTCCGCTCGATGTCCATGTCGTCCATGGTCTGGTTCCCTTCGGAGTGGTGCGCAAGAGTGCGCACGTCGGACGCTACGCGCGGGAGGTGACGGCGACCTGAACGGTTTCGGAACGTTTGGTGGACCACGACCCGCGTGCGAAGGGGCGTCGGACCGCCCGGGTCCGAAGGCAAGAAGATGACATCGGACCGGGAGCGCCAGTCGGCGCTTGGGCCGCTCGAAGCGGCTTGAGTTGGAGCCCGGGGCTACCGCGGTCCGACGTCTACTTCAGGGTAACTCCGCCGCCGCCCGGTTGCCAGCGAACGAGAGAATTGTTACCTTCGCGCGGGCGATGCGCGCCCCACACGCCGGGCCGAGCGGCGTGTACGCCAGGCCCGGCGCAACGCCGGAGCGGGCGGTGGGGACGCCCGCGCCAATCGATTCAGTCGAGCTTCTCCTCGCGCCACATGGTGGCGCAGCGTTCCAGGTCCTCGCCCGTGCGGAGCAACTGCGCCGCGCGGAGGGTCGTCTGGTGGGCGCGGTCGTCGGCGTGGCCCGCGTCGCTCTCGGCCTCGAAGGCGGCGCCCGTCGCGGCGACGCGGCAGAAGGCCCCCGCGCGGTCGAGCGCCACGGCGAGGTCGCCAGCGAACACCCCGCTCAGCACCTCGTCGGCGAGCCTCTTGACCTCGGCGGGCCCCGGCGGAACCTCGACCCCCGCGATCGCATGCCGCACCCCGGCCGCGTGAATGCCGTGGTCGTAGGAGCGCGCCACCGCGTCGGCGTCGAACTTCACCCACTCGCGGAGCATGTACAGGCGCCAGAGGGCGCCGGGAAGCGTGAGCGGCTCTGCCTTGGACCACATCATCGCGACGGTATCGATGCCCTCCTCGTCCACGAGCGCGACGAGCCGGGCCACCAGGTCCGGCTGGCGGCTCGCGCGGGCCTGCGACACGATCGCCGCGGCCGTTTCGTGCGCGATGAGCGCGCGGTCGGCGGGGTCGATGTCCCCCTGCAGTTGGTCGGCCTCGTCCATGTCGAGCATGACCGGCCTCCGGAAATGCGCCTCCCGCGCCATCCGTCGTCCGTCCTACTTCTGCTGCTCTGAGTCGCCCAAGACGGCGGGAGCCGCGTCGGGGTCGTCGCCCTCCTTGAAGGCGAGGCAGACGCTATTGACGCAGTACCTCTCGCCCGTGGGCGTGCCGTGCCCGTCGGGAAAGACGTGGCCAAGGTGCGAGTCGCACGCGGCGCAGCGAACCTCGGTGCGCGCCATGCCGTAGGAGATGTCCGTGATGAGCGTGACCGCGTCGGGGTCGACCACGTCGTAGAAGCTGGGCCAGCCGGAGCCGGAGTCGAACTTGGTCCCGGACTTGAACAGTTCCGCGCCGCACGCGGCGCACGCGTACACGCCGGGCGCCTTGTTCTCGAGCAGGTCACCGGTCCACGCGGGCTCGGTGCCGTGCTCGCGGAGCACGCGGAACTGGTCGTCGGTGAGCGCTGCGCGCCACTCGTCGTCCGTCTTGGTGATCTTGTCCATCGGGTCTCCTTCCCGGCCTCCTCCCACGGTAAGGGAGGCGGTGACCCTCGCTTCTCACGCCGTTGCGGGGCCCTATGATACGACGCCGCGGGACGGGCGTTTGTTCCCTCGCGGTGCGGACCTGCTTCAGAGATTCGTGGGGTAGCCGAACACGCGGTTGGCGCGTTGACCCGAACCCTCGTGGACGCTCGCGACGACGGTCGTCGTCCCGGTCGCGAGGTCCACGAGCGTCAGCGTGACGTCGGACTCGCCCTTCGACGCCGCGGCCGTTCTGCACCAGATCAGCGCTCGGCTCCCGGAGTAGGTCGGCGAGTCATAGTCGCTACGTCCGGAACACGGCACGGACGCGACCAGCGCTCCGTCGGCGCCGTAGAACTCCCATCCCCCGGGGACGTAGTCGGGGTTCCATTGCCTGTCCGAGTAGGTCTTTGTGGCCCAGTCGAAGTAGACGACGCCCGACGCGGCGAACGGGAGCGTGAAGTCGGCGATCTGGCGGGTCGCGACGTCGTACGAGAAGTACGTCTCGTGCCACCCGGCAACATCGACATCGCGTCGGGCGAGCAGGAACGTGTCCTGGCTGATCCACCCCATGAGGCGGTAATCGGGGGGATCGGCCCCGAACGCGTCGACGCGCTCGGCGTCGAGCACCTCCCCAACCCGCGCCAGCATCACGGCGGTCTGCGGCCCATCCCCCCCCGCCCGAGTCCAGGCGAGGCACACCACCCTCACCCCGTCCGGAGCCAGGCTCAGAAGTCCGTGGCCACCCGTCGCCGAGTTGTCCTGACAGAGGGTGTTGGGCTCCAGTCCGTCGCCGAACCTCACCACTTCGGCGCCGTCGCCTTCGTACTCGTGAACGACGCCGAGCAGGCTTCCATCCGCGGCGACGCCGTCGAGAAACGGCAGGGCGCCCCCCGCGTTCACTTGGCGCATCGCGCCGTCGCGGAGGCTAACGAGCGAGGTCTCCCCGTTGGGGTAGGCGTAGTCGTCCTGATTGCCCTGAGTCATGCGGAATACGGCAAGGTCCTCTCCGAGCCAGATCGCCGCCATCTCGGCTCCGGTGCCCTGGAGCGACCGTGCCGCGTACCACTGGCCACTCGGGGAAAGCAACGACTCCGACGCCGCGCCCGCGCTGAACATCGCGTAGTCGCGCCCGACCGCGTCGTGCTCGACCCACTCCACCAGGAACCACCCCGGCCCGACCTCGTCCCAGGGGATCTCGGACGCGCCCAGCGAGTCGACAGGCAAGAACCCCGAAGGCGCGGGCGAGGGCGTGGGGGCGGAAGCCGCCGAGATCGCGGGTCTGGCCGAGGCGGTAGGGCTGGGATCGGAGCTCGGACCGTCGGAGGTCCCGCCCGAGCACCCCGGTAGCGTCAGCGCTACGGCCACCACGCCAGCGAAGATCGGACCGCCACCTCTGACCCGCCGTGCTCGCGTCAT
This sequence comes from Demequinaceae bacterium, assembly GCA_017882825.1. GTDB lineage: Bacteria > Actinomycetota > Actinomycetes > Actinomycetales > Demequinaceae > JAFGBM01. Next base: position 6,337 of record JADGOS010000057.1, on the reverse strand, counting down.
GGCCCCAACCTAGCGAAGGCGCCGCCGCGATGCGCGGCGAGGACTCGCGGCGGGGTCAGTCGAGGTTGCCGGTGTAGGGGTAGACGGCTCGGACGGAGTGCTCGGAGTCGATCGGCGCGTCCGCGACTTGCTTCGCCGTCCCATTCTGAAGATCCACGAGCGTTATCGTCACGTTCCCGCTTCCGGAGTTCGCCGAGGTGTCGCACTTGACCAGCGCAACCGTCCCGGAGTACACGGCGCCTGGCCACATGCTGCCGCCCGCGCACGGCACCTCGACGATGGGCGCGCCGTCCGCAGCGAAGAAGCTCAGGCCGTCGTCCCCCATGTCCGCGTACGTCTGAGTCGCCCAGTCGAAGGAGACGTCCCACGCGGTAGGGGCCGACGCAGGGAAAGGCAGAGCGAAGTCCGCGACCTTGCGCGTCACGATGTTGTACGAGTAGTACGTCGTGCCTTTCGTTTCGCCCGGCTGGGCCGCGCGCGCCACCACGAACGTGTCGCCATCCAGCCAGCCGGCAAGCTCGTACTGGTAGGGATCCAGCCGGAAGGTGTCGACAACCTGCGCCTCCGCGCCCGATCCCAGCGTGCCGACGAGAATCTCGGTCTGATCGTCGCCCGTGCCCGCGTTGTCGTCGAACCCGAGGCAGGCGACTCGCTTGGCGTCGGGCGCTACCGAATTGCGGAGGACGCGGACGCACACGGAGTGCTCGGTCAGGCTAGCGTCGTACCACGAAACCGCGGCTGACTCTTCGTCAGCAAGACCGGTACTCGTCAGAATCCCCCCGGCCAGGAAGACCCTCCACGCGACCGAGTCAACGCCCGAGACGAGCTTGCGCGAAGCGCCCGTCCGAAGATCGAGGGCGGACGCGTCTCCATAGGAGATGGAGAACTCCGGCTCGGTCGTTCGGAGGATTGCCACGGTGTCACCGAGCCACCCGACCGTCTTGTCGGACCCGGTCGCTGCGAGCGATGCGGCCGCGTACCACGTCCCGTCGGGTGAGAGGAGCGACACTGATGCGTCGGCGGGCGAGACCGTCGGGTTGCCGTTGGCATCTTCGCCCCAGACTGCGTCGTGTTCCGCCCAGTCCACCAGGAACCACCCGGGCCCGACCTCGTCCCACGGGATTTCGGACGCGCCGAGGGAGTCGACGGGAAGGAAGCCCGACGGCGCGGGCGATGGTTTCAGCGCGGCGCTCGCAGAGATGGCGGGATTGCCCGACGCGGTCGAACTGGGACCGGAACTCGGGCCGTCGGAGGCCCCGCCCCCGCCCGAGCAACCCGTGAGCGTCACCGCTACTGCCACCGCGCCAACAAAGACCGGACCGCCGCCTCGAACCCACCGTGCTCGCGTCATGGCCCCAACCTAGCGAAGACGCCGCCGCCGCGCGCGGCGAGCGAAGATAGCGAGAGGGGCGACTGGGGTTACCCGAAAGGAGCACCATGCGCCGCGCGCGCATCGCCCCACGCGCTACTGGAACAGCTGGGAGTCCCACCACTCGATCGGCGCGCTCCCGGGGAAGGGAAAGACCTGGACGTGATCGTTCTCGCCGGCACGGTACTCCCCGACGACGAGCGTCTCGCCCGTTACGAGGTCGGTGCGAGAGATGGTGACCATCCTCGCGCCCCCAGCCGCGCCGCACAGGCTCAGCGCGACGTCTCCGCTGAGCGCCGAGATTCCGCAGGGGAGATCGGCGCGAAGGTCGCCGTCCGTTCCGTAGATGAAGGCACGCCGGTTGTCCGCGCCCCACAGGAGGCGATAGGTGCCGAGGCCCTGGAAGCTCGACGGTTGCGAGCCGTCGGGCAGCCGTGGATCGATCTCCGTAAGCTTCTTGGTCTCGACGTCGTAGGCCCAGTAGAGGGAGGCTCCGTCCTCCCATCGCGAGACCACGACGCTTGCGGAGTCCCACCAGCCCAGCAGTTGGTAGGCGTACGAGCCCTCCTTGAACACGTCGATCGGCTCGCGCGTCCCAGAGTCGAGGTCATAGAGCACCACGTCGGAGCGCCCGTCGGTCCGCAGCTCGATGCAGACCGTTCGGTGGCCGTCGGGCGCAAGGGTGGGCGAGCCCGATCCAGAGGGGCAGACCTTGTGAAAGTCGGATCCATCTGACCCGTAGACGGCGCCACCGACGATCGTTCCTTCAGCCCAGTGCCAGCCGACCAGGCGGCCCGCAGTGGTCATCTCCTCGGGAAGATACGTCTCGCCTCGCACGACTTCGCGGGTGCTTCCCGTCGCGAGGTCGTAGGCCGTGACCGTTCCCTCGCCCTCTTCCTCCATCCGAAATCCTGTGGGACGGTTGAGGTAGACCGAGCCGCCGTCCCAAAGAGTCTCGGCGACCGGCCCCTGGCCCGAGAGAGAACCCGCCAGGTAGATCTCACCCGCCGGGGAAACCAGCGTCATCCCATCGTCGTTCTCGGGGGCGAAGTAGTGGAAGACGCCGCCGTCCGAGTTGTCATCGGGGAAGTCTCCGATGAAGACGGACGCGTTGTCCGTGGTGTCGGCGTCATAGGCGAGGAGGAACCACCCCGGCCCGACCTCGTCCCAGGGGATCTCCGACGCGCCGAGGGAGTCGACCGGGAGGTAGCCCGACGGGGCGGGCGAGGGTGTGGGGGCGGATGTAGCGGAGGTCGCGGGATTGGCCGACGCCGTCGCACTGGGATGGGAGCTCGGGCCGTCGGAGGCCCCGCCCGAGCAACCCGTGAGCAGTAGCGCCACGGCCACCGCGCCAACGAAGGCCGGACCGCCACCTCGAACCAACCGCGTTCGCGTCATGGCCCCAACCTAGCGAGAACGCCCCCGCCGCGCGCGGCGTGTGGCGGCGGTGCGACGGGGTCAGTCGACGTTGCCGATGTAGGGGTAGACGGTCCGCAGACGGGTCGACAGACTTTCCGCGGCGTGCGCGACCTCCGTCGCCGCCCCCGTGCCCAGGTCGACCAACGTCAGGGTGACCGTGGCCGGGTTGTAGTCAGCGCCGAATGTCTCGCACTCGACAAGTGCCCGACTCCCCGAGCGGACGGGCCCCTGCCAGTTCAAGGACCCCGCGCAGGAGACCTCGGCGACCTTGGCTCCGGAGACGGCAAAGAAGGACGCGGACTGCTCGGCCACATCCGTGTAGGTCTTCGTGACCCAGTCGAAGGCCACGTTTTCGCCCGCCGCCTGGAACGGGAGGGCAAAATCCGCGATCTTTCGCGTGGCGACGTTGTAGGCGTAATAGGTTGGGGGCGCCTGTCCCTCGGGGTCGCGACGTAGCAGCAGGAACGTGTCCGGATCGAGCCAACCTTGAATGCTGTACGAGTATGGGTCCAATCGAAAGGTGTCTATCGCCTCTGCTCCGGCATCCGTATCGAGAGCGCCCAGGAAGACCTGGGTTTGGTCGCTGTTCGCATCGCCCGTGGAAATCCAGCCGAGGCACGCGACGCGAACGCCGTCGGGAGCCACCGAGGCGCTGTTGCCATCGCAGACCGTGCGCGGCGTGAACCGGTCGTCATACCGGACGTACCAACTGGACTCTTCCGCGTAGTCCCTGCCGTGGAGGGTTCCGTCGGCTGATACGCCCTGCAACGCCGGCGGTTGCGCGCCGGAAAGCACAAGGTGAGAGGCGCCGGTCCGCAGGTTGATGAGGGAGGTGTCGCCTGCGACGTACTCGTAGTCCGGTTGGGTGGAGCGGAACACGGCGACCGTGTCCCCGAGCCAGGACACCGTACGGTCCGACTCCACTGCCGTGAGCGACGCCGCCGCGTACCAGGTCCCGTCGGGGGCCAGTAGCGACACAGACGCGTCGGCGGCCGAAACCGTCGGCATGCCGTCGGCATCCTCGCCCCAGACCGCGTCCCTTTGCGCCCAATCCACGAGGAACCACCCTGGCCCGACGTGGTCCCACGGGATCTCCGAGGCACCGAGCGAGTCCACGGGCAGGAAGCCCGCTGGCGCGGGCGAGGGCGTCGGCGCGGGCGAGGGCGTCGGAGCGGCGCTCGCGGAGATCGCGGGACTGACCGACGCGGTCGGGTTGGCGCTCGCCGACGGCCCGGCGATCACGTCCGTATCTCCCCCTCCAGCGGTCAACACGATCACCCCGACGACCACCCCGACCACGACAACCGCCCCACCGATAAGCACCCACCGCACTCGCGTCATGGCCCCAACCTAGCGAAGCCGCCGCCACCGCGCGCGGCGAGCGTCAAGGTCGCGTGCCGGGCGTTTTGTCGCGGCGGTCGCTAGCCTTGTAGCAACGGAAGGATCCCCATGCGCCTCGCACGCCTCGTGCCGCTCGCAGACCCTCTACCCATCGCACACCGCGCACCCTTCCCTCGCCTTCTGCCCCTCGCTGCCCTCGCGGCCGCCTCGCTCGCCCTCACCGCGTGCGACCCCGGCGCCAGAGACTCGCCGAGCCCGACGTCGAGCGCCACGCCCGTCACCAGCGCCACCGTCACGCTCAGCCCGTCCGCCGCGCCGAGCCCGACGGCCACCGCCGTCGACCCGCATCCTGCGCTCGACGCCATGTACGTCACGACGTCCGGCGTCGGCCCCCTCACCGTGGGCCAGGCCATCGTGGGCAACCCCGGCGAGGCGATGCTGGAGTGGAACCCGACGGCGTGCGATCCCGAGTTCACGGACCCCGCCGCCCTTGGCCGCTGGCAGGCCACGTATCCCGAGGTCCCCGACCACGGGCGACCGTTCCTCGTGGACGGCCAGGGTGACGGAGTGTTGCGCCGGATCGATATCACCGACGCGGCGCTTGCCACGCCGGAGGGCATTCACATCGGTTCGCTGCTCACCGAACTGCAGGCCGCATACCCCGCGCTTGTGACGGGCACGCCCGGCATCGCGACGAGGGTGTTCTGGATCTCTGACGCCCACGGCAGCGTCGTGTTCGAGACGGACACCGCCAACGTCGACGGGACCGTCGCGCCGGAACACGTCGCGTTCATGCGCGTTCTCGCCCCCGGGGCCAACCCCGACTGGACCGTCTCCCAGTCCGGCAACATCGCGGGCGCCTGCATGTAGCCGCCCTAGGCCAATCCGGTTCGCTCTCCCCCGGGCGCCGGGAACACTTGGAGGTCGACTCCCTCGCCAGCGTCGAACGACGCGACGGTGGTGAGCGTGCCCGTGCCGAGGTTGGCGAGCACGATCTCCATCGGGCCGTTCTCACTCCAGCACACGGCGAGCGCCCTGTTCCCTGAGATGGCGGTCGGCAGGCACGGTAGCGTCGCCAGCAGCGACCCGTCGAAGCCCTGGATCTCCACCACGCCGCCAGCGGCCATCACGCGATAGCCCGCGGCGCCAGCGGCCACCACGCGATAGCCCGCGGCGCCCTGAACCCACTCGGCGGGGGTCCCGTCGGCGAGCGTGGCGTTCAGGTCGCGGATCTTCCTGGTGGAAACGTCGTATGCCCACCGAACCGTCTCGCCCTCGTCGGTCCGGCGCGTCAGGACGAAGCTGTCGTCGTCCCACCAGCCGCCGGTGGAGTAGTCCCACACCCCGTGCTTGAACGTGTCGATGAGCGCCCCGGAGCCACTCGCGACGTCGTACAGCATCACCTGCGTCGTGGCGTCGTCTCCGTACTCCAAACACACGACGCGGGTGCCGTCAGGGGAGACGCTCGTCGCGGTCCCTTCCGAGTGGCAGATCTCGGTCAGGACGGTGAGGTCAGGCGCGATCACATCGACGGAGAGCGAACCCTCGGGCCCCCACTGGGTGACGAAGTTGCCGTTTGGCAGGGTGCGCCCGACGGACGCGTGGTACGCAAGCGGGTTCACGATCACCGCCGCTCCCGTCGCGAGGTTGAGGGAGAGCAGGGGGCCTTGCGGGACGTCATCCTTTTCGCGGATGAACTCCCCGTCGAGAATCGTCAGCGCGTCGCCCGTCCACTGAATCGTGGATCCGTTGCCGATTCCTGCGAGGCTGCGAACGTAGTAGAGGTCGCCCGCAGGCGAGACGAGCATGACGGACTCGTCGAGTTCGGGGTACTCGCCCATGCCCTCCGGCAGTTCGGGCCAGACGTCGCTCTCAGAGTCGGGGTCGTAGGTCAGCAGGAACCAGCCGTCGCCGATCTGGTTCCACGGGATCGCGGACGCGGGGAAGGCCGGGACCGGGAGCGCGCCTTCGACGGGAGGCTCGAGCGTGGCCGAGGCAGAGGGAGACGGCGACGGCGGGGCGGAGGTCGACGCCGGAGCCGACTGGGTCGCGGTCGCGCCGGTCGTTGAACTGGCGTCCGATCCGGTGCAACCCGCAAGGGCAACGACGGCGCCGAGGGTGATCGCCGCGCACGTCGCCAACCTCCGCATATCCATGACAAGACGGTAGCGGGTCACGCGCACGACCGCGCGGTACGCCCCCCGTTTC
>JADGOS010000056.1 GCA_017882825.1 Demequinaceae bacterium | reverse complement strand
GGGCGCCGTCGCGCAGGAGCCGGAGGGCGATGTGCATGCCGATCTTGGCGCGGCCGCCGGTGAGCAGGGCGCGCTTGCCGGTGAGGTCCGCGCGGGCGGAGCGCTTGGCGTGGCTCATCGTGGCGCAGTCGGGGCAGAGTTGGTGGTAGAAGGCATCGACCCTGGTATAGGGCTGTTTGCAGATGTAGCAGGCGCGGGGCTGCATGAGGGTCCCTGCGCTCGCCGCCTCGGTCGAGGCCTCGAGCGTGAGCCCCCTGGTCTCGTCGTCGATGCGGTCGGGGGCCCCCGTGGCGGTCGCCGCGACCACGGCCTTGTCGTTCTCTTGCACCTCGGCCCGCTTCACGTCTCGCCGGTGCTGCTTGACGGCCTTGAACATCTTGCCCGTCGCGCGGCGGACGGCCACGAAGTCCGGGTGCTCCTCGTCCAACTCGTGAATCGCCGCGAGGACCCGCAGCGCGGCCGCGAGGTCGGCCGCGTTAATACCGGAGGCGTCAACGCCGGAGCCGTCGACGCCGGAGCCCGCGGGCGTGGCGGGGGAGTCTGGCACGGGGCCAAGCGTACCCAGTGGTCCGGCCGCCCGCTCCACGCGGCGCGGGGGTTTGACTGCGGATCGGCCCAGGAGGAGCATCGCACACAGGCCGGACGGCCGACGGACCCTAGGGAGACTGCCATGAACTGGACGATCAATGGGCTGCCGATGCACCCCCTGCTGGTGCACGCTGCGGTGGTGTTCGTGCCGGTGGCGGCGATCCTGGCGCTGATCGGGGCGGTGTGGCCCGCCGCGCGGCGCAAGATGGGGATCGTCACGCCCATCCTCGCGACCGCCGCCGCCTTCGCGGCCGCGCTCACCCAGCAGGCGGGCGAGGCGCTGGGGGAGACCGTGCAGCAGACCGCGCTCATCAAGGCGCACATGGAGGGCGGCGAGGCAGCGACGCCGTGGATCGCGCTTCTCTTCTTCGCGACGTGGGTCCAGTGGGCCTGGTTTGCCTTCGCGAAGAAGCGCTACGCGGAGGGCTCCAAGGCCATGATCGGCGCGACCGCGGCCAAGGTGCTACCGGTGGTCGTCGCCGTGCTCGTCGTGATCGGCGCGGTTGGCTCCGCCGCATCTATCTACGTCATCGGGGAGGCGGGCGCTAAGGCCGTCTGGAGCCACACCACGGCCCCCTAGGATCGAAGCACCATGACCTCCCTCAGCCCCCGCCACACGCGCCTCGCGATCCTCGCCCTCGCCCTGGGCGGTTTCTCTATCGGCGCCACGGAGTTCATCGCGATGGGACTCCTGCCGGAAATCGCCCGCGACCTCCTCCCGGACCTCTACGCCACGGACTCCGCGGCGGCGATCGCCAAGGCAGGCTGGCTCATCACCGCGTACGCGGTCGGCGTCGTCGTGGGCGCCCCGACCATCGCCGCGGCGGCCGCGCGCTTCCCGCGTCGATCCCTCCTGATCGCCCTGACGCTCGGCTTCACGATCGGCTCCGTCGCCTCCGCCGTCGCCCCGACCTTCGAGCTCGTCGTCGTCGCCCGGTTCGTCGCGGGCCTCGGCCACGGCGCGTTCTTCGGCGTCGCCGCACTCGTCGCCGCGCGCCTGATGGGGCCCGAGAAGCGCGGCCAGGCCGTCGCCTCCGTGCTCGTCGGCCTCACCATCGCGAGCGTCGTCGGCGTCCCGAGTATCACCTTCCTCGGCCAGCACGCGGGCTGGCGCTGGGCGTACGTGGTTGTGGCGGCGCTCTTCGCCCTGACGACGCTCGCCATCGCGGCGTTCATCCCGCGCACCGAGGGCGACCCCCACGCGACGATCCGCCGCGAGCTCGGCGCCTTCCGGCGCCCGGCCGTGTGGTTCGCGCTCCTGACCGCGTCGCTCGGCTTCGGCGGATTCTTCGCCGTCTACAGCTACGTCGCGCCCCTCTCGACGGAGGTCGCTGGCACGTCGTCGGGCTTCGTGCCCATCGTGCTCATGGTCTTGGGCCTTGGGACGACGGTCGGGATCCTGGGTGGCGGGCGCCTCGCCGACCGCGGGGCCGTCCGGGCGATCTTCCTCCTCTTTGGCGCGCTGGCGGTTTCGCTCACGATCCTCGGACTCTCCGCGCACACGGTGCCGGGCCTCCTCATCGGGGTCTTCCTCGTGGGCGGTTCCGCGCAGGCGCTGGCGCCCGCGATCCAGACGCGGCTCATGGATGTGGCGGGGGACAGCCAGACCATCGCGGCCGCCGTCAACCACTCGGCGCTCAACATCGGCAACAGCCTGGGCGCCGCGCTCGGCGGCGCCGTCATCGCGGCCGGACTCGGGTACCTCGCGCCCACATGGCTCGGTCTGGGGCTGTGCGTCCCCGGTGTGCTGTTCGCGCTCGCTGGGTGGTGGGTCACCCGAAGAGGTACGGTTATCGACCAGGTGCACACACCCGCACCCGGAGCCACGGCAGGAGCACGAATCGCATGAGCACAACTACCATCCACGCCCTCGACGTTGCGGGAGTGACCAATGACGCGATCCGTGAGTTCGTCCGGGAGTGGGCGGCGATCACCACCCCGGCACGGGTGGAAGTCGTCAGCGCCGCAGATGATGCTCGGCTCATTCAGGAGGCTCTGGACGCCGGTGAGTTGCTTCCGGCGGGCGAGGGACGCTACTACGCCAGGTCCCACGTCAAAGACACCGCCCGTTCGGAAGAGCGCACCGTCGTCGCCACCAGCCGCCCCATCGATCGCGGCGTCTACAACAACTGGCGCCATTCAGACGAGGTCGAGGCCATCCTGCGAGAGCGGATGCGTGGCGCGTCTGCGGGGAAGACGATGTACGTGGTTCCCTACCTTATGGCCGTACCGGGCACGCCGCTGGCGGCGTTCGGGGCGGGTGTGCAACTCACCGACGATCGCACCGTGGTGCTGCAGATGATCCGCATGGCGCGCGTCGGCCTGGACCTGTTCGAGGACCTCGAAGACCCCGGGTTCTTCGTCCGCGGCGTGCACGTCACTGGCGACCTCGACGCGCTCGGGCACGGCACCCCGGATGACCAGCGCCTCTTCGCGACGATCGCGGACCGCCGCACCATCCTCCACTTCGGCTCCGCCTACGGCGGGAACGCGCTGCTCGGGAAGATCGCGCACGCCCTTCGCCAGGCCTCCCACGACGGGTGGGCCTCGGGGCGGTTCCTTGCCGAGCAGTTCATGCTTCTCGGCATCGTCGACACCCTTACCGGCCGCACCTATCGCGTGTGCGGCGGCTTTCCGAGCGCTTCGGGCAAGACGAACCTCGCTATGACGCTGGCGCCGGATGCCCTCGGTGACCGGTACAGGGTCGAGTTCTATGGGGATGACATCGCCTGGCTCTGGGTCGGCGACGACGGACGGCTCTACGGCATGAACCCCGAGAACGGTGTCTTCGGAGTCGCGAAAGACACCAACGAGATGACCAATCCCGCCGCCCTTGACGCGATTCGCCCTGGAACCGGAACGATCTTCACCAACGTCGCCCGCAACGACCACACCGAAGATGTGTGGTGGGAAGGCAGAACGCCCGAACCCCCGGCGCCGCTCGACGGCTGGCGGGACTGGACCGGCAGGCTCATCACCGACCGCGACGACACCACACGGAATCACCCCTGGGCGCACCCAAACAGCCGGTTTGCGACCGCCCTCACGAACGTCGCAACCGTGGCCACCGACGCCGACCACCCTGCCGGGGTGCCGATCGACGCGATCATCTTCGGCGGACGCACCAGAGACCGCGAGCCCCTGATCCGCGCCTTCACCGACCTCGCTGAAGGCGTGTACGACGGCCTCACCCTTGGCGCCGAGGCCACCTTCGCCGCCGAGGGTCTCGACGGGCAACTCCGCTACGACCCCATGTCGATGCGACCCTTCATGGCCTACCCGGAGGGCAAATATGCCGAGCACTGGCTCTCCATCCTGGGCCAACTCACGCACCCGCCGATCTTCGCCCACGTCAACTGGTTCCAGCGGGACCCAGACGACGGACGCTATCTCTGGCCCGGATACCGCGAGAATCTCCGTGCTCTGCTCTGGCTCATCGAACACCAAGCGGGACGCGCCAACGGGCAGACCACCGCGGTCGGCGTCATCCCCACGTCCGGCGAGCTCGGGCTCGATGGACTCGACCTCCCTGCGGGCGACCTCGAACGACTTCTCAGCATCGATATCGCCAGGTGGCGGGAAGAGATGCAGCATCGCAGCGAGCACCTCGCCCAGTTCCCGGACCTGCCCGAACGCATCCGTGCCGTACACGAGCGAATCACGGCCGAGCTCGGCTAGCGGGCTTCGAGGTGGCCGCACAGGTTCCCGCACGCCTAGGGGGTTCACGATGACGATCAAGGCCTCGTTCGGCCACCCGGACCATAGCGACGCGGACCTGCGCGCGAGCATCGGCGGCATCCTGTCGCGGGGCGAACTGGCGGCCCTCGCCACCGAGCGCGACGGCGAGCCGCACGTCGCCACCGTTTCCTACGCGTTCACGCAGGACTTCACGCTCTACTTCATCTCCGCGCAGACGGACGTCCACAGCCAAGACATTGCGATCAATCCGGCGGTTGCGGTCGCCGTCTGGACCACCCCGGAGACCTGGGGGAAGGACCTTCAGGGGATCCAGGTCTTTGGACGCTGCGAGGAACTGAGGGTCGGGCCCGAACTCTTCGGCGCCATGCGGCTCTACCTCGCGCGCTTCCCCGCGTTCACCGCGTTGCTCAAGAACCCCGAGGAGTTCAAGGCCGGGGTCCACGCCAGGATGTACGCCATCCGGCTCGACCGCCTCCGCCTCGTCGACGAACCGGCCTTCGGCCACCGGACCTTCATCGACGCCGCAGTGGCGCGCTAGTTCGCGGGCGCGCGGCGTTCAGAGGCTCGCGGCGAGGAACGCCTTCACGTCGTTCATCTCGTCTTCGTTCACGCTGTGGGCGAGACCCGAGTAGACGCGGATCGTCGCGGTCGCGTGCTCCGAGAGCCACCCGGCAAGCCGCTCGATCGCCGCAGGCCAGATGACCTGGTCCTCGTCGCCCCTGCCCCAGAACACCCGGGGCCGCGACTCGGCCAGGGCGTCGTCCGCGGGCTGGTCGCCAATCACGATCAGCCCGGACAGCACCACCGTGGCCGCGATGCGCTCGGGCCGCGTGCGCAGCAACTGAAGCGCCATCAGCCCGCCCTGGGAGAAGCCCAGCGGCACGACGAACGCGTCGGCGGGGATGTTCGCGTCCACCCAGGCCCAGATCGCGTGGGTCGCGGCGTCGATCCCGGCCTGCTCGGGCTCGTTCGGCAGGTCGAGAGCGAACCACGACGCGCCGCCGAAGTTCATCTCGATGGGCGCGCGGAGCGACACCCACGGCAGGCCGCTCGGGAGCCACTGCGCGAGCGCGGGAAGGTCGTCCTCGTTGGACCCCAGGCCATGGAGGAGGAGGACGACGGGGGCGTCGGGGGATCGGTCGGGCCAGCCGGGCGAGAGCCGGACGTAGAGGGGGTTCACATCACCAGTATCGCGTGGGCTACGGCTGGGTGAGCGCGTACAGGTCGGGATCGTCCTGGTAGGCGCTGGCCGCGTTGGCCTTCGTCACGGTCACGGGGACGAGAAGGAACGAGGGAACGAACTTCACCCCGTTGTCGTAGGTGGTCGAGTCGTTCACCTGGGGCGCGTTGCCCTGCTGAAGGTCCTGCGCCATAACGACGGCACGGTCCACCAGCGCGAGCAGGGACTCGTAGAGGGTCATGTTCTGGGCGCCGCTCATGATCGACGCGACCCCCTCAGGGGTCGAATCCTGTCCCGTGAGGACGGGGATCGGCGCGCCGACGGCCTGGCAGGCCTTGATCACCGATTGCGCGACGATGTCGTTGGGTGCAAGCACGCCGTCGGGTGCAGTGCCGGAGTAGTACGTGGACAGGAGGGTGTCCATGCGGGCGCGGGAGTTGGCCGGGTCCCAGTTCCCCGTCGCCGTCTGCGGGCGCCCGGTCTGGCCAGAGGCGACCACGAGGGTGCCGTCGTCGATCTTGGGCTGGAGGACGCCCATCGCACCCTCAAAGAACCAGTCCGCCGTGGGGTCATTGGGCGAGCCGGAGAAGAGCTCGATCGTGTACGTCGTCTCGCCGGGCTGATGGGCCGCAAGGCCGGCGAGCAGGGCCGTCGCCTGGAGACCGCCAACGAGGTGCATGTTGTACGCGACGTAGAAGTCCACCGCGGCGGTGTCGTTGATCAGTCGATCGAACGCGATCACCGTGACGCCCGCGGCCTTGGCGGCCTCCACCTGGGCGGACAGCGCCGTGCCGTTGACGGCGGCGACGAGTATCACCCTGGCGCCCTCGTCGATCATCTCCGTGATCTGGCCCTGCTGCTGCGCGACGTCGACGTTGTCGGCCGTGTACCGGACGTCCGGCGTGAAGCCCGCGGCGGCCAGTTCGGCCTCGAACTTGGCTCCCACGCGCGTCCACCGGGTCGTCGTGTCCGGCAGGGCTACGCCGATGACGGAGTCGGCGGGGAAGGGAGCGAAGGTTGCGCCGCCCGACGTCGGCGTCGCGCTCGGGGTCGCGCCAGCGCTGGCGCCGGCCGACGCCGAGGGAGAGGTCGCGTCCGGGGGCGTGCACCCGGCGAGCGCCAATAGTCCGGCGACGACGAGTCCTACGGTGCGAGCGAGAAAGGTGTTCATAGAATGGCCCCCGGTGCTCCCGCAAGCCTATCGCCGACGTTCGTCGGGTGCCGCAATCACCACTACGGTGAATTCATGGGGCAAGCCGTGGCCGGGTTGGTGGAAACGCCCGCGACCGCCTGCCGCCAGAGGCGAGGGGGAACGGCCTCGTGACGGGACATCGGAGCATCCTCTTCCTCGACTCACGGCGCACGGACGACACAGAAACGGGCGAGCGGCCGGACTACTTCGTTGACCTCAACCTGGACCAGATTGTGGCCGCCGTCATCGCTGGCCACGACGACTACGGGCTCGAGCCGCTCTTCCTCCGCCCGCTGCATTCCGCCGACGCCGTCGTGTACCGACAGGAGGTCGCTCGGGACCTCGAGGACGCGACCCTCTTCGCACGCATCGCCGCGTTCACCGACGCGATCACGGCGATGCGGTCCGAATTGGCCCTGAGCGCCAAGATGCGCCACGCCCCCCAGAGCCAGCGGTGGCACCTCAAGGCGGCGGAGACCTATGTTGATGCCGTCACGAGGCTCTCGGGTGACCTCATGGAGGCCAGCATCGCCTCGCGCGGCATGCTCTCCTTTCGGGACCACCTCGGCGGCTACGTCTCCTCCCCGGCGTTTCTTGAGCTCCGTGGGGACGTCCATGCACTCCTTGAGACCCTCGCCGGAACGCGCTACCGCATGGAGGTGGGCGGCGAGAGTATCCGGGTCGGTCGGCCCGAGGCCGAGACGGACTACACCGTCGACGTGCTCGCCACCTTCGAGAGGTTCCGCCAAGGGGATGTCGTCGGGAAGGTCCACCGGACGCGGGAGCGCTCCGAGCAGATGGGTGAGTTCTCGATGAGGATGCTGCGCTTCGTGGCGCGGCTCTACCCGGACACGTTCGCCTCGCTCGCCGCATTCCTCGCAAGCCACCGCGCCTTCCTCGACCCCACGGTCGCCGATTTCGATCGCGAGGTGCACTTCTACACGTCGTACCTCGCCTACGTCGCTCCTGTCCGCGAGGCTGGCCTAGCCGTCACCTACCCCGCCGTGAGCGCGGCCTCCAAGCGCGTCGGCGCCACCCGGTCGTTCGACCTTGCCCTGGCTCAGAAGCTTCTCGGTGATGGGGTGCCGATCGTGTGCAACGACATCTCCCTGAAGGGCAAGGAGCGGATACTCGTCGTCACGGGACCGAACCAGGGCGGCAAGACGACGTTTGCTCGGATGTTCGGCCAACTCCATTACCTCGCGAGCCTGGGCCTTCCCGTTCCGGGCGAAGATGTCCGCTTGTTCCTGTTCGACCACATGTACTCGCACTTCGAGAAGGAGGAGGACCTCGTCGAGGGGAACGGCAAGCTGGAGGACGAGCTCGTGCGCCTCCGCGACGTGTTCGCCGAGGCGACCCCGAGCAGTATCTTCATCTTGAACGAGATGTTCACCTCTACCACGGTGGAGGATGCGGTGTTCCTGGGTACCGAGGTGTTCCAGCGGATCATCGCCCTGGACGCGCTGTGCGTCTGCGTGACCTTCATCGACGAGTTCGTCGCGCTGTCGCCGACGGCGGTGTCGATGATGAGCGGCGTCGACGAGGACGCCGGCGCGCGACGAACGTTCTCGATTGTTCGCAGGCCCGCCGATGGGCTGGCCTACGCCTTGGGTATCGCCGAGAAGCATCGCTTGGGGTACGTCACCCTCAAGAACAGGCTCACGTCATGAAGGTCTTCCTGATGTACCGCGACAAGGACTTCGACCGCGACACCCCTCCGGGGTGGACCGAGCCGGAACTCATGGAGGACCTGGAACTTGCCACCCTGGTCGCCGCCATGGCGGGCGACGACGAGTTTCTGCAGGGCGTCGCGCGGCGGGGGCTGCTCTCCGAGCTTGGGGACCCGGCCGCGATCCTGTATCGGCAGGACGTGTTACGGGACTTCCTTGCCCGGCCGGAGCTCCTTGCCGACCTGTACGCGATTGCGTCCGAGGCGACGGTCGCGAAGCCGTGGCAGTACCTGAGCCGCCTCTTTCGGTCGCCGGAGAGCACCCTGTTCAGGTCGACCCAGAGCCTCAAGAAGTACGTCACGCTGCTTCCGACGCTGAGGCAGTTGGCCGAGCAGCACGTGGAGGGCGTCCAATCCGAGGGTCTCTCACGACTCTTCCGTGTGCTCATCGCGGAACTCGACGACGCCTACCTTGCGGAGGTCGACCAGCACCTGAGGAACCTCGACCTTCGCAAGGCCGTGCACATGAGCGCGAGCCTCGGCGATGGCCTCGCCGACACGGACTTCGTGCTTCACCCGCCCCGAGCCTCCAAGAGCCGGTGGTTTGAGTGGATCGAGTGGTTGGACGGCCTCCGAGTCAGGGGCGATCGTTCCTACATCTACTCGGCGAGGAGCCACAATGACCGCGGGCTTCGCGACCTAGCCGATCTTCGCGAAGAGGGCATCGCGCTCGTCTCGGAGGCCGTGGACCAGGCGAGCGAGCACCTCCTGAGTTTCCTCCAGATCCTGCGTGCGGAACTCGGGTTCTACGTCGGGTGCGTCGCCCTACGTGATGCGCTCGTGACGACGGGCAATCCGACATGCTTCCCTATTCCGGCGGCCGGCGACGCGACGCTCGCGTGCCGGGGGTTGTATGACCCGTGCCTAGCGTTGACGACGGGGCGGGCCGTCGTGGGCAACGACGTCGAGGCTCGCGACGCCCGCCTGATCGTGGTCACGGGCGCGAATCAGGGGGGCAAGTCGACCTTCCTGCGTAGCGTGGGTGTTGCCCAACTGATGGCCCAGGCCGGGATGTTCGCCCCGGCGGACGCGCTTGAGGTCAGCCCGTGCTCGGGGCTCTTCACGCACTTCCGGCGCGAGGAGGACGCGACCATGACGAGCGGCAAACTCGACGAGGAGTGCACGAGGATGAGCGCCATCGTCGATCACCTGACGCCCGGCGCCCTGGTCCTGTTCAATGAGTCCTTCGCGGCGACGAACGAGCGCGAGGGATCGCACGTCTCCCGTGAGGTGGTGCTGGCGCTGATCGAGTCCGGCCTACGCGTCGTCTACGTCACTCACCTGTACGACCTGGCGCACGGGCTGTATCGGGACCGGTTGCCCGGCACGGTGTTCCTGCGCGCGCCGCGCAACGACGACGGGACGCGATCCTTCCGCCTCGTCGAGGGGGCGCCGTTGCCGACGAGCTTCGGCAGGGACGTGTACGAGCGGGTGTTTGGGGGCGCGGCCGACAAGGGCGGCCCCGCGGGATAGTTGCGGGACCGCCCCTGCCATTCCTCTCGGCGCTAACTCTGCCTAGGCGTTCGAGACCACCCACTGCTGGTTGGTGCTACCGCCACCCGGCCACTGCTGGACTATGGAACCATTGCCCGTGAGACCCCCGTTGTCGAGGTAGAGGCCGGTCGCCCGGTTCTGGAACTTCGCATAGCCGCCAGAGATGGTTTCCGTCCACTGCTGGTTCGTGCTGCTGCTGCTCGCCCACTGGCCGGCGTTTGAACCGTTGGCTGTCCGTCCCATGCCGTCCAGATAGAGGCCGGTCGCGCGGTCCTGCAACCGAACGTAGCCTCCTGACGTGACGACCAACCATTGCTGGTTGTAGCTGCCGCTGCCGGCCCATTGGGCGACGTTGGAGCCGTTGGTCGTGCCGCCCAGATTGTCCAGGAATAGCCCGCTCGTACGGTTCTGCAACTTGATATAGCCACTGCTACCGCCACCACCGGTGGTGCTGGTGCTGTAGCCGGCCGCGGTGATGTTGGACTGCACCGAGTTCTCCGTGGCGTCCGACGGGTATCCGGAGGTCATGACGCCTTCGTAGAAGGTGCCCGCGGCGCCGACGCTGTTGTCTCCGCCGATACCGAGGATGATGGCGCCTTGCTTGTGCATCGGGTTGTAGCCCGATGTGTTCGGTCGCGCACCGCTGTAGTACGTCGACAAGCCACCGGACTGAGCGTTACCGGCGCGAATAGACCACAGGTTCTGGCCCCCCTTGATGATGGCGGTGAGGAACCGGTCGCTACGGGTGGCGTCGGCGGAGTTGAGGCCGACGTTGAAACCGGAGAACAGGCCGTTCTCCAGGTCCGCCATGACCCACGGGCCGTTGCCCGACCCGCGGCCCCAGACCGTGATGTTGCCAAAGTAGATGGCCTCCATCGTGCCGTTGCCGTCGTCGCGACTGTTGGTCTCGGCGTTGCCGTAGTCGAAGCAGCACCCGCCGTTGTAGTGGGTGCCGTCGAACACGGCATACATACCCTCGGACGCGTCGCCGGTGGCGATCCCGTTGGTGCTGTTGTTGCGGTACCCCGTGCCGGGGGAGACGTACACGCCGTAGACGTTGTGGCCACCGATCGAGATCGGAGCGGCCGTCGCGTTGGCGAGGTTGTCATACCCACCGGACGCCGGACCATTGAAGCCTCCGGGAGGCGCCTGGGTCAGGTTGTTCCCGCGCCCGGACTGGTCATAGATGACCGTGATGACGCAACTCGTTCCGGAACAGAAGGAATCCTGCGCCGCCGCGTTGGCGTAACTGCCCGCGCTGACGGGCCCGATGTTCAGGGTGGCGTTGTCTGACGAACGTCGAACCTGGTACAGGCTTCCGGAATAGTTGCCGTAGAGCGCACGGGTCGTGCTGTGCGCCGCGACGCACGGTGTGCCGCCCGAGGCGTAGATGTCGCAAGGGCCGGTACCCGCAGCGCGCGATGGCGTCGCGACACCTACAGCGGCCAAGGTAGCCGCGACGAGAGCCGCCACCGAAATGAGAAGCAGAGCCATTCGCGACTGGCGGTGGGGCTCGGTGATCAAACTGGCGATCATTCAAAACCTCCTTGTTTAGCCAGCCCGACGGGCTTGGTTGCCCGGCGCGTTCCGGCCCATACCTGCACTCCCCGAACCGCCAACTCAACGGCCCGCCACATAAGTTGTGAACGCTAACATTTCGCCGCATGAGGACACTTTGATGTTTATGGCGGCAACTATTCGGCCCGATCTCGGCGCACACCTGACTCACAGGTATGACGGGTCGGATGTCGAGGGTGCCCGCTGAAGGAACTCGGCGAGCGAACCGAGGGGGCAACTTGAGGGTAAGGCGAGCCTTACCTTCTGTCAAGCGAATCCACCCCGGGAGCGATCATCCGGGGGAGTGCGAAATCGAAGTCGAGTATTCGGAAACCGCTATCGCTGGGCCCAGCTTGACGCCGCTCTCCCTTGCGGCTCTCAACTGGCCCTGACGGCATCGCGATCCAAGCCCATTTCGAGCCAGCAGTCGCCCGAGGTGGCCATCAATTCGCTCTTGCCCAACGGTCGCGGCGGCGGCAACCAGCATGGTCCACAGCACGCGCGTTCAGGGAGTCGTCGCCACAGGCTGAGCATGCCGCAGCGACGGCGGGGGCGCTGGGCAAGGTCACAGCCGCCGCCGAGCCCCTCGCGCCTCTCGTTAGGTGCGCGGCTTGCGCGGCGGGCCGTCGCTGCGGCGCGGCGCCGCCGTTCGAGACGGAGCCGTTCGAGACGGAGCCGTTCGAGACGGAGCGGTTCGGGAAGATGCCCCGCGGCCGCTCGGGTCCCCGCCGTCCGGCTGAAGGTCAATCAGGACCCCGCTGATGCGGGTCTTGGAGAGCTTCCGCAGCGTCTCGGGCGTGAGCGCGCGGAGCGGCGTGAGGTCG
>JADGOS010000055.1 GCA_017882825.1 Demequinaceae bacterium | reverse complement strand
CTGCCCCGCCGCAACCTGCCGCGCCGCAACCTGCCGCGCCGCAACCTGCCGCGCCGCAACCTGCCGCGCCGCAACCTGCCGCGCCGCCACGGTCCTCCACGCCACCGTCAGCCGAAGAACCCTCGCATCCAACGCGGGCTAGCGCTGTAGCAGTTCTGAGACCAGGAACGCCATCTCGAGCGACTGCTGGTGATTGAGGCGGGGGTCCACGAGGGTCTCGTACCGCGCCCCGAGGCCCTCGTCGTCGATCTCCTCGGTGCCGCCCATGACCTCGGTGACGTCGTCGCCGGTGAGTTCGATGTGAATGCCGCCGGGCACGGTCCCCGCGGCCTTGTGCACCTCGAAGAACCCGCGCACCTCGTCCAGGATCGTCTCGAACCTGCGCGTCTTGTAGCCGCTGACGGAAGTGAACGTGTTGCCGTGCATCGGGTCGGTCAGCCACGCCACGGGCGAGCCGGAGTCCCTGACCGCCTCGACGATCGCGGGAAGGACGTCCCGCACCTTGTCCGCGCCCATGCGGGCCACGAAGGTCAGGCGCCCGGGGATTGCGTCGGGGTTCAGCCGCTCGATGAGCGCGAGCGCCTCGGAGGGCTCCGCCGTCGGGCCGAGTTTGACGGCGATGGGGTTCTTGATCTTGGACATGAACTCCACGTGGGCGCCGTCGAGGTGCCTCGTGCGGTCGCCGATCCACAGCAGGTGCGCCGAACAGTCGTAGGGGTTCCCCGTGCGCGAGTCGATGCGCGTGAGCGCGCGCTCGTAGTCCAGCAGGAGCGCCTCGTGGCTGGAGAACAGGTCCACGGTCTTCAGCGCGTCGAAGTCACCGCCCGCCGCCCCCATGAATCGCACGGCGCGGTCAATCTCCCCCGCCGTCTGCTCGTACTTGGAGTAGGCGGGGGTGCGGGTGAAGCCCTTGTTCCACTCGTGCACCAGGCGCAGGTCGGCGAACCCGCCGTGCGTGAATGCCCGGATCAGGTTGAGGGTCGCGGCCGAGGTGTTGTACGCCTCGACGAGCCGGGCGGGGTCGGGAGTGCGTTCCTGGGGCGTGAACCCGATGCGGTTGACGATGTCGCCCCGGTAGGCGGGCAGGGTCACGCCGTCGCGAGTCTCGTCGTCCGACGAGCGCGGCTTGGCGTACTGGCCGGCCATGCGCCCGATCTTGATGATGGGAAGGCTCGCGCCGTAGGTGAGAATCACGGCCATCTGGAGGATCGTCTTGATCTTGCCCCGGATGCGGTCCGCCGTCGCCTCCGCGAAGGACTCGGCGCAGTCGCCCCCCTGAAGAACGAAGGCCTCGCCCCGCGCCACGGCGGCGAGGTGCTCGCGCAGGACGTCCGCCTCGCCCGCGAAGACGAGCGGGGGCTTGACCCTGAGTTGCGCGACCGCGATGGCGAGCGCTTCTGCGTCGGGCCACTGCGGCTGTTGCCTCGCCTCGAAGGCGAGGTAACTGTCGACGCCCGCGGCGTTCAGCAACTCGGCCGCGGTCATGCCGCCTGCGCTCATGCCGCCTGCGCTCATGCCGCCTGCGCTCATGCCGCCTGCGGTCATGTCAGCGGCAGTCATGTCGGCTGGCCGATGTCGGCGAGAAGTTCGGTGAACCATGGCGTCGCGATATCGAACGGCTTGTGCCCCGCGATGCGCGGGAACGCGATCGCCTTGAGGCGCCCGCCGTCCTCCTCATCGTGCCCGATGACGCCAGCCTCGCCGCGAAGGGCGCATTCGACGGCGTAGTCGGTCATCGACTTGATGAGGCGCAGGTCCTCGGCGTTGGCGCGCGCCGAGCGCGAGAAGTAGCCGGACTTCTGGACCATGACCTTCTCGGCGCCGATGCGCTTGGCGAATTGCTGGGCGAACCAGAGTCCGGGGTTGATGGTGTCGAGCATGACGTGGCCGAACGCGTCGCGCCTGACCTCCTGGCCCGCCTCCTCCATCTCCTGGATGATCTCGGGCACGCCGGCGCCCTCGCTGAGGAAGAGGTTAACGTTGCCGATCTCGTCCATCTTCGCCTTGAGGCGCACGGCCTCGGCGTCGAGGTCGTACTTGGCCTCGGGCACGTAGACGCCGTGGATGTCCCAGCGGTCCTTCGTGAGGCCGATTCCGGGGACCCACTCGCGCGTGGCGAGCCACTTGCGGTACTTCATGGCGGACGCGGCGGTCATCCAGCCGCACGCGCGGCCCATGACCTCGTGGACGATGAGCATGCGCGGGCTGGAGCGGTGCTCGCCGATGACGTTCTGCGCGAAGATGCTCGCCTGCTCCGCCGCGCTCCACGCGCCGAGCGACTGCTTGATCGGAACGATGTCGTTGTCAATCGTCTTGGGAAGGCCGACCACGGTGAGCCCATAGCCGTTCATCTCCAGGTAGGCCGCGAGGTCGGCCGCTGTCGTGTTGGTGTCGTCGCCGCCGATGGTGTGGAGGACGTCGATCTTGTCCTTCTTGAGTTGCTCCGCGGCGACCGCCAGCGGGTCCTCACCCTCCTTGACCAGCCCACGCTTGACGCAGTCCGCGACGTTGGTCAGCTTGACCCTGCTGTTGCCGATGGGGCTTCCGCCGAACTCGTGAAGCACGCCCGCGTGCTCGCGCACGTCGTCGGTGATGAGGATGGAATCGCCCCGGAGGAGGCCGTGGTAGCCGTGCTGGTACGCGATGATTTCGACCTCGGGTGCCACCTCGGTGTAGCGGCTGATGAGGCCGCCGACGGCGGAGGAGAGGCACGGGGCGAAGCCACCGGCGGTCAGGAGGGCGACGCGACGAACGGACATGAACAACCTTTCCTCAGGTATGGCGGGCTGGGCCCATTCTAAGGGGGAGGGCCTGGGACCTCACTCTCCCATTTCGCCGGGATACTCTCCCAGGCGGTCCCTTTCCATCTCCTTCTTCACCAGTCCCGCGTCGCGATCGACGTACTCCTGGCCGGAGAGCTTCTGGATCGCCTTCATGATCGTGTCCGTCACCTCGCGGAGAGCCTCGCGATCCTCCTGGCGGCCCTCGTACTCGCGGAAGTAGAGCGGCTTGCCGATCCTCACCCCCGTCTGATGACGGTTCGGAACCTTGCGCCCGATGGGTTGCGCGATGTTGGTCTCGATCATCGCGACGGGAAGCACCGCGACGCCGGACTCGATCGCCATCCGCGCGACTCCCGTCTTGCCGCGGTAGAGCCTGCCGTCGGGGCTCCGCGTGCCTTCTGGGTAGATGCCCAGGAGTTCGCCGTTGTTGAGCACCTGGAGGGCGGTACGAAGCGCTGCCTCGCTCGCGCGCCCGCCGCCCCTGTGTACGGGGATGGTTCCGACGCCAGACATGAAAGCCCGGGTCGCGAGGCCCTTGGCGCCCTTGCCCGTGAAGTACTCGGCCTTGCCCAGAAAGACGAGCTTCCTCTTCATGACCAAGGGCAGGAAGATCGAATCGGCGAAACTCAGGTGATTGCTCGCCAGGATTGCTGGCCCTTCGGCGGGGATGTTTTTCAGCCCCTTCACCCAGGGGTGGTACATGACCTTGAGTCCAGGGCCGAGGAGTACGTGCTTGAAGAGCTGGTAGTACACGGAACCCCCTTGTCGGTCGTCCTGTCTAGGCTAACGCGCGTCGGCGGCGTCGAGGCGCGCCAAGGCCGCTGCGCCCACGATCCCCGCGTCGTTGCCCATGTCCGCGGCGACGATCGGCGCGACGGGACGATGCCCGCCCGCTGGCAAGGCCCGGAGGTATGCGTCGCGCGCGGGTTTGAGGAGCAGGTCGCCCGCCGCGATCACTCCGCCGCCGACGACGTAGATCTCCGGGTCCAGCACGGCGGCAAGGGACGCGCACCCCTCGCCGAGCCAGCGGCCGAGTTCCGCGAGCAGCGAGATTGCGAGGGGATCGCCCTCCATGGCGGCAGCGGTGACGTAAGGACCCTTGATCTTCGCCGGATCGCCGTCCTTGGACTTTGCGAGGATCGCCGCCGCGCGCTCGGGGCTCGCCGCGGCCTCGACCTTGGCCTCGCGCACGAGCGCCGAGCCCGACGCGTATTGCTCCCAACACCCCCGGTGTCCGCACCCGCAGAGGTGCCCGTCGGGGACCACCCTCATGTGCCCGAGTTCGGCCGCGAACCCGTACGCCCCGCGCACGAGGTGGCCGTCCACCACCATGCCCGCCCCAAGCCCGGTGCCGAGCGTGACCATGATCATCGTCGACGTCCCGCGCGCGGCGCCGAAGACGTACTCGCCCCAACCAGCGGCGTTGCCGTCGTTCTCGACGACGACGCTCACGTCGCGCTCGACGAGCTCGCGAACCTTGGCGGCGAGCGGGTAGTCCCGCCACGCGGCGATGTTGGGCCCAAAGACGATGTGCTCGCGATCGGAACTCGCGAAGCCGGCCGCGGCGAGGCCAATCGCATCAAACTCGTAGTCCTTGGCGAACTCCGCCACGACCTCGGCGATGGCGTGGTTGATGCCCTCCGCGTCACCTGCGGACGTGTCCCGCCGCGCCTTCGCGACGATGCGACCGCGGTCGTCGACGACGCCAGCGGCGATCTTGGTACCGCCGATATCGACACCGACCGCGTACATTTCTTGGCCCTTCCGTCGAGTCCGTAGCGAGCCCCCACAGAGTATCGTGGCGTCCAACCCGGCGGATGCCAATGGAGGCAGCATGGACGCGCGTGAGAAGGCAACACTCTCGCAGAACATCAGCACAATGATGGACGAGGCGTGGACGACCTACGCGGAGCGCAAACTCTTCGCCCACGCCAAGCCAGAGAACCCCACTGCGTGGACCCACATCACGGGCTCGGAAATGCGAGACCAGGTAGACGCCGTCGCCAAGGGCCTCATCGCCCGCGGCATCAGGCCCGGTGATCGCGTGGGAATCATGGCGCGGACGCGGGTCGAGTGGTCCATCCTCGACTTCGCGATCTGGGCCGCTGGCGCCGTGTCCGTGCCGGTCTACGACACCTCCTCCGAGGAGCAGGTCGATTGGATCACCTCGGACTCCGACACCCGGGTCCTCGTCGTCGAGACGAGCGAGCACCTCCAGCTCGCCAAGACGGTGGCCAAGGGCGAATCCCCGGTGACGGACATCCTGTGTATCGATCACGGCGCCCTCGCCGAACTCACGAAGGCCGGAGTCGGCGTCCCGGACGCCGAACTCCTGCGGCGGAAGTCGCTCGCCCAGCAGGACGACCTCGCGACCATCGTCTACACCTCGGGAACGACGGGTCGCCCCAAGGGAGTGCGCCTCACGCACTTCAACTACGTCGGCCACGTTCGGGGCCTCCAAAGGCATATCCCCGAGGTGCTCTTCCAGGAGGGCGCGAGCACCGTGCTCTTCCTCACCCTCGCGCACTCGCTCGCCCGCCTCGTCGAGGTGGTCCTCGCCGCGTCGGGCGTCGCCCTGGGCTACTGCCCCGACACCGCGCAGTTGCTGCCCATGCTGGAGAGTTACAAGCCCACGCTCATCCTCGGCGTCCCGCGCGTGTTCGAGAAGGTGTACAACGGCGCCGAGCAGAAGGCCTCGGCCGGGGGAAAGGGCGGGATCTTCCGCTGGGCGGCGGCCCAATCCATCGCCTACTCGACGGCGCTCGACGACCCCAGCGGACCCTCCAAGTCCCTGGCGTTCAAGCACGGCATCGCCAACAGGCTCGTCCTGAGCAAGATCTACGCTGCGCTTGGGGGAAACGCCTCCTGGGCGGTCAGTGGATCGGCGCCGCTCGGCGCGCGCTTGGGCCACTTCTTCCGGGGGCTCGGCGTCGTCGTGCTTGAGGGCTACGGCCTGACCGAGACGAACGCCGCCTCGCACGTGAACCGCGCGACCTTGGTGAAGATGGGCACCGTCGGACCGCCGATTCCCGGCATCGAAGTCAAGATCGCCGACGACGGCGAGATCCTCATGCGCGGAGACTCGCTCTTCGAGGGCTACCACCACAACCCCGAGGCCACCGCCGAAGCGATCCAGAAGGGGTGGTTCCACTCGGGCGACATCGGCACCGAGGACAAGGACGGCTACCTCACCATTACCGGGCGCAAGAAGGAACTGATCGTGACCGCGGGTGGCAAGAACGTCGCTCCCGCGGTGCTCGAGGATCGCCTCCGCGCGCACCCGCTGGTGAGCCAGTGCGTCGCGGTGGGCGACGGCAAGCCGTTCATCGGCGCCCTCGTCACGCTCGACGAGGAGGCTCTGCCGGGCTGGCTCGCCGCGCATGGGCACCCCTCGATGACCCTCAGGGCCGCGACGACCTTCCAGCCGGTGCTCGACGAGCTCGACAAGGCGGTCGAGGCGGCAAACGTCGCGGTGTCCCGCGCGGAAAGCATCCGTAAGATTCGCGTCCTCGACGGCGACTTCACGGTGCTGAATGGGTACCTCACGCCGTCGATGAAACTCAAGCGGTCCAAGGTGCTCGCCGACTTCGCGGGCGAGGTCGAGAAGCTTTACGTCGACACACGCCCCGCGTCGTAGCGCCGGGCGCGGTTGGGGCGCGCTAGGCGAGGTGGCGGAGCGGGGCGACGAGCCCTGCGTCCGCGAGCGTCCGGATGGCTCGCACCTGGGCCGCGTCCACCTCGACTCGAGTCGTAGTGGCGTCAACCAGTCGCGCGCCAGCCGAACCAAGGCCGCCGCGCACGGGAATCGTCAGGAACGAGACCACGCAGTCCGAGCACGCGTCGCCGCGCGCCACGCAGGTATCGCAATCGATCTTCATGCCCTCCACGGTACGGTCGGGGTCCGACACGGATGACTGTCGGCCAGGAACGGTAGCGTCGGATCATGGTCGTCCCCGCCCCCCTCGAACCCGGCGTCGCGATCCAGCCGGGGCTCGACGAGATCGGTGAGCCGCTCTCCTCGGTCACGTTCGTCACCGTCGACCTTGAGACGACGGGCGGCTCGCCCCGCACGAGCGCCATCACCGAGATCGGCGCGGTCAAGACGCGCGGCGGCGAGGTGATCGGCGAGTTCCAGACCCTCGTCGATCCCGGCATGCCCATTCCCCCGATGATCGTGGCGCTCACCGGCATCACCAACGCGATGGTGGCGTCCGCGCCGCGCATCGAGGAGGTGCTGCCCAGCTTCCTCGAGTTCGCGGGGAAGGCGGTGCTCGTCGCGCACAACGCCCCCTTCGACATGGGCTTCCTCAAGGCTGCGTGCCGCGAGCACGGGTACCGCTGGCCCGGTAGCGAGGTGGTCGATACCGTCACGCTCGCGCGGCGCTGCACCACCAACGAGGAGGCGCCGAACAAGAAGCTCTCCACCCTCGCGCGGGTCTTCGGCACGGAGGTGACCCCCAACCACAGGGCCCTCGACGACGCGCGGGCCACCTCGGAGATCATGCACCACATGTTCGAGCGCCTCGCCGCGTGGGGCATCACTCATCGGGAAGACCTCGACGCGCTCCGTAATCCCGTCCCGCCCAGCATCCGCCGCAAGGCTTGGCTCGCGGACGCCGTCCCCGCGAGACCTGGAGCGTACGCGTTCCGCGGGCCGAACGACGAGGTGCTCTACGTCGGCACCTCCAAGAACCTGCGCGCCCGCGTCAAGTCGTACTTCACCCGGGGCGAGCAGCGTCGCTCGATCCGGGACATGCTCGAGCTCGCGGTGCGCGTCGAGGCCTTCCCCACGGCGACCGAACTCGAGGCGAACGTGCTCGAGATCCGCATGATCGAGCGCCACCGGCCCCGCTACAACCGCCGTTCCATGCGGCCGGAGCGCACCGCGTGGGTGCGCCTCACCGACGAGGCGTTCCCCCGTCTGAGCGTGGTGCGCTCGGTCACGGGAGAGTCCGCGCACGTCGGCCCCATGCGGGGGGCGGGCGACGCGAGGCTCGCCGTCGAGGCGCTCCACGAGCTGGGGGGCGTGCGCACCTGCACCACGCGGCTTCCCCTTGCGCCGCGTCGGGGGGCGCGGGTGTGCCTCCTGGCCGACCTCGGCTCATGCTCGGCGCCGTGCCTTCACGGCGAGGCGAGCGGATACGGCGATGTCGCCGCGTCGCTTCGCGACGCGATCGTCGGCGACCCCTCCCCCGTCGTCGCCGCGCTCGCCGAGCGCATCACCGAATTTGCCGGACGCCTGGAGTTCGAGCGGGCCTCGGCCCTGCGCGACGGCGTGAGCGCCCTCGTCGCGGGGGTCGCCGAGGCCCAGCGGCTCGCGGCCCTCAGGAGGGTGACGCTTGTTGCGGCCCGGCGCACCGGCGACGCGTGGGAGGTCGCCGTGGCCATCCGGGGCCGCCTCGCCGGGACGGCGTCCGTCCGGGGGGGCGCCGCGGTCGCCGCCGCCGCCTCCTGCATCCTCGCCGAGGACGAGGGCGGGGGCGGGGACACTTCGGGAGGCGACGCCGCGGGAGTGGACGCAGCGGGAGGCGACGCCGCGGGAGTCGGCGCCGTTCCCCTCATCGAGGAGCAGCAACTCATCGCGGCGTGGATCGAGAGGCCGGGAACGCGGCTCGTGAGCGTCGAGGGCGAGTGGGCCCAGCCCGTCGCGGGCGCGGGCCGGCATGGGATGTGGATCGAGGCAAGGCGCGAGGATCGCGAACGGGTGTGGGACGCCTACGCTCGCACTGCCTCGGGCGCCTAGCGCGCTGCGTCCATCCGGCGCCTCGCCCGCTGGTCAGCCTTGGTGCTTGTCAGCCTCTGCGTCGACGCAGGCCCCGCGCCCGGGACGACGTCGCCGCGAGAGGGCTGCTGAGCGCGTCGACCGCGCCCTCGCGCGTCGCGTCGCCATTGGTCGCGAGAAGGCGTCGCCGCCGCGCGGCCCTCCGCCTCGAGCGCACGAGTCGGGGCGCCTCCATCGCCGCCGCGAACGCGACGATCCCCAGGGCGATCCAATACGGGGTCCAGTTCCGGGGTCCGGAGTATTCCGCGAGCCGCGCCTCGTCGGAGTGCCCCTCGACGATGCCGTAGTACGCGGGCTTGGCCCGCAGCGCGTCGTCGAAGATGAGCGGGCCGCCCTGGCTGTCGCGCCAGCTCCGCGCGTCGTACAGGCCCCAGACCGTGACGGAGAACATCTCCTTGGCGTGGTCGCGGAAGATCAGGAAGGCGTCGCGGTAGTAGGCCCCCTGCTCGAGGAACTTGGCGTCCGACGTCGGCACACCCGTCGGAACGTCCATCTCCGTCACGGCCTGGACGAGGCCGCGCCCGCCGGCCGAGTCGAGGGCGTCTGCGAGGTTCGTCGCCGACACCTCGAGGCTCACGTGGAATTGGTGGCCGATGCCGTCGATCGGGACGCCGCGCGCGAGCAGCCGGTCGATCAGGGCGAGGTAGTTCTCGCGCTTGGCGCGCTGGTCGGTGCTGTAGTCGTTGATGAACAGCGTGACGGGGCGCCCGGCGCCGGGGGCCGCGTACAACTGGTTGAACGCCTCGTCAGCGTACTGAAACGCGAGGTCGACGTACTGCTCGCCGAGCACGCGGTACCACTCGGTCTGCCGCATTCCGAGGGGGTCGCCGCCGCCGTCGGCGATCGCCTCGTTCACGACGTCGAACGCGACGACGGGATTCCCGCCGCCGAAAGCACCCCAGTTGTCGCTGAGGTACTTCGCGACCGCGAAGATGTGGTCGTGCATCCGGTCCTTGAGCGCCTGCCGGTCCTCCGGTGACGTGGTGAGGGGCGTGCCGTCGTCGCGCTGAAAGAACCACGCCGGGATCTGGCTGTGCCACACGAGCACGTGGCCGTATACGCGTAGGTGGTTCGCGGCCGCGAAGTCCATCAGGGTCGCGATCTCGGGGCTCGGCGAGAACTGGTGCGAGGCGTCGTACCAGGCCTCCGGCTTCATGGCGTTCTCCGGCGTCACCTGGTTGAAGTGGCGGAGCAGCAGTTGCGCCGGCGCGCCCCCCGTCTCGCGCGCGTCGATCGCGACGCCGACGGGAAAGCCCACCGTGTCCTTGATCGGCGTGAGGTCCTGGACGGGCGGCGGACTATCGGCGGCGAGCGCCGGCGTTGTGTCGGCGGCGAGCGCCGGGGTCGTGTCGGCAGCGAGCGCCGGCGTCCCGATCGCGACGACCATGGCGACGAGCGCCGCAGTGAAAAGCGCCGCAGTGAGAGTCGCCGCTACGGGGAGCGGGGCGCCCGCCGCAACCCTGGCGGCGGGCCGTCGCGACGTCACGACCACGACTGCCCGCCCGGCTAGGCGTTGCTCGCCGCGACCCAGCGGTCGAGCACGTCCGATGCCTTGCCGTCGTCGATGGAAGCTGCGGCAAGGGTCATGCCCGCGGCGAACCGCTCCGGTAGCGAACCCGCTCCGGTCCCCGGGAGCGTCCCGTCCGCGACGATCCCGGCCGCGGCGTTGAGGATGACGGTCTCGCGCACCGGCCCCTTGTTCCCGGACAACACGGCCCACGCGACGCCGGCGTTCTCGCTCGCCTCGCCGCCGCGAAGGTCCGCGATCGTGATAGGGGGCACGCCGAGGTCCTCGACGGGGTCGAGCTTGGAGTGCGTGACGGTCCCGCCGCGCACCTCCCACACCTGGGCGGGCGACGTCCCGGCGAGCTCGTCGAGTTCGTCGTCGCTGTAGAAGACGAGGGCGTCGCGGCCCTGGGTCGCGAGCACCCCCGCCATGACGGGCGTGAGCGACGGGCTCCCGGAGCCGATCGCCGAGGCGGCGGGCTGGGCGGGGTTCGCGAGCGGCCCAAGGATGTTGAAGGTCGTCGGGACCCCGAGCGCCTTGCGGATGGGCCCGGTGAACCGCATGGCCGGGTGAAAGACCTGCGCGAAGCAGAAGGTAATGCCCACCTCGGTGGCGAGTTCGGCGACCCGCGCGGGCGGGACCTCCAGGTTCACCCCGAGCGCCTGGAGCACGTCCGCCGCCCCGGACTTGGAGCTCGCGGCGCGGTTGCCGTGCTTGACCACCGTGAGGCCAGCGCCCGCCGCGACGATCGAGGCCATCGTCGAGATGTTCACGGTGTTGTGGCCGTCCCCACCCGTCCCGACGATGTCGAGCGTGCGGCCGGGAACCTCGATGCGAACCGCGTGGTTCAGCATCGCGGCCGCGAGGCCGGTCACCTCTCCCACGGACTCGCCCTTGGTCCTCAGGGCCACGAGGAACGCCGCCATGGAGATCTCGGGCGCCTCGTTCTTGAGGATCTGATCCATCACCCACTCGGCGTCCGCGGCGGTGAGGTCGTGCTTCGCGATGAGCCGCGCAAGGATCTCCGGCCAGGTCTCCATGGTGTCCCCTACCTACCGCATCTACCGCGAGACGCTCGCCTGCACGAAGAATCCCTCGACCGCCGCGCGGACCTCGAAGGGGTCGATCGGGTGCGCGATGGCGGCGTCCGCGAGCGACCACGTGGCGAGCCAGGCGTCGTCCCGACGACCGACGATCACCAGCACGGGCGGGCAGGAGGCGATCTCGTGCTTGAGTTGGTAGCAGATGCCCATCCCGCCGGCCCTGGATGCCTCGCCGTCGAGGATCAGGAGTTCGAAGTCGTTGTCGTCCACCTCGGAGATGACCGCCTCGACCGTCGCGACCTCCGTCCACTTCACCTCGCGCGCGCCGATGGCCTTGCCGACGCCCGCGCGCACCCGGTCGCGGGTGTGGAGGTCGTCGCTGTACAGGAGGATGCGGATGCGGGCCGTCGAGACCGCACTGTGGGATCGCGGTGCGATGTCTCTCATGCCCCCATCTTGGCACGACGGCGGGGGCGCGCCGATCCAGAAAGGGTAAAGGCCGCACCATGGCCACCAGACTGGACGTATCGTTCGAATCAAGACCGGGGAATACCTGGGCGGACGCCCGCCGTTGACCGAAGTGGGGCCTTGGCTCGCAGTGTCGAGCCGGTCACTCCCCCGGAACCAGCAGAAGTCGCCAACGAGCATCACTAGGAGGATCGCTTCCATGGCCATCTACACCCTTCCCGAACTCCCCTACGATTACGCGGCGCTCGCGCCGCACATCTCGGGCGAGATCATGGAGCTTCACCACTCCAAGCACCACGCCGCCTACGTGGCGGGCGCCAATGCGGCGCTCGACGCCATGGCCGAGGCCCGCGCATCGGGCGCCCTTGGGACCATCCCGATGCTGGAGAAGAACCTCGCGTTCAACCTCGGCGGTCACATCAACCACTCCATCTTCTGGACCAACATGTCGCCCGACGGCGGCGACAAGCCGACGGGCGCCCTCGCCACCGCGATCGACGAGCACTTCGGCTCGTTCGACGCCTTCGTCGCCCACTTCACGGCCACGGCGATGACGATCCAGGGCTCCGGCTGGTCCATCCTCGCGTGGGACGCGCTCGGCAAGAAGCTCGTCATCGTCCAGCTCTACGACCAGCAGGGCAACGTCCCGCTCGGCCTCACCCCCCTGTTGATGCTCGACATGTGGGAGCACGCGTTCTACCTGCAGTACAAGAACGTCAAGGCCGACTATGTCAAGGCGTGGTGGAACGTCGCGAACTGGGGCAACGTCCAGGCGCGCTTCAACTCCGCTCTCGCGCGCGAGTGGAT
>JADGOS010000054.1 GCA_017882825.1 Demequinaceae bacterium | reverse complement strand
GGAGGACCCGACGTTGCCGCCCCCAAACGCCACGCCGCCCAGGTGGTACGTCCGCACCAGTGCCTCGACGCCCGCGGGGTCTTGGCCGTAGAAGAGGGCAACGATCACCTGGCCCGCGACCTCGTCCAGGGTCATCCGGCGGGCGGTGAAGATTCCGCGGGCCAAATCCCCTTCGGTGGGGCCCCAGGTCAGGACAGTCTCGTCGGGAGTCGCGCCGCGCACGACGAGCGGCTCACCCAAGTACAGCGGCGGCCGGAAGGCGGGCGCCGCCGCGTCGCCCGCGACGGTCACCAGAAGCGCCGCCGCCACCCCGTATCGAAGACCCGGGCCGCCGAGCCGGCGAGCCCGTCGGACGAGAGCGCTGGTGCCGGGTCGGAGCCGGCGAGCCCGTCGGACGAGAGCGCTCGTGCCGGGTCGGAGCCGGCGAGCCCGTCGGACGAGAGCGCTCGTGCCGGCTCGAAGCCTACAAGCCAGTCGGGCGAGGGCGCTCCTGCCGCCTCCGACCGTCGGGCGCCTCACGCGACCGGCACCCCGAGCGGCATGGCCGAGTCGACGCCGATTCCGAGGTCGGACGGCGGGACTCCCCGACGCACGGCCGCGCTGCCGAGCGCGGCGATCATGGCGCCGTTGTCGGTGCAGTAGCGGATCGGCGGGATGCGAACGGTGATTCCGGCGGCCTCGCAGCGACTCGCGGCAAGCTCGCGCAACTGCGAGTTGGCCGAGAATCCTCCGCCGATCACCACCGTGTCCACGCCGTGGTCGTCGCACGCGCGGAGGGTCTTCGTGACGAGAACATCGGCCACCGCGGCGGCGAAGCTAGCGGCAACGTCGGCGGCGGGGACCTCCCGACCGTCGTCGACGCAGGCCTCGATCCACCGCGCGACGGCGGTCTTGAGCCCACTGAACGAGAAGTCATACGGGTACTTGGCGAAGTCCTTCGGCGCGGTCAGCCCGCGCGGGAAGGCGATCGCCGTGGGATCGCCGCCGCGCGCGAGCCGGTCGACGTGCGGTCCGCCAGGATACGGGAGACCGAGCAGCCGCCCCACCTTGTCGAACGCCTCCCCGGCGGCATCGTCGAGGGTCTGGCCCAGTTCGCGCACCCCCGTAGCGATGTCGTCGACCATGAGGAGCGAGGAATGGCCGCCCGATACCACGAGGGCGAGGAACCGCTCCGGGAATGGGCCGTGCACCAGTTCGTCGACCGCAACATGGCCGACCACGTGGTTGACGCCATAGAGCGGCCGATCGAGGGCGAGGGCGAGGGCCTTGGCCGCCGCAACCCCCACGGTGAGAGAGCCCACCAGGCCGGGCCCCGAGGCCACGGCGATCGCATCGACGTCACGCAGGTCCATGCACGCTGAGCCCAGCGCGGCCTCGATGGTCGGAATCATCTCCTCCAGGTGCGCGCGCGACGCGACCTCGGGAATGATCCCCCCGAAGCGCGCGTGCTCCTCCATGGAGCTCGCTACCGCCTCGCCGAGGAGGTCGAGCCCGCGCACAAGCGCGACGCCCGTCTCGTCGCACGTGCTCTCGATGCCGAGTACCAGGGGATCCACGTGACAACTCTAGGCTCGGTCGGTGGGGCTCGCGGCAGTGACCCTCAGGCGCATGACAAGGGCGTCGATCCCCTCCGGCTGGTAGTAGCGACGCCGCACCCTCACGTCCTCGAATCCGTGGGACCGGTACAGGGCCAGAGCGGCGTCGTTCGTGACGGCGACCTCCAGCCAGACCTCCGCCACCCCGAGCCGCCGAGCCTCGGCGAGGAAGTCCTCCATCAGGATGTGCGAATGCCCCTCCCCCCGCGCGCCCGATGCCAGTGCGACGTTCATCAGGTGGAACGCGTCGCCATCGAATCCATAGACCGCGTACCCCGCGAGGGCGCCGTCGAGTTCGAGTCCGCGATAACGCCTGAAGCCCGAGGCGAAGTCCGTCGCGATCAACTCGGGCGACCACGCCGACATTCCGAAGATCGCCTTCTCCTGGTCCGCGACCCACCCGAGGTCCTCCGAGGTCAGGTCCCTGACCCTCGCCCGCCGCGAACCCGTCACGATGGCGGGGTCCCGTGGACGTCGGGCCGGCGAAGGTAGAGGGGATCGACTCCAAGGTCCCCGCCGCCCGTTGCAGGCTCGCCCATCACAAGCCCGCCCGTCGCGAGCCGCTCCCTCCCAAGTCTCCGCGCCGCGATGCGGGCGAGCCACGCGGGATCGGGATGCCACGCGGACTCAGGGGGAGCCTCGCCGAATACCTCGGGGTACAGGGCCGCGCCGCGCCCCACGACCGCGCCTGCGCCGGCCGGGACATCGGAGGGCAGTGAGACAGCGGGGCCTTCGACCCGCTCGCCCCCCTCGTAACGCGCCCAGTAGACCTCGCGCCTCCGGGCGTCCGCAACCACGGTCACCGCGCCCTCGTGAGCGGCGCCGTGCGCTGCCCCGAGGGCGTCGAGCGAGCACACGCCCCTCACCGGAACCCCCCACGCGAGCGCGAGCGTCCTGGCCGTCACCAGGCCGACCCTGAGGCCCGTGAAGGGTGCCGGCCCGGTGCCGACCACGATCGAACCGATTCCCGCCCCGCCGATTCCCGCCCCGCCGACGTCGCCGAGAAGGCCCACGCCCGCGCGCGCCAGGACGTCGCGAATCATGGGCGCGAGGAGTTCCGCGTGGCCGCGCGGCGCGAAGACCGAGTCGCGGGCAAGGACGACGTCCCCGTCGACGACGGCGACGGAGATCGCGGACGAGGTATCGAGCGCGAGCGTCGCCACACCCATAGCCTAGGCGAGCGCAGGGGCGATGCTGCCGAGGGCGTCGCCCTCCCACGGGCTGAGGGCGTCGCCCTCCCACCGGGGGCCGTGCCCCTCGAGGGTCACCGTGCGGACTCCGGCCTCGGGATCATCCATTCCCCCGCCGCGCTCGCGCTCGAGTGTGATGACCAGGTGGCTCTCGGCGAGGACTTCCGCGATTCCCGCGCCCCACTCCACAATCGTCACCGCATCCTCGACGCTCTCGTCCAGATCGAGGTCGTCGAGCTCGGCGAGCGAACCCAGCCTGTAGGCGTCGACGTGGATCAGCGCGGGGCGGCCCGGCGCGGGCCGGTGGGCGCGGGCGATGATAAACGTCGGGCTCGCAACCGTTCCCGCGACGCCGAGGCCGGCGCCGATTCCTTGAGCGAGCGTCGTCTTCCCCGCGCCAAGATCCCCCACGAGGATCACCAGGTCTCCCGGCGCCAGTACGTCCGCGAGAGCCCTGCCCAGTTCTCGCGTCGCCGATGCATCGGCGAGGGTGAGCCTCATCCCGCAACGACCTTCGGGCGAAGGCCCCCAAACCGGCAGACGATTTCGTAGTCGATCGTCCCCGCCGCGTCCGCCCATTCGCGAGCCGTCGGGCCGTCGGGGCCAATCAGCGTCACGACGTCGCCCTCGGCGACGCTCGTTGAGGGGCCGAGGTCGACGACGAATTGGTCCATGCACACCCGGCCGGCGATGCGGTAGCGGGCGCCCCGGATGGAGACCTCGGCGCGGCCGCTGGCCGAACGGAAGACTCCGTCCGCATATCCGACGGGAACGAGGCCGAGGCAGGAATCGCGCTCCGTGACGTAGTCGTGCCCGTAACTGACGCCGTGGCCGGCGCGGACCTTCTTGACGAGGGCGACGACGCTCGTGACCGACATCGCGGGGGTGAGCGCGAAGTCGCCGCCGTCGGCCTCGCCGACGGGCGAGAGTCCATAGAGCGCGATGCCGGGCCGGACGAGGTCGAAGCGGAGGTCGGGGCGGGTGAGCGCCGCGGCCGAGTTCGCCAGGTGGCGCACCTGGAAGCTGAGACCCCGCTCGCGGGCAAGCTCCAGCGCGAATCGGAATACCTCCGCTTGGTCGTCGATCGTCGGGTGGCCCGGAACGTCCGCCCACGCGAGGTGCGACCAGATGCCGACCGCCTCGATGGTGCCAGCGGCGCGCTCCCACTCGACGGCGTCGAGAAGCGCGGGAAGGTCATCTGGCGTTGCGCCCTCCCTGCCGAGGCCGGTGTCGACGCACACGTGAATCCTCGCCGGCGAGCCGGCCTCCTTGGCGCCCGCGACCACCGTCTTCAGAGTGGACAGCGACGAAACTGACAGGTCGACGTCCGCGGCGATCATGGCCGCCGCGGGAAGATCCGGCCCGTAGAGCCACGCCAGGACCCGCCCCGTGTCGCCCGCCTTGCGTAACGCGAGGGCCTCCTCCGGCTGCGCGACGCCTAGCCACGAGGCGCCGCCCGCCCTCGCCGCGCGAGCGGTCTCGACGAGCCCGTGCCCGTAGCCGTCCGCCTTGACCACGGCCATCAGCCCCGCTCCCCCGGCACGCTCCAGCAGGATCCTGGTGTTTCGAGTGATCGCACCGTAGTCGACCACGACGGTGAGCCCGCTCACGCGTCCGCCTCCGCGACGACCACGGCTGAGGCCATGCCTCCGTCGTGCGACATCGAGAGGTGGAAGCGCGTGACGCCGAGTTCCGCGGCGCGCGCGGCAACGGTTCCGGTCACGACCAGAGTGGGAGCCCCCGACTCTTCGCGTACCACCTCGGCATCGTGCCAACTCAAGCCCACGGGGGCGCCGAGCGCCTTCGCGAGGGCCTCTTTGGCCGCCCAGCGGGCCGCGAGGCTTGCGTGCCCCATCGTCCGCTCCGCTGGCGTGAAGATGCGCTCAACGAGGCCAGGGGTCTTTTCGATGGCCTCCCGGAAGCGATCGAGCGCGACCACGTCGATGCCAAGGCCGACGATCATCGCTACTCCACCGTGACGGACTTCGCGAGGTTGCGCGGCTGGTCCACGTCGTTGCCCTTCGCCCCCGCGAGCTCGCACGCGAAGATTTGAAGCGGAATGAGCGCGAGGAGTGGCGTGAGGAGCACGGGGGCCTCGGGAAGGTAGAAGATCTCGCTCGCGTACTTCGCCGCGACCTCGTCTCCCTCTTCCGCGAGGACGATGGTGCGGGCGCCCCGCGCGCGCACCTCCTGGATGTTCGACAGCACCTTGGAGTGAAGGGACCCGGGCCCGTTCGGAGACGGGAGGATCACGAAGATGGGCAGGTCCTTCTCCACGAGCGCGATCGGCCCGTGCTTGAGTTCCCCCGCGGCGAACCCCTCGGCGTGGATGTATGCGAGTTCCTTGAGCTTCAGCGCACCCTCGAGCGCGACGGGGTACCCAACGTGGCGGCCGAGGAAGAGGATGGTTCGCTCGCCCGCCATCGAGCGGGCAAGCGCGCGGATCGGTTCCGCCGTGTCGAGCACGCGCTGGATCTTCGCGGGCATCTCGCCGAGCTGCTCGAGGATCGCGCGCACCTCGCCGGGGAACTTGTTCCCGCGCAGTTCCGCGAGGAACATCCCGAGCAGGTACGTCGCCGTGATCTGGGCGACGAGGGCCTTGGTAGAGGCCACGGCGATTTCCGGGCCCGCGCGCGTGTAAAGCACCGCGTCGGCCTCGCGCGCGATCGTGCTGCCCTGGACGTTGACGATGGCGATAACACTCGCCCCTTGCTGCTGCGCGTACCGCATCGCCATGATCGTGTCCATCGTCTCGCCCGACTGCGAGATCGCGACGACCAGGGTCTTCACCGAGACGACGGGATCCCTGTACCGGAACTCGTGCGAGTACTCCACCTCCACCGGGATGCGGCACCAGTGCTCGATCGCGTACTTCGCCACCAGGCCCGCGTAGCTTGAGGTCCCGCAGGCGAGGACGATGATCTTGTCGATGGAACCCAGGATGGTATCCGCGATGAGCCCACCATCAAGCTTGAGCTTCCCAAACTCGTTGAATCGGTCGCGAAGGGTGTCCGCGACGGCTGCAGGCTCGTCGTGAATCTCTTTCTCCATGAACGTGGAGAAGCCGCCCTTCTCCGCGGCGGTCGCGTCCCAATCAATCGTGTAGGGCGCGCGGGCCACGACGGCGCCGCTCGCGTCCGTGACCACGACTCGGTCGGGGGTGATTTCCACGACCTCGTCCTGCCCGAGTTCGAGCGCCTTCTTCGTGTACTCGATGAACGCGACGACGTCGGAGCCGAGGAAGTTTTCCCCGTCCCCGAGTCCCACGACGAGGGGCGAGTTGCGGCGCGCGCCGACGACGGTTTGCGGCTCGCGCGCGTCGATGGCGAGAAGCGTGAAGGCACCCTCCAGGCGACGAGTCACATCACGCATCGCTTGGGCGAGGTCCTTGCCGTCGTCAACCTCGGCCGCGATCATGTGTCCCGCGACCTCGGTGTCGGTGTCCGAGGAGAAGACCACGCCCACGGCCTCGAGTTCCGAGCGGAGGCTCGCGTAGTTCTCGATGATCCCGTTGTGAATGATCGCGATGCGGCCGCCCGCTGCCATGTGGGGGTGGGCGTTCGAATCCGTCGGGGCGCCGTGCGTGGCCCACCGCGTGTGCCCGATCGCGACCGTGCCGGGCGGGAGCGGCCTGTCCTTCAGCTCCTGGGCAAGGATCGCGAGTTTGCCCGCTTTCTTGGCCATTGCCAGGTGCTCGCGGTCGGCGGTCACCACCGCAATGCCTGCCGAGTCGTATCCGCGATACTCGAGCCTCGCGAGTCCCGCCATGACTACCTCCTGCGGCCGTGAACTCGCCTCCAAGGAACCCACGTATCCCACGATGCCGCACATGACGACGAGTCTAGTTGCCGGGATCGAGTGCGACGCCCCGCGGCGGCCTCTGCCGCCGCACATGGGCCACAATGGGGGCATGGACGAGGCCGTGGCGGGTGACGCGGGGAGTCCGTTTGTCACGTTTAGCCGCGCGGAGTGGTTCGCCCTTGCAGGGAAGACTCCCTTGCCGCTCACGGAGCACGACATCGCGCGGGTCAGGGGCCTGGGCGACCCCGTCGATCTCACCGAGGTCGACCACATCTACCGTCCGCTCTCACGCCTACTCGATCTCTACTCGACGGCGATCGGCGCTCTGCATCACGCCTCGAATGAGTTTCTCGGCGAGCATGCCTCGCGCACTCCGTTCGTCATCGGAGTCGCTGGCTCTGTTGCGGTCGGCAAGTCCACGACGGCGCGCCTGCTTCGGGAACTCATGGCGCGGTGGCCCGGGAGCCCCCGCGTTGAGCTCATCACCACTGATGGGTTCCTCCTTCCAAACTCGGTGCTCCAGGAGCGCGGCATCCTGCTGAAGAAGGGGTTCCCCGAGTCCTACGACAGGAAGGCTTTGCGCGCATTCGTCGCCGCAGTGAAGTCCGGGCTTCCGACGGTGACCGCGCCCGTCTACTCGCACCACGCTTACGACATCGTGCCCGGGGAATCGATCACCGTCGCGCGTCCCGATGTTCTGATCGTGGAGGGCCTCAACGTTCTCCAGCCGGCGACGCTGCGGGATCCCGAGGGCGATTCGCTCACCGTAAGCGACTACTTCGATGTCTCCATCTACGTTGACGCCGATGCGGCAGACGTCCGGCGGTGGTACGTGGATCGCTTCCTTTCGCTGCGCAACACCGCCTTCGCGCAGCCGGATTCCTACTTCCGCATGTTCGCGTCGCTCACCGACGCGGAGGCGAGGGAGCGAGCCGGTGAGATTTGGGACTCCATCAACGCCCCGAACCTCCAGCGCAACATCGCTCCGACGCGTTCGCGGGCCACCATCATCCTTCGCAAGGGCCCGGACCACGCGGTGGAGCGGGTCTATCTGCGCAAGCTCTAGGCGTCCCCGCCCGAGGCCTCGGAGCCTTTCGGCGCCCTGGGCACCTTTGACACCTTGGGCTTGGTCGTGGGGCGCGCGCGGCGTGGCGCAACCGGCTCGTCGACGGGCCAATCCTCTACCGGAACCATCTCGGGCGGCTGGACCCCGACCTTGGACAGGATGAAGTCAACGAGGTAGCCCAGCGCGACGCCGCCGACCACCCCGATCCCGATGCTCGCCAGCAAGTTGTCATGGAGTAGCGACCCCGCGAAGACCCCGAGGCCGATCGAATAGGACGCCCAAAGGCCCGCTCCAACCGCGTCGATCGCCATGAAGCGCCTCCGCGGGAACTTCAAGGCCCCCGCGGTGAGATTCACGGCCACGCGGCCGACCGGAATGAACCGCGCCGCGATGATGAAGGAGGTCCCGCGAAGCCCGAGCGCCCGCTCGGCCCAATCGAGCGCGGCGATCCCGCGCGGACCCCGCATGCCGGGAACCTTCCGCACGGGGATGGTCTTGCCAATCGAGTAGGCGATCTGATCCCCGCACCACGCCCCGAGCGCCGCCGCGAGCCAAATGGCAAAGACGTTGGGGATGCCCCTCTGCTGCCACGTGGTTGCGGCGGCGATCACGACGGACTCCGACGGGATCGGCGGAAACACCCCGTCGATCACCGTGACTGCCCATATGGAGGGGTAGATCCACGGGGACGAAGTGAGCGAGAGGATCGTGTCCTGAAGGCTCGCCAAAAAGCCTGACAGGGAGGTCCAGCCGTAGAGAACCCTCACGCCGTTCCCAGCCTCGCCGCGACGACGCCGGCGAGCCGTTCCGCGACTTCCCGCGCGGAGTCGTCTGTCTCGGCCTCGACCATCACGCGCACGAGCGGTTCGGTCCCCGATGGGCGCAGAAGGATGCGCCCAGCGTCGCCAAGTTCGGCGCGCGCAGCGGTCACGGCCTCCTGAAGCACGGGGTCAGTGAAGACCCTCGCGCGGTCAACCCCCGAGACGTTGATGAGTACCTGGGGCAGGCGCGCCACACCCGAACAGAGGTCCCTGAGGGTGCGCCCGGAAGTCGCGACGACGCCCGCCAGAAGGAGCGCGGTCAGCGTCCCGTCGCCCGTCGACGCGTATTCGGAGACGATGATGTGCCCCGACTGCTCGCCCCCGAGGGTATAGCCGCCCTCGCGCATCGCTTCGAGTACGTACCGATCGCCCACCGCGGCCTCCACCACATCGATCCCGGAGGCGCGCATGGCGCGATGCAGTCCAAGGTTGCTCATCACGGTCGTCACCAGCGTGTCGCGGTAAAGCTTCCGCGAGCCCTTCATCGCGACGGCCAGGGCTCCCATGATCTGGTCGCCGTCCACGACGTCCCCGAGGTGGTCAACGGCGAGGCATCGATCCGCATCGCCGTCGAAGGCGACGCCGAAGTCGGCTCCGGACTCGAGCACCGCCGCCCGCAGCGGTTCCAGGTGCGTCGAGCCGACGGCGTCGTTGATGTTGAGTCCGGTAGGCGCCGCGTTGAGGACGATCGCCGTTGCGCCTGCGCCGCGGACGGCCGCGGGACCCGCGTCGAACGCGGCGCCGTGCGCGCAGTCCACGACGATCGTCAATCCCGTCGCCGGGCTGTCGGTGCCGCAGAACGATGCGACCGAGGCCACGACGTGATCGACGTATCGACGAACGAGCCCGCTGGACTCGACGATTGTTCCCACGTCGGCCCCCGTTGGCCGGCTCCACGACTCCCCGAGCTTTTCTTCGATCGACGCCTCGACGAGGTCGTCGAGCTTCTGCCCCCCGCGCGCGAAAAACTTGATGCCGTTGTCGGGCATGGGGTTGTGGGAAGCGGAGATCACGACCCCGAGGTCTGCCTTCACCGCGCTCACCAGATATGCGACTGCCGGAGTGGGGAGGATGCCAGCGTCGAGCACGTCGACGCCCGCGCTGGCGAGGCCCGCCGCAACCGCAGCGGACAAGAACTGGCCGGACACGCGCGTGTCTCGGCCAAGGATCGCCGTGGGGCGATGGCCCGCGAACTCGCCTCGCTCGCCCAACACGCGCGCGGCCGCGGCCGCGAGGTCGACGGCAAGTTCGGCCGTCACATCCTGGTTCGCCAGACCGCGCACGCCGTCGGTACCGAAGAGGCGCGGCATGCGCGAAACGCTATCGCTTTGAGTACTGCGGTGCGCGACGCGCCTTCTTCAGGCCCGCCTTCTTGCGCTCGACGGCGCGCGGGTCGCGGGTAAGGTACCCGGCCTTCTTCAGCGCGCCGCGGTTCGCCTCGAGATCAATGCCATTGAGGGCACGCGCAACGCCGAGCCGCAGGGCACCGGCTTGTCCGGAAGGCCCCCCACCGTTGATGCGGGCGTGGACGTCGAACTTGTCCTCGAGGTTCAGCAGGGCGAACGGGCTGTTCACGAGTTGCTGGTGCACCTTGTTCGGGAAGTAGTCCTCCAGCGTCCGGCCGTTGATGGTCCATCCGCCGGATCCGGGGACGAGCCGCACACGGGCGACCGCCTCCTTGCGTCGACCGAGCCCGCCGCCGGGAGCGATCGCTGACTTGCCGGTGCCCACGAGCGCCTCGGCACTCTGCGAGGTGTACTCGGTGGGCGTCTCAAGTTCGACGTCCTGCGTCTCGTCTTCCACGGTGTTTGTCCTTTGTCCTGACCCGCGCGCTACTGCGCGACCTGGGTGATCGGGAAAGCCTTGGGCTGCTGAGCTGCGTGGGGGTGCTCGGGGCCCGAGTACACCTTGAGCTTGGCGATCTGGGCGCGCCCGAGGCGCGTGTGCGGGAGCATGCCGCTCACCGCGTTCTCCACGACGCGACGGGGGTCGCGGGCGAGGAGGTCACCGATCGCGATCGACTTGATTCCGCCCGGGAAGCCCGAGTGGCGGTAGACCATCTTCGTCGTCGCCTTGCTGCCCGTCAGGGCCACCTTGTCGGCATTGATCACGATGACGAAGTCGCCGCAATCCAGGTGCGGCGCGAAGGAGGGCTTGTGCTTTCCGCGCAGCAACTGGGCCGCGTGCGTCGCGAGACGACCTAGCACCACGTCGGTGGCGTCGATCACATGCCACTCGGCAGTGTGGTCACCGGTCTTGGGGGAGTAGGTGCGCACGTGAAGCCTTCTCTGTTGCTCATCGATGGTCGCTGGTCTATCCAGCGTGGCGGTCGGCCATTCCGGTAGCGGAAGATAGAACCAGTCCGCGGTGGAACGCACAACGACCCTTGAGCATACCGTCGAGGTGGGGGTGGGTCAATTCAGGGTCCGCCTGCTGCGGGTTTCGGCGGCGCGAAGCGCGACTTCCGCATCGGTAGGGTACACCACCTCCTCGAGGGTCAAGCCGCAACCGGGCGCCACCGCTATCGCGGGCGAGCGTTTGGGTGACGAGGCGACCCGGGAAAGCCACGCGGCGTCGCGGCGCCCGTCTCCGACGGCAAGCACCGCACCCACAAGCGAGCGAACCATGGAGTGGCAGAATGCGTCGGCGCGAACGGTAGCCACGACGAGCCCGGCATCCGCCCCGGATTCTTCCCGTCGCCACGAGAGTTCCCTGAGGTCGCGGATGGTCGTCGCGCCCTCTCTCGGGCGACAGAAGGCGCAGAAGTCCCTCAGGCCCGTGAGCGATCGCGAGGCCTCGTTGAGCGCGTCGACGTTGAGCGCGCGCGGGTAGGCAAGGGCATGGCGCCTGATGAGGGGATCGGGGCGCCGTCCCGCGTCCGAGATGCGGTATGCATATCGCCGCTCGGAGGCGCTGAACCGAGCGTCGAATCCGGGAGGCGCCTCCGACGCCGCGCGCACGACGATGTCCGACGGAAGCACACCATTGAGGCGAGCCTGAAGCGACTCCGCCTCGCCCGGCCGGGAGCGGCTCGGAAGCCGCCTCCACGCTGACAGGGGGATGTCGACGTGCGCCACCTGGCCACGGGCGTGGACGCCCGCATCCGTCCGACCTGCGACGACGAGGCGAGGAAGGCTCTCCGCGCGGACGACTCGGGCGAGGGCGGCCTCGAGAGCGCCCTGCACGGTCCTGAGTTCGGGCTGATCGGCCCAACCAGCGAAGTCCGTCCCGTCATACGACAAATCGAGGCGGACCCGCACGACGATGGGGCTGTCGGTCACGGAATCCGCCTCGATGAGGTCGTGGCTACGCGTCGGCCTTGGCGTCGTCAGCGGTCGGCTCCTCCGGGGTCGCTGCGTCCACGACGGCGTCGTCTGCGACAGCGTCGCCTGCGAGAGCCTCGTCCGTGGCAACCTCGTCAGCCGCCGCCTTCGCGGGGGCCTCCTTCGTCGCAGGCTCCTTCGTCGCAGCTTCCTTCTTCGCCGCATCCTTGGGCTCGACGGGCTTCGCGGCCCTCTTCGCGGCCTTCGAGGCCTCGGCGACGACCGACTGCTTGTCGCTCAATGGGCCGACGACGAGCTCGATGACGGCGAGCGGCGCGCTGTCACCCTGGCGAATGCCCACCTTCGTGATGCGCGTGTATCCGCCGTTCCGCTCCGCGAAGGACGGACCAATCTCGGTGAAGAGGGTGTGCACCACGGACTTGTCGTGGATGACGCCCATGACGCGCCGACGCGAGGCGAGATCCCCTCGCTTCGCCATGGTGATGAGCCGCTCGGCGTAGGGCCGAAGCCGCTTGGCGCGCGTCAGTGTCGTCGTGATCCGGCCGTGCTCGAACAGGCTCTGGGAGAGGTTCGCGAGCATGAGACGCTCGTGAGCCGGTCCGCCGCCGAGCCGGGCACCCTTGGTCGGGGTAGGCATGATCTGAACTCCCTCTAGTTGTCTTCGTTACCCGAGAAGTAGACGCCCGA
>JADGOS010000134.1 GCA_017882825.1 Demequinaceae bacterium | reverse complement strand
GAGGTCTACAAGGGCATCGAGGCGCTCGTCGCGGAGGATGTCGCGGACGCGATCGCCTGGGCGGTCCACCGGCCCCACCACGTGAGCGTCGACCTCATGGTGTTGCGCCCACGGGAGCAGGCAGGA
This sequence comes from Demequinaceae bacterium, assembly GCA_017882825.1. Taxonomy (GTDB): domain Bacteria; phylum Actinomycetota; class Actinomycetes; order Actinomycetales; family Demequinaceae; genus JAFGBM01. The sequence continues at coordinate 3,802 of JADGOS010000134.1, read as the reverse complement.
TCGGCGAAGACTGTGCGCTACATGGGGTCGACCGAGTCCTGAGGCGCTTGCCACGCAAGCGGGACCGATCGGAACTACCGTGAGGTCACCTACGACGACACCAGGAGACCTCCGTGACCAACGCTTCCGCCCTGATCGGGTACCTTATGGTCCCCGTGCTCATTCTCACCGTGGTGGTCTGGTTCCTGGTGAAGGCCGTCCAGAAGGGGCGCAAGGACGAGGACGCGTCTTAGCCCCGGGGCCGGCCGACGCCGACCGATGGCGAGGGGTCGCCCTACTAGCGCGTCTTGCCCTACCAGCGCGTGTTGCCCAGGATGATCCGTGCGGCCGCGATCTGCTCGTCTAGCGTCAGCGCGGGGTGGTCCAGGAGCGTGCGAATCGAGACAAGCGTGAACTCGTTGTCGCCCACCAGCACGTGCACGTAGTCCGCCGACTGGAACGCGGCGTCGCCGAGTCCGGCGATCTCGTGGTCGACCCCCTGGAGCTTCTTCTGGTACTCGAAGTCAGCCGCGCCGCCGGGCGACGTGATGTAGAGCTCCAGCGCGGCCGTCGAGTGCGCCGTCGACCCTGCCATCTGGCACCGCGCCGGTTTGCTGACGAACGGCACGCCGACGGGCTCGTCGATGAGCGCCGCAGGGTCCACGCCCAGGAACAAGTCGCACGCGGACTGCCACGCGTACGTGGAGGGCGCCACGTAGGTGGGGGTGGGGGTCACGATGGGGGTGTTGAAGGCCGCAGGGTCGGAGGCCGCCGGGGAGCCGGTATTGAGCGTGGTGTTGCACCCGGAGAGGGCGAGGGCACCGAGAAGCGCCGCGGTTAACAGTCTCGTCATGCGCATCGGGGTTCCGTTCTCAGCGTTCTCCGGGGGCCAGCACATCCTAGAACGGCCCGCGGATGCCTGGGGTTCCGCACCCCTGCCCGCCGCACGGCCTCGGGACTAGGCTAGTTCACGGCGTGTGGCTAGCGAGGAGGCACGATGCCCCGGGATGCGACGTTTGACCCGTCGGAGGTGGTCGCCGCCGGACTTGCCGTGGTGGCGGAACTCGCGGGCGACCCGTCGCTCGCGACGGGCGGGGCCGGCATTTACCGGGCGGTCGAGGGGGCCCTACGTCCGGAGATCCGCGCGCGGGATCGCGCGACGATCGTCGTCCCGTGCGTCCGAATGGCCGACAAGCTTCCCGCGCTCCTCGTGGTGCTCCAGGACCGCGCGGTCGTCGCGTGGAAGTCCGGCGTGTGCCGCAAGGTGCTGCACGCCGAGACGGTGCCCCTCAGCGCCTCGTGGGGCGCCACGATCGCGCCTGGCCTCGGCGCGCGCCAGCCGGTGAAGGTGCTCACGGTTCAGTGGGCCGAGCAGCCCCCGTGGGTTCTGGCCGTGCCGAGCGATCCCTCGACCACGCGGTTCCTCAGGACCTGCTTCGTCGCCGCGCCCGGCTCAGGCTGAGCGGGCGCCGCCCGCGGGGGCGGGCGGGCCTCGCGCCGCGCGCGCAAGTGACGGCCCGCAGGGTGCTCGCGTACACTGTCCCCACCAGCGTCGACCCGGTTATCGCCGGTGAGCTTCCGGAAGAACGGCCCAGCGCGGACCCCCCGCGGCAGGCCCAGTAGAACCGGACGGGTAGCCCGTCACAGCGTCTCGAGTGGCCGAGCCCTTCGCGGGGCGAGGCAAGCGGGGTGGTACCGCGTCGCTCGCCCTCCCGGGCGTCGGCGTCCTCGCGTGCCAGGCAGTACCGAGACGCGCGAGGACAGCCCCCATGACCGAATCGTCGGCCGCCAAGTACCCGCTCCACCGCAGCCACCTCGACGGCGCGGGCGGCGAGGTCGTCGCGTCGCCGCGCTTCCCCGCGATCGAGATGGACGTCCTCGCGTACTGGGCGAGCGACGGGACCTTCCAGGCGTCCATCGACAACCGCGCTGGCACCCCCGGACACCCCCCCGAGGAGTTCGTCTTCTACGACGGCCCGCCCTTCGCCAACGGCCTCCCGCACTATGGGCACCTGCTCACGGGCTACGCCAAGGACGTCGTCCCCCGCTTCGAGACCATGCGCGGCAAGAGGGTGGAGCGCCGCTTCGGCTGGGACACGCACGGGCTTCCCGCCGAGCTCGAGGCCGAGCGGATCCTGGGGATCACCGACAAGGCGCAGATCGAGGAGATGGGCATCGGGGCCTTCAACGACGCGTGCCGCGAGTCCGTGCTCAAGTACACCAAGGAGTGGGAGGAGTACGTCACCCGCCAGGCCCGCTGGGTGGACTTCGAGAACGACTACAAGACGCTCGACCTTGGGTACATGGAGTCCGTCATCTGGGGCTTCAAGCAGCTCTACGACAAGGGCCTCGCGTACGAGGGCTACCGCGTGCTCCCGTACTGCTGGAAGGACGAGACGCCGCTCAGCAACCACGAACTCCGGATGGATGACGACGTGTACCAGTCGCGCCAGGACCCCGCGCTGACGGTCGCGCTACGGCTGGACGACGCCTCGATCGCCGCGTCGACGACGCTGACGCCCGAGCAGAAGAAGGCGCTCACGGGGGCGTCGCTGCTCATCTGGACGACGACGCCGTGGACCCTGCCGTCGAACCTCGCCGTCGCCGTCGGTCCGGACATCGAGTACGACCTGGTGCGGCCGGGTAGCGGAGGATTCGCTGGGCGCAAACTCGTCATCGCGTCGCGCCGTCGCGCGGCTTATGCGCGGGAGTTGCTCCCCGACGTAGGCGACGAGATCGAGACGTTGGCGGCGCTTGTCGGCTCCGACCTGGTTGGCCTCCGCTACGAGCCCCTCTTCCCATACTTCGCCGACCACGCCGACGCCTTCCGCGTCCTCGCGGCCGACTTCGTCACGACCGAGGACGGCACCGGAATCGTGCACCTCGCCCCGGCGTTCGGCGAGGACGACATGATCGCGTGCGAGGCCGCGGGCATCGAGCCCGTGATCCCGATCGATTCCCAGGCACGCTTCACCTCGGAAGTGCCCGATTACGAGGGACTTCAGGTCTTCGACGCGAACCCCAAGGTGATCGCGGACCTCAAGGAGGCCGGCGTCGTCCTCCGGCACGAGACCTACGAGCACAGCTACCCGCACTGCTGGCGCTGCCGCACCCCGCTCATCTACCGCGCGATCGGCTCGTGGTTCGTGCGCGTCACGGAATTCCGTGACCGGATGGTGGAGCTCAACCAGGAGATCACCTGGGTGCCCGAGCACATCAAGGACGGCCAGTTCGGCAAGTGGCTCGAGGGCGCCCGCGACTGGTCCATCAGCCGGAACCGCTACTTCGGCACGCCCATCCCGGTGTGGCAGAGTGACGACCCCGAGCACCCGCGCACGGACGCATACGGCTCGCTCGCCGAGATCGAGCGCGACTTCGGGCGCCTGCCGATGAACGACCGGGGGGAGGTAGACCTCCACCGGCCGTGGATCGACGACCTGACGCGCCCCAACCCGGACGACCCCACGGGGAAGTCCACGATGCGCCGCATTCCCGACGTCCTCGACGTCTGGTTCGACTCCGGTTCGATGCCGTTCGCGCAGGTTCACTACCCGTTCGAGAACCAGGACTGGTTCGAGACCCACTACCCGGGCGACTTCATCGTCGAGTACATCGGCCAGACGCGCGGGTGGTTCTACCTGCTCCACGTCCTCGCGACGGCGATCTTCGACAAGCCCGCGTTCCGCACGTGCGTCAGTCACGGGATCGTGCTCGGCTCGGACGGCCGCAAGATGTCCAAGTCGCTCCAGAACTACCCGGACGTCAACGAGGTCTTCGACCGCGACGGCTCCGACGCGATGCGCTGGTTCCTCATGTCCTCGCC
>JADGOS010000133.1 GCA_017882825.1 Demequinaceae bacterium | reverse complement strand
CCTCAACTTCATCCCCGGGCGAGACATCCCCAACATGGTCATCGTCCAACTACCCACTGACCGGAAGATCGACCTGTATACCGCCTACGCGGGAACAGGACGAACCGACCTCGTCGTCAACATCATCGGATACATCGAAAGACCGCACCCCATCTAGCCGCAACCCGGCGGCATCTCGGGGCCTCGGCGGCGAAATGTGACCTTTGTCACGCATGCGTCGTGCGTGTGTACTGTGCCGCGATTCGGGGTTACCGTCAAGGGATGAACGCGGTGGCGTACTGTGTCGGCGTGCCCGGTTTCGGGGTTTTGTCGCGCGCCCTCCAGGCGAGGCCGTGGCCGCAACGAAGGTGAGATGAGATGAAGGTGCGCTCGCTCCGTGCCGCCGTGGCCGCTCTTCTGATCGCGCCCGTTCTGCTGGCGCTTCCTTCGTCGGCCGCGAACGCCGTGACTGCGGCCGATTGGGACCCCGGATACATCATCAGCGACGGCGATTTCTTCGATGGCGGGGCGATGACCGCCGACCAGGTGCAGGCATTCCTGAATGGGAAGGTCCCCGCGTGCAACGCCGGCTCCACGTGTCTGAAGGACTATCGCCAGGCCACGCCGAGCATTGCCGCCAACCCGTACTGCGCGGCATATGTTGGCTCTCCGGACGAGAGCGCGGCCGAGATCATCACCAAGGTGGGGATGGCGTGCCACCTCAGCCAAAAGGCGATCCTGGTAACCCTTCAGAAGGAGCAAGGCCTCGTCACCTCCACATCGCCGAGTACCAGCAAGTTGAACAAGGCGATGGGATACGGGTGCCCGGACAGCGCACTCTGTAGCGGCGAGTGGGCAGGCTTCTTCCTTCAGGTCTACTTCGCGGCAAAGCAGTTGCAGCGCTATGGGGACCCCTCGACCTCCTTCACGTGGTACCCCGTCGGCACGTGGACGCCGGTGCGGTACAGCCCCAACGCCGCCTGTGGCGCAGACCCGGTTTTCATCCGCAACCGCGCGACCGCGGCGCTCTACTACTACACGCCCTACCAGCCCAACGCCGCGGCGCTTGCCAACATGCCAGGCACCGGCGACGGCTGTTCCGCGTACGGCAACCGCAACTTCTGGTATTTCTACTGGAACTGGTTTAGGGATCCGCACACATCGGGGGTCACGACGGTCAACGCGGTGTCGCCCGGTTACGGGCCCCTTGCGGGGGGGACGCACGTCACGATCACCGGTGCAGACCTGACCGGTGTCACGTCGGTCACCTTCGATGGCGTTGCCGCGACGGACATCGCGGGCGTCTCGGACAGCGCGATCACCGTGACGAGCCCGCCGGGCACGAGCGAAACGGCGGCCGTCATCGTGACCACCGGCTCCGGGGCGTCCTTTCCCTTCCCGTTCGCCTACCTCGATCGCTCGGTGGTGGCGACTGTTCCCGCTCGCATCGCCGACGTCGGGAGCTTCTCACCCGGCGTGGTCCGGTGCTACGCCGTGACGGGCCGGGCCGGGGTTCCGGTGGGGGCAACGGGCGTGGTGCTCAACGTGACGGCATCGCTTCCCACCGCCCCGGGTCACGTGCGCGTGTATCCGGACTACCTGAACAACGGGGCTTCTCCTCCGCCCGCCGTTTCGACGGTGAACTTTGAGAAGGCTCGAGACGTGGCCAACTCGGCCATGGTGGCATTGCCCACGGACGGGAAGGTCTGCGCCTATTCGGTCGGCGGTAGTTTGTCTCGCCTCATTCTCGACGTTGAGGGCTACACGCTCCCGGGCTCCGGGATTACGCTGACGACGCCGGCGAAACTCATCGATACCCGCTCCGAGGCCGGGTACCACACCGGCCCGATCGCCGGGCCCGTCGAGCCCATGACCGACTACGAGGTTCAGGTCACCGGCAACGCGGGCGTTCCCGCGGGGGCGACGGCCGTCGTCGCGAACGTCACGGTCGTGGACACCAAGTCCCCCGGGCACCTCAGGATGTGGGCCTCGGACCAGGCGATGCCCGACACCTCCGTCGTCAACTACGCCCCCGAGACGAAGGCAAACTCCCAGATCATCGCCCTTAGCGCCGACGGCAAACTGACGTTCCGCTCGTTCTCCTACGTGGCGACGACGACGAGTCCGGTGCAGGTCCTCATCGACGTGACCGGATACATCGCGGCGGGCTCGGACTTCGTGGCGACGGTTCCCACCAAGATCGTGGAAACTCGCCCCGCCTACGGGGTGGTCGGCCCGATCCCTGGGGCCCTCACGCCCGGCGTCGTCTACCCGGTTGGGGTTGACACATCCGTCGTTCCCGCAGGCGCGACCGCGGTGGTGTTGAACGTGACGGCGGTGCAGCCCACCAACTTCGGGCACATCCGCGTCTATCCCGACACGAACGGTCTCGGGACCACGACGCCTCCCAACGCGTCCAACCTCAACTTCATCCCCGGGCGCGACATCCCCAACATGGTCATCGTGAAACTACCCGCCGACCGCACCATCGACCTCTACACCGCCTACGCCGGAACGGGACGCACCGACCTCGTCGTCAACATCATCGGATACATCGCAGCACCGGTCTAGCGACGCTGGGGACTCGGCTCGGCTTCAGGTGAGGTAGCAGCGGAGGAGCCCCTGTGGCCGAATTGGCCGCACGCGACATTGGGGGGTCGAAAGCGCCCGAAGTCCGGGGCCAGAATCTGTTGCCGGAAGGACGATGCCCTGCTACGGTCAGTCAATTGCCTACCCTCGCGATAAGGTAACCCTAATGACGACCGTGATAAGGTAACCCTAATGACCACCGTTCCGGCTTCCGCACTTGCCCAGCACTTCTCCGCTCAGCGGTCACGCCGGGGGGGTCGGGGCGTGATTCGGGTCCTTCTGATCGCGCTGTTCGGAACCGCGCTTGTCGCACTCCCGGTCGTTTCGGGCGTGAAGGCGCCGGCAAGCGCGACCGTGAACGGAACCATCCAGGGCATCATCACCCTTGACGGCGGCGGCTTCGCCCAGAACGGGTGCGCCGTCGCGTGGACGGTGCCGTCGTCGTCTACTTTCTACCAGGACTGCACCGTGGTTTCGGGCGCGTACTCCATGAGCGTCCCCGCCGGGAACTACATTCTGGGGTTCCAGAATTTCACCGGAGCGGCGTACGAGTACTACCCCAACACGCAGGACTATGCGGCCGCGACGCCGGTCGCCGTGAGCGGCGGCGGGACGCTCGTCATCGACGCCGTACTCGCCCTCTTGGGGTCGATCCACGGCACCGTCACCCACGTGGGCGGCGCACCCGCCACCGGCGGCAACGCGAGGGTGGTGAGCTCGGATCTCGTTTCCAGTTGGGCTACCGGGGTCGATTCGGGGGGCCACTGGAGCGTGACTGGCCTCGAGCCGGGGAACTACTACGTCAACTTCGACCAGTTCCCGTGGCTCGCGGGCGAGTGGTATCCCGATGCGTCATCGAGCGGCACCGCAACGCTAGTGGTCGTGGGGTCGGGTGCCGACGTTACGATCGACGCCCAACTCGCCGACGCCGGGCGTATCTCGGGCACGGTCTCGAAGGACTCCGGCGGCCTCGCCATCGATGGAGCGGTAAGCGCCTACGACGCCGACGGCGTCGCACGTGCGTCGATCTACTCCTCGGACGGGACATATGTGCTCGATAGCCTCGCCCCGGGGGCGTACACCCTGTGGTTCCAGGGGTTCGACGGCACGTTCGATGAGGTATACAACAACGTCGCGTCCCTCGCGCTCGGGACTCACGTGAACGTCGCGGCTGGCGCGACCACAACGGGCATCAACGTGTCGCTTCCCGACGCCGCGCTTCCGACGGTCGACACCGTTTCACCGAACCTGGGCCTCTTCGCGGGAGGCACGCCCGTGACGATCACGGGCTCGGGCTTTTCCAACGCGTCGGCCGTCACGTTCGACGGCGCAGCGGGCACGAACCTGACTCTGATCTCCAACTCGACGCTGGAGGTCTGGACGCCCGCGGGAACCA
>JADGOS010000132.1 GCA_017882825.1 Demequinaceae bacterium | reverse complement strand
CGTTGCTCCGGTAGCATCGGTGCCCCTGGAGGATTCGCCTAGTGGCCTATGGCGCACGCTTGGAAAGCGTGTTGGGTGAAAGCCCTCGGGGGTTCGAATCCCCCATCCTCCGCCAAGGGGCTCGTCTCGATTAGGGTGGTGACGTGGACAAGCCGACCAGTTCGACGAGCAAGTTCAAGACTCGTCGCGAGATTCTCCGCCGACACAGGCGCGAGCGCCAGGTGCTGTTCTTCGGCATCCTGACGATCGCCCTCGGGGCGGTCGGGTTCGGGGCCTACTCCATCTACACGGGCACCATGGCCGGACCTTTCAGCGCGCCCTTCGTGACCAAGGCCGCCGACTTCAAGAGCGGCATCACGCTCCCATGCCCCCCAGACGACGCCCTGCCCATGGCGACGGGCGATGTCCTCGTCCGCGTCTTCAACGGCACGGATCGCGCGGGGCTCGCGGGAGCGGTGCTCACCGACCTCACGGGCCGGGGCTACTTCGGCGCCGGTGCCGGAAACTGGAGCCGTACATACACTGGCGATGCGCGGATCATGTTCGGAGCGGACGGCATCCGCGAGGGCTATACCGTCGCGCGCAACTTCGTGAATCCAGAACTCATTCTCGACACGCGAAAGGGCGTGAGCGTGGACGTCGTGGTCGGGGCGGACTACAGCGGCGAGCTCGTCCCGCTGACCGACCCGTCGCTCGATCCCAAGGTGGCCCTGGAGGCTCCGGGACCGTGTGAGAAGGCCCGCCTGATCGCGCCCGAGCCTGCTCCCCGCAGCCTGCCCGTCGATCCGCGCGTGTCGGCATCGCCGTCACCATCGCCGTCGCCCTAGAGCCATCGTGACGCTTCCCCCGCCGGAGTGGTACCCGCACCCGCCCGTGGCGGCGTATCCGCCATCGGCCTCGGCGGGTCCGACGGGCTATCCCGCCGCACCCAGGGTGGCCAACACGTCGGCCACCATCGCGTTCGTACTGTCCCTCCTCGGCCTAGTCCTCACTCCGGTGGTAGACATCGCGGCCGTGATCGTTGGGCACCACGCTCTGAGCACCATTCGACGCACAGGAGAGGCCGGGGCGGGCCTGGCCAAGGCTGCGCTCGTCATTGGCTACAGCCTCATCGGAATCGGCGTCCTCGTGACCGCGTTCTTCGTCGCGATGCTCTTCGGTTCGATCGCGCAGTAGGTCCGGAAACGCCACCAGCCCGGCGCGCGTCGTGTGACGCGGCACCGGACCTGACTGGCGGTGGCGGCGGGATTTGAACCCGCGGTGGACTTTCACCCACACACGCTTTCGAGGCGTGCTCCATAGGCCGCTCGGACACGCCACCGCGGACGAGGATACAGGGCCGGGCGTCGCCCCGACAAACGACCGAGCGACGGGTCAGTCGCGGCGGTGCTTGAAGAAGGTGGTCAGGGGGGCCGCGCACTCGACCTCGAGCACCCCGGCGATCACCTCGACGCTCGCTCCCGCGCGCGCGTCGCGCACGAGGTCCCACCTCGAACCCACCGCGCCGGCCTTCTGGTCCCATGCCCCGAACACCAGGCGCGCGACGCGCGCCTGGAGGATGGCGCCCGCGCACATCGCGCATGGCTCGAGCGTGACGACGAGGGTGTGGCCGTCGAGGCGCCAGGTCTCCTGCTGGGCGGCGGCGTCGCGCATCGCGACGACCTCGGCGTGGGCGGTGGGGTCGTGTGCCGCCTCGCGGCGGTTGTGGCCTCGTCCGACGATCGCGCCGCTCGGATCAAGGATGACCGCGCCAACGGGGACGTCGCCCTCCGCGGCCGCCTTCGCGGCCTCCTTGAGCGCGGCCAGCATCGCGTCGTCGTACGGGCCTCGGGTCATGCGCCCAGGGTATCGGCGGCGCTCGGTTTGGGACATGCGCCTCTACGTCGCCGACCACCCGCTCATCGCCCACAAGGTGACCATCCTGCCCGACAAGGCCACGCCGTCGGCCACCTTCCGGCTCCTTGTCGACGAGCTCGTCACCCTTCTCGCGTACGAGGCGACTCGGAACGTCCGGGTCGTCCCGAGGGAGGTCGAGACGCCCCTGACCACGACGATGGGGACGACGATCGCCCGACCGGCGCCCATTATCGTCCCGATCCTTCGCGCGGGCCTCGGCATGCTCGACGGCATGGCGCGCCTCCTCCCGACCGCGGAGGTCGGTTTCCTCGGGCTCCGCCGCGACGAGAAGACTCTCAAGCCGGTGACCTACGCCAACCGGCTCCCGGAAGACCTGACCGGGCGGCAGGTGTTCGTGCTCGACCCGATGCTCGCGACCGGCGGGTCGCTCATCGCAGCGATCGACTACGTGCTGGAGCGCGGCGCGGCGCGACGGACGTGACGGCCGTGTGCCTCATCGCGGCGCCCGAGGGCATCGCGGCGGTGGGGAAGGCGTTCGAGGGCCGCGCTGACGTCACCGTGGTGGTGGCGACCGTCGACGAGCGCCTCAACGAGGTCGGATACATCGTCCCGGGGAACTACAACTAGGCGACGGGCTAGTCGGCGCTGGGCGGCGGTGGCGTTGGCGCTTGACGCGCACGGATAAGCCGGAACGCGCGGAACACGAGGGCGACGGGAACGAAGAGGGCCACCATTCGGAGGTCCTCGCCATCCGGGACGTGGCGCTGGATCAGCCAGCGGAGGGCGAGGATCACTGCGAAAGCCGCCACCATCGAGGCCGCGCTCAAGCCAAGGTCTCGAAGGATCCACCAACGAGCCTGCGGTTTCGGCGTGGCGGGCGGAGCCGTCGGCGTCTCATTCGTCATGCCAGAAGCCTAGGGCGCGGCGTTGCCCGGCGCTCGGTGGGACCCCACCATGGTCGTTCGCCGCGCCGTATCGCTCGTGGGCCTGTCTGACCCGCAACGGACAATGGAATCATCCACCGAAGCGGCGTGTTATCCCCATGTCGTCCACAGCCGTCTCCCCCGGAATCGCAAGATATAGTGGCCAGTTCCGCGACACGCCACTAGATGTTGCGGTGAGGCTGTCCTTATGTGTACCGTCGGGAGACGCCCACCGACGGGCCCCGCAGGGCCGCGCGGGCCCCGGTGGCGCAGGGCGAAAAGTGTGAATAGACGAGTGAGGGGAGAGCAGTGACGATCACCGAACCCAATCGGCAGCCGGACGCCAGCGACGTCGTCCCGGCCTACTCTGGCATCCAGGTCACCAAGCGCGACGGGTCGCGCGAGCCGTACAACGCGGACCGCATCAACCGGGCGATCGAGCGCGCGGCCGAGGGCCTCGAGGACAAGATTTCCAAGGTCACGCAGGTTGCCTCGGAACTCGCGATCACGCTCTTCGACGGCATCACGACGGAGCAGCTCGACGAGGCCGCGATCGGCGTGGCGATCCAAAACGTCAAGGAGGACCCGGACTTCGACATCATCGCCTCGCGGCTCCTGCGCAAGGTGATCGCCAAGCGAGTCTTGGGCAACTACGAATCGGACCTCGAGCTCGCCCTCCTGCACCAGGCGCGCTTCCCCGGCCATATCCGCGACGGCGTCGAGGAGGGTCTCCTCGACTCGCGGTTTACCACGCTCTTCGACCTCGACGCGCTCGCGGCCGCCATCGATCACTCGCGCGACGACCTCCTCAAGTACATCGGCACCGTCACCATGCGGAACCGCTACATGATCAACGGCCGCAACGGCCGCCCGCTCGAGGTGCCCCAGTACTTCTGGATGCGCGTCTCCATGGGCCTGTCGCTCAACGAGCCCAACCCCACCGAGATGGCGATCAAGTTCTACGACAAGATCTCCAACCTCGACTACCTCCCGGCGGGCTCCACCCTCGTCAACGCCGGGACGTCGTACCCGCAGTTGAGCAACTGCTTCGTCATGCAGATGGAAGACGACATGAACCACATCGCCAAGACCGTCGGCGACGTCATGTGGCTGACCAAGGGGACGGGCGGCATCGGCCTGTCCGTGACGAAGCTCCGCTCCGAGGGCTCGCCCATCCGCTCGAACAACACCAGCTC
>JADGOS010000053.1 GCA_017882825.1 Demequinaceae bacterium | reverse complement strand
GCGTTGCGGCGGCGGATCATGCCGTCCTCGTAGGAGGCACGCACCACGTACTGCGAATACTGAAGGTTCTCCAGGTCCTGCTTGTAGTTCCACTCGTTCGCGAGTTCGGCGTAGCTGAACGCGCTGATGGTGCGGGGTCGGTCGGAGGTGTTGGTGACCTTCACCGACCAGTACTCGAACGCCTGGCCCTTCGGAATGAAGTACGTCGCCTCCGAGCGGATGCCTCGGTACTCCGACGTGAAGATCGAGTAGCCGAGGCCGTGGCGGACGGTACAGGCCTGCTCGCCATCCGCGGGCGCCGCGTCTGTGGGAGCGCCGCCCGCCTCCCCGCCCGTCGCGAGCGGCTTGCCTACCGGCTGCCAGGACGCTCCCCAGAAGTCGCCGTCGGCGTCGTCGCGCAGGTAGATGAAGCGCCCCGGCTGGTCCTCCGGAACGCCGTTGAAGCGGAAGCGCAGCACGCGCCCCAGCCCCCCGGACTTGAAGAACGAGTACCCGCCCGCGTTCTGGGTGATGATGCCGCCGTAGAGCCGCGAGCCCAGGTAGTTGGACCACGAGCGGGGCGTGTCGGGGCGCGTGATGACGTATTCGCGGGCTTCGTCGTCGAAGTGTCCGTACTGCATGGCGGGTCCCTCCGGACGGGTCGTTTAGGGACTCAGCCTAGGGGCTGATCGGGGCTGACGTCGAAACGATTCGCGCCTGCGTGCCGCACCGAATCCGCGCCCAGGTCTATCCCGCCGGCACCCAGTCGCCGCCAGCCGACCCGGTCATCGTCGCGATGCTCCCGGTGCCCGGGTCGTAGATCGAAACAGCCGACCGACCGTCGGTGCCCACCTGCCCGAGCCCCTCGAGCACCGCGCCCGCGCCCACGCCCGAGGCGACGACCCCGCCGACGATGGCTCCCGTCATGCCCTTGCCGGTGATGATCCGAACCTCCCCCGCGGGCGAGACGGCGACGAGGTCGGAGATGCTCCCGGGGCGCCATGGGCCCACCCCGGACACGCGATAGCCGACCAAGCCCTGGGCGATCTTCAATCCCCGATTGGGCTGAGAGAGGTGAGCGGAGTCGAGCGTGTAGACCATGACGTCGCCGGTCTTCGTGACGGCGACGAGATCGGGGGTTCCGTCGAAGTCGATGTCGCCAGCGGGGGCGACAGAGGCGTACTCGCTCCAGAACGGCGCCACCGTCGGTAGCGCGTCGGTCCCCGGAAGCGTGAACGGACCCCAGTAGGGACGCGGAATCGGAAGGTCGGCGGGAACGTCGAGGCTGAGGTCGGGAACGTATTTGGGGGCCGTGTCGTCGGCCGGATCGGAGATGACGATGGGCGTCAGAAACCCGGTGCCGGTGGAGGGATGGATGAGGAGCCGTCCGGCGTCGTCCCAGGTCATGACGTCGGCGAACCCATTGTGGTCTACGTCGCCCACCACCGCGGCGCTCCTGACGCCGGGCGCGGACAAAGTCAGCACCGACGGCGCCGAGAGGAACGCGGTTGACGTCGGAATCGGGCGTACCAGGGCGCCCGTCGAGGCGTCGAGGGCCAGGAGGGTCGCGCCGTCACGGTGTCCCCATCCGACCGCACCCATGGGCGACGCCCACTCCGTCGCGAGGGCGCGCCACTCGGTAAAGGCGCCCGTGGGCCCTCCCGCGGCGCCGAGGAGGGTCCGGGTGCGCCCGGAGCTCGAGTCCCGCACGAGCAGGTCGGGAATCCCGTCACCGGAGACGTCGCCCATGGGCGCGATCTCGTCGAACGCCCCCCAGCCGCTCCCGAGGGCGGTGGGAGGGCCGAAACGGCCCGCGCCGTCGCCGAACGAAATGGCGAGGACGCCCGAGCCCCCAAGGATCATCGCGAGGTCCGGCACGCCGTCGCCGTTGAGGTCGCCGGCCGCGCTGATGGCCGCGAGGGCGCCAACGACGGGGGTCGCCAGGGCGGGCTTCCCCATGTGCCCGGTGCCGTCTCCCGCCTGGACGGCGATGATCCCGCGAGACAGGTCGCCTACGACGAGGTCGGGGACGCCGTCCCCGGTGACGTCGCCGGGGCTGAGGATGAAGGAGGGGCTGACCTCGTATCCCACCGTGACGGGCGGGCCGAGCGTGCCGGTGCCGTCGTCGGACATCCGCATCAGGAAGCCGGTCGCGGTCTGCCGCGCCAGGACGTCCGCGCCGACCCCGCCCGTGAGGGACGGGCCGGCCGTGATCAGGTCGTAGGAGACGGCGAGATCCGCGACCGCATCCACTCCTTGGAAGGGCGCTGGCGGGGCAGTCGTGTATCCCGAGGAGTGGACGATGACGTCGTCGCCGAGGATGGAGGCAAGGTCCGCGGTCCCGTCCCCCGTGACGTCGGTGGTGAAGGGCGCGGCTGGCAAGTGCTGCGCCGCGAGGACGCGCGCTCGAATCTGGGGCAGCAACGCGTAGAGGTACTTTCCGGGGCATGCGGTGCTCGACTCGGGGATGTCCTTGTGGCCGATGATGGCCGGCCAGACGCCCTCGTGAAGGAGGATTCCGTCCGCGGCCGCGCCGTGGAGGGTGAGCTTCCAGGCCAGGAGCGCGACGAGGCTGTCGATGGCGGCGGGCGGCACGGGTTGTTCCTGGAAGTTCCCCATGATGCACACGCCGGTGACGATGGGGTTGAACGTGAGCGAGTGGGCGCCACGGGCGGCTTGGCTGATGCCTCCCGCCCTCCCCTCCCAAATTTCCCCATACCGATCGATCAGGAAGTTGTAGGCAATATCCCAGAACTCTCGACCCTCAACATGGAGGTCCTGGATCGCGCGCAGGATCGCTGGGACGTCCGCGGGCAGGTAGTCGTTCGTGCCTGCGGAGTGGTGAACGACCGCACCCTGGACCGTCGTCGACTCGAACCACTCCGTCGGCGTCTTGGCGCCCCATTCCGCGCGCGTGTGGATTGCCGGTTGAGGAATGTCCACGAGCCGCTCGGATCCCGTCGGGTACGAGGGTGGGGGCGTCGTCGCGGCGGCGAGCGCCTGCGCCGGCGCGGAGGCGGGGGTGGGCGCCTGCGCCGGCGCGGTTGCGGGCGAGGAGTACAGGCGGATGGCGAGCCCGGTCGGAACGCCCGTCGCGTCGTAGACGCGCACCTGGATCGCGTCCACCCCGGTCACGATGAAGGGCTCGGTCCCCCGGCGGTCCTCGGAGCCCGGTCGGTCCCCCGTGAGGCCGTCGGCCCCAAGCTCCTGCCACCCGCCCCACCCGCCCCCTCGAAAGTAGCGCGCGTCCGCCCTCAGTTCGACGTCGGCGTCCCATGTGACGCCGGCGACATAGGGGGCCGCGGCGTCCAGGGGGATCGGGTCCGAGAGGGCCGTGAGAGTGCCCGCGCTCGGACCGTTGGCGGAGTCACCTGCCTGGAGGTCGTCGATCGCGACCGCGAGCGATCCCGGCTCCGCGAGGCCCCAGTCCGACACTCCCCTGAGCGTGACCACGTCGCGATCGCCGAGCGGCCGCATGGTCCCGGGCAGGAACCGTCCGTGCGCGAGGGGATTGACCAGGCCGAGCGCGGGGCTCCCCAGCGAGACGACGAGGCTCAGCGCCAGCGCCGTACCGGCGCCCCATCGCGCCACGAGCCGAACTCCCATCGCCTCGCCGCCCTTCCCGTGCAGCCGCCTAACGAACACCGCCGTGACTAGTCGCCGCCGAACTCCTCGGCCATTTCCTTCGCGCGCGCCGCCGCCGCCTGAGCGCCCGCGCGAATCACGTCGGCGAGGCCCGCGGCCTCCATGGCGCGCAGCGCGGCCAGCGTGGTTCCGCCGGGGGACGAGACCTTGGCGCGCAGCGCCTGCGGCGTCTCTCCCGATTCGACAAGCAGGCGGGCGGCGCCGACGAAGGTCTGGGTAGCGAGTTGCGTCGCGACGAGGCGGTCCAGGCCCTCGGCGATGCCAGCCTCGATCAGCGCCTCTACCATCGCGTAGAAGTACGCGGGTCCCGAGCCCGAGACCGCGGTGACCGCGTCAAGGTCGGCCTCGTCCACGTTGACGACGAGGCCGGTGGAGCGGAGCATCGCACCGACGAGCGCGACGTGGTTCGCGGTGGCGCTGCGGCCGGAGGCGACCGCGGTCGCGCCCTGGCCGACGATCGCGGGGGTGTTCGGCATCGTTCGGATAACGGGGGTCCCCGCGGGGAGCCGCGCCTCGAAGAAGGCGGTCGGCAAACCCGCGGCAACGGAGACGACGAGCGTGCCGGGCGCGAGCCCGGGCCCGACGATAGCGAGCACTCCGGCGACGTCCTTTGGCTTCACGGCAATCACTACGACTGTGGCGCCCGCGACGGCCGAGGCGATCGACGAATCGACCTCGACGCCGTGTGCGCCCCGCAACGCAGACCCCCGTGCGTCGTCCTTCTCGGAGACGACGATGGCGTCCGCTCCCCACCCGGCTGCGAGAAGCGCGCCGACGATGGTCCCCCCCATCACGCCTCCGCCGAGAACGGCAACGCGTGGCAGGGCAACGGGCGTGCCGGGCGAAGGACTCATTCGCTCAGGCTAGCGCGCGATGCCTATGGGTCAGCCCGTTCGCCGCCGCAGCGTGGCGACCCCGAGCGTGAGGGCTCCGACGATAAACGCGCATAAGACCACGACCTGGCTCCAAATCCCCGACGCGCTCGCGTTCTTGGAGAGGTAGTGAATGGCATCGATCGCGTACGAGAGAGGCAGGGCGTCCGAAATCCAGTGAAGGACGTGGGGCATCTTGCTCCGGTCGATCGCGATCCCGGCGAGGAGAAGCTGGGGAAGGATGATCGCGGGCATCATCTGGAGCGCCTGGAACTCCGTGCGCGCGAGCGACGATGCCGCGAGGCCGAGTGCCGTTCCCAGAATCGCGTCGAGCACGATGATCAGCATCAGCGCCCAGATCGGCCCCACGAAGTCGAGTCTCAGGACCCAGACCGAGTAGGCGACGACGAGCGCCCCCTGCACGGCGGCGAGCAGGCCGAACGCGAGGGCGTAGCCCAGGACGATGTCGGCCCGGCGCGCGGGGGACGCCATCAGGCGCTCCATCGTCCCGCTTTGTCGCTCGCGGAGGGTGGTGACCGAGGTGATCAGGAACATGACGATGAGCGGGAACAGGCCCATGATCCCCGGCCCGACCGAATCGAACGGCGTGGGTTTCCCCGGCATGGCGGGAACGTCCTGGAACATCCACCACAGCAGCGTGAGCAGGACGAGCGGGATGACGATGATGAGGGCCATGGTCCGCTTGTCGCGGCGGATCTGGGTGAGGACGCGCAGCGCCGTGGCGCCGGTCAGTTGGGGCTTCATGCGGCCTTCTCCTTCGCGTCTTCGCGGTCGGCGAGCGCGAGGAACGCAGCGTCGGCATCCTTGGTCTTGGTCGCGGCCAGAATCTCCGGGAGCGTCCCGTCGGCGAGGACCCCGCCGTTCCGCATGATGATCAGCCGGTCGCACCTGGTCGCCTCGTCGAGAACGTGGCTCGAGACGACGAGCGTCGCGCCGCCCTCCGCAAGCCCGCGGAACACCTTCCACAGGTCGCGCCGCAGCACGGGATCGAGGCCGACCGTCGGCTCGTCGAGAATGAGCACCTCGGGCTTGCCCACCAGCGCGACCGAGAGGGACACGCGGGTCAGCTGGCCACCCGAGAGGGTGTTGACGGGACGGTCGGCGTCCTTGGCGAGCCCGACGATCTCGAGCACGCGTTGGGGGTCCGTCGCCGGGGCGCCGACGAGCGACGCGAAGTAGCGAAGATTCTCCCTGGCGCTGAGATCCATGTAGACGCTAGGCGCCTGGGTCACGTACCCCACCCTGGAGCGGAGCGGGGCCGAGCCCGCAGGAAGGCCGAGGACGGTGATGCTGCCCCCAGCCACGATCTGCGCGCCCACGATCGCGCGCATGAGCGTGGACTTTCCCGCGCCAGACGGGCCGAGGAGCCCGACCAGGGCGCCCCGCGGAATGTCGAGGGAGAGGTCGGGAAGGACGACGTTGGCGCCGCGGATCACCCGAAGGTGCGAGACAGATATGGCCAGATCGGGTTGTTTCCCCATGTGATGAATAATCCCGTCTCCTCATGGAACTGTCAAGCGCTCCTAGGTGGTTCCCGTGATGAGTCGCTGGAAGGCGGGCCCGAATCGCCGGATGAGTTCCTCGCGAGTCGCGGAAGCGATGGGCTCGACCCGCAGGATGTAGCGCGTGACGACGAGGCCGAGCATCTGCGACAGCGCCGCCGCCGCGCGGGCGTTGGCGTCGTCGGGGCCAACGGCGAGCGCGACACGGAGGAAGACGCGTTCGAGGAGGACCGTCCTCGCGATTGCCGCGATCTCGGGCATGCCGACCGCGCTCTGCACCAGGATCATCATGCGTGCGCTCAATTCCGGCGAGTCCCACACGTCGAGAAACGCGCCGACGAGCCGCTCGCCGAGCCGGTCGGCCGGGCCAGCGATGACCCGCTCAAGGTTGCCATCAATCTGGTCGAGGGGGCCAAGAGCCTCCACGAAAAGCGCCGACTTGGAGGGGAAGTAGTGGCGCGGTAGCGAGGGGTCGACCCCCGCCTCCTTCGCGATGGCTCGCATGGACGTCGCCTCATACCCATGGGCGCTGAAGTGGGTGAGCGCGGCGCGCACAATGTCGGCGCGCGTGTCCGCCTGTGCCCCCCGCGGGCCCCGAGGCCGTGACGCGAGGGAGGGCACCTTAGAGCCCGTACTCGGTGAACAGGTCGTCGATCACCGCCGGATCGGCCGTCATGACGAAGACCCCGGTTCCGTTCTGCCAGGTAACGACCGCGACCTGGTGGGTGACCTCCTTGGCATCGCCGCCAGCGGGGTCGGGGACGGTTTCGGTGACGTCCTTGATGACCTTGAAGCTCTTGCCCACCTCAACCTTGTTGACGGAGACGGTGCCCAAGACCATGCCGGATACCTCTGTTGGCGATGGGCTAGCGGAGGCCGAAGGGGCGGGCAAGGGCGACACAGCGGGTGAGGGTGACACGGCGGGCGCGGGCGAGGGTCCCGCGGCCTGGGCCGCCGCTTCCGCGGTCGCGACGTCGAGCAAGTGCTGGTACGTCGAGGTCGCCGCCTCCAAGGTGAAGTGCTGGACGGCTTGAACGGTCATGGTGACGCCAGCACCATCGTCGTACGTCAGGAGCCACTCCTCGGCGAACCGCGAGGGCCATACCGTGACGGGGCGCATCACCGTTGACTCCGCGCTCCTCAGGCCGTAGGTCAGGTCGGACGTCGGAAGGGCGGCGAGGAAGCTCGTGGCGTCGGACGCCACAAACGGTTTAAACGTCGGCGAAGGCCGCGGGATGCTATAGATGCGCGGCGAAATCACCACCGGGTCGGGACGGAAGAACATCAGGTAGACGCCGGATCCGATGCCGATGCAGGCGAAGAGGCCAAGAACCAGGAGGACGGAGGCCCGCTCGAAGAAGGCGGCGATACCGGTCGACGGCTCGTCGCCCTTATCCCCCGCCGTGCCGCCCGACGAGGCCGGAAGCACATCCCCGCTCTTTCCGGCCTTGCGACCTCCCAGCCACGGGATTCCGAAAAGCCCCCGCTTGCCCTCCTTGGCGGCGGGAAGGGAGCCACTCGCGGGCAGGACGAAACGCGGAACCTGCGGACCCACGCCGGGAGCGGCTCCGGGCCCGAGGCCGGAGATCGCGGTTGCCGGGGGTCGCGGCACCGAGCCCGTGGACGGGAAGGAGAAGGGTCCCGGCGCCGGCGCGGGGGATTGAGGCCACG
Source organism: Demequinaceae bacterium (assembly GCA_017882825.1). Taxonomy (GTDB): domain Bacteria; phylum Actinomycetota; class Actinomycetes; order Actinomycetales; family Demequinaceae; genus JAFGBM01. Next base: position 5,026 of record JADGOS010000053.1, on the reverse strand, counting down.
ACGAGGGTGGAGGAGGAACGGGCGGGCCAACGGAGGGGGGCGGTGGCGGGAATGCGGACGTGCGCGGAATGGGAGGGCCGGGGGCGGGCGCAGGCGGAAGCACGGGCGGCATCACCGGCGGCATCACCGGAGGAATCACCGGAGGAATCACCGGCGGCATCACCGGAGGAATCACCGGCGGCATCACCGGAGGAATCACCGGAGGAAATGCCAGCGGCATCACCGGAGGAATCACCGGAGGAAATGCCAGCGGCATCACCGGAGGAATCACCGGCGGATTCACCGGAGGAATCACCGGAGGAATCACCGGAGGAATCACCGGCGGCGGCACCGGAGGCGCCGGGTTCGCGCCGCCGGGGGCGACGGGATTCCACGGAAACGTCGGCGGCCCTTCCGGCGGTTGGGTGGTCACGGAAGTCAACACTAGCCGTTTCACCTGCGCCGGTCGCGCTGAACGGGTAGGGGCCCCGCACGCGGCCGCCCACCGGGCGTCGGTGCCGGGCGCTACGGTGCTCGCATGGCAACGACCACGAAGGTGAACAGGCCCTCCTACCGCTGCATCGAATGCGGGTGGACGGCGGCAAAGTGGGTCGGCCGCTGCGGGGAGTGTCAGGCGTGGGGGACGGTCGCGGAGGCTGGCGCTGCGGCCGCGGGACCCGCGTCGCGAGCGACGAGCGTGCGCACTCCGGCCATCCCCATTCCCGAGGTGTCGCGTGACGCGACCACCCGGATACCTACCGACGTCTCCGAGATGGACAGGGTCCTTGGGGGCGGCCTCGTTCCCGGGGCGGTCGTGCTGGTGGCCGGGGAGCCCGGCGTCGGGAAATCCACTCTCGCGCTCGATGTCGCCGCGCGCGCCGCGCGCTCGGGAATCGTCGTGCTCTACGTGACCGGAGAGGAGTCTGCCGGGCAGGTCCGTCTTCGCGCGGAGCGGATTGGCGCCATGGAGGAGCGCCTGTTCATCGCCGCAGAAACGGATCTGGGTGCCACGCTCGCCCACATTGACGCGCTACGTCCCGGACTCGTCATCGTCGACTCCATCCAGACGCTAGCGTCGACGGAGATTGAGGGAACACCGGGCGGGGTGAGCCAGGTCCGGGAGGTCGCCTCGGCACTCGTTCAGGCCGCCAAGGCGCGCGCGCTTCCCATGATCCTCATCGGGCATGTCACCAAGGACGGCGGGATCGCGGGTCCGCGCATCGTCGAGCACCTGGTGGACGTCGTTTGCCAATTCGAGGGCGATCCCTACTCTTCCCTTCGCCTACTGCGCGCCGTCAAGAACCGCTACGGATCCGTCGACGAGGTCGGATGCTTCTCGCTGAACGACGCGGGAATCGAGGGGGTCGCGGATCCTTCTGGGCTGTTCCTCTCCCACGGCGTGGGCACGGTGGCGGGAGCGTGCGCGACGATCACCGTCGACGGGCGGCGGCCCCTTCCCGCGGAGATTCAGGCACTGGTCGCGCCGTCGGCGCTGGCCAACCCGCGTCGCGCGACGTCTGGAATCGACGCGAGCAGGGTCGCAATGATTCTGGCCGTGCTCCATCGTCGAGCTGGCATTGCCGTCGCGGCCGACGACGTCTACGTCGCGACCATCGGAGGCGCCCGCGTCGTCGAGCCTGCGGCCGACCTCGCCCTAGCGCTCGCGCTCGCAAGCGCCCGACGTGACGTGCCGGTGAAGGCCGGGCTCGTTGCGCTCGGCGAGGTGGCGCTCTCGGGCGCGGTTCGCCCCGTCCGGTCGCTCGGCCAGAGGGTCGCAGAGGCGGCGCGGTTGGGCTTTACCGAGGTGATCGCTCCGGCCGAGACGGAGATCGACACGCCCCGCGGCGTGCGGTTGCACCGGGTCGCGACGATCGCCGAGGCCGTGGCCCTCGGCCTGTCGCCGAACTAGTTGGGCGGAGTCAGTTCGTCAGCGCGAAGACGGCCTCATCGCTCGTCACGCCCTGCACGGTGAGCGTCGCGCGATAGGTTCCCGGCCCCGGCGCCTTGAGCGTCGTCGGGCATCCGGTTTCGGATCGAACCCTCGGCCACGTGGCGCTGAGGGTCGCGGTGTCTCCCGGCTTGAGGAGGAGCTTCTGCGCGGTCAGAACGGGCGCCTTGGCACAGTCGAGGTTGGACCACTGCCGCACGGCTCCCGAGGTGACGAGGAGTTCCGCGTCGCTCGCCGCGGTGTCGAGGACGCATTGCGTTGAGGCCGACTGACGCACGGCACCGGCAAAGGATGGCTCGGTCGTGCCCGCCCAGTCATGCGTCGTCGCCGTGAGAACGATCGTGACGTCGGCCACCCCGCATTTGCGGATTGCGGTGAGGTCAACGGTCGGGGAGGCGGACGTGCCCGTCGTGACGCCCGGGCCCGCGCTGGTGGTGACGTGTGGGCCCGCGCTGGTGGTGACGTGTGGGCTCGCCGAGGTCGTCGCCCCCGGGGTCGTGGGTCCATCCCCGCCGCCGAAGAGCGAACGCACCAAGTAGTAGAGCACCAAGATCGCGAGAACGACGAAGGCGCCGGAAACCAAGCGGCGACGCCAGTAGATCTCCGGGGGAAGCTCCCCCACAGGGCGCGTCAATCCGTCCACGAGGCCTCCTCTGCGTTCGCCACCACCGTAGCCCCGCCGTCCGCTGTGACAATGGAGCCATGCCGCGAGCCACCCCACCCGACCACATGGGCGCGCCCGTCGACGCGATTCTGGCGTGGTTCGCCCGCGAGGGAAGGGCGCTGCCGTGGCGCGAGAGCGGCGCGTCCCCCTGGGGAATCCTGGTGAGCGAAGTGATGCTTCAGCAGACCCCGGTGTCTCGCGTGCTCCCCCTCTGGACCGCGTGGATGGAGCGGTGGCCCACCCCCGGGGCGCTCGCGGGCGCGACTCAGGCCGACGCGGTGCGGGCGTGGGGGCGGCTCGGATACCCGCGACGCGCGCAGCGACTGTGGGAGTGTGCCGTCGCGATTGAGGAGCGCTTCAGCGGCCGGGTACCGAGCGACCAGGCGACGCTTCGGGACCTTCCAGGGATCGGCGAGTACACGGCCGCTGCGGTCGTGGCGTTCGCCTTCGGCCGACGGGCGGTGGTCCTGGATACGAACGTCCGGCGGGTACTTGCCCGCATCGTGGCCGGGACCGCGGCGCCCGCGCCTCACTTGACCGGCGCCGAGCGGGCCCTTGCGGCTGAGGTCGTTCCCCTGGACTCCGCGACGGCGGCGACCTGGAACGTCGCCGCCATGGAGTTGGGTGCCCTCGTGTGCACGTCGCGCGCGCCACGCTGCGACGCGTGCCCCGCGTCGAAGTGGTGCCGGTGGTTGGCCCAGGGAAGGCCCGTGGCGGCGTCGCGCCGGGTGGCTTCCCCCTGGGCCGGGAGCGACAGGCAGGTTCGGGGCCGGATCCTCGCTCTACTCCGCGCCGCGTCTTCCCCTATCAACGTCGCGGGAAGCTCGTCGCTTCAAGACGTCGAGCCGGGGCAACTGGATCGCTGCATCGAGGGACTCGTCAGTGACGGACTCATCCACGTCTCGTCGGCCGAGCGCGGGACCCACGAACTCTAGGACGCCGAACTCTAGGACGCCGCGACGACCGCGTCTCGCGCCACCGCGTAGTGCTCGCGGATCTCGGGGCGCGGATCGTGCGCAGGGGTTGCGGTGATCGCGATCGCCCACGACGGCGCGGCACCCTCGAGGACCCAACCGGCCTGAACGGCCGCGCCCATGGCCACGTATTCCCCGGGTTCGGGCACCTCGACGGGAACGTCGAATACCTGCCCGGCGATGGTCTGCACCGCCACGTTCTGGGCCGCGCCGCCGATGAGGCGGACGCGCCTCGTGCTGACCCCGAGGGTGCCAAGCGCGTCGATCCCGTCCGCGAGGCCGCACAGCATCCCCTCGATCGCGAGGCGCGCGAGGTTCGCGCGCGTCGTGTTCGCGAGGGTGAGGCCGGAAATCGAGGCGGTGGCGTTCGGGAGATTCGGCGTGCGCTCGCCCTCGAAATACGGGACGAGCACCGCGCCGCCCGCGCCAGGAGTGCCCTCAAGCGCGAGGGATCCGAGGGCGGAGTGATCGACGTCGAGAAGCCGGGCGACCGCGTCGAGCACACGCGCCGCGTTGAGCGTGGCGACGAGGGGCAGGTACCTCCCGGCGGCATCCGCGAAGCCCGCAACGGTTCCCGTGACGTCGCGGACAACGCCCGGCGTCGAGGCGAAGGCCGTTCCCGAGGTCCCGATGGAGATCACGGAGTCGCCTTCGCCGAGGCCGAGCCCGAGGGCAGCGCCAGCGTTGTCTCCTGCGCCCGGGCCCATGACCGCCGAGGTTCCGTTCTCGGCATGCACCTCGCCAGCCCGGTCGCCCGGGCCGAGGACGCGCGGCAGGATGGCGTCGCGGCCAAGTGCGGCCGTGAGGAGGGCACGGTCATACTCGCCGCTCACCGGATTCCAGTACCCCGTTCCGGAGGCGTCCGAGCGGTCCGTGACGAGTTCCTCGAGCACGGGGCCGAGGGGGCTGGAGCCGCGCGGGCCGTAGCCGCGAAGGCGCCAGGTGAGCCAGTCGTGGGGCAAGGCGACGGCGGCGACGCGCGCCGCGTTCTCGGGTTCCGCGTCGCGTAGCCACCGCAACTTCGTAATGGTGAATGAAGCCACCGGCACGAGGCCCGTCCTCTGCGCGAGATCCCTCGCGCCGAACTCGGCGATGAGGTCTGCGGCGGCCCCGGCGGAACGGGTGTCGTTCCACAGGAGCGCGTCACGAATGACCTCGCCGTTCGTGTCGAGCACAACCATCCCGTGCTGTTGCCCGGCAATGGATACCGCAGCAACATCGGCAAGGCCCCCTGCGTCGGCGATGGCGGCGCGTAGCGCCGTCCACCACGCGTTGGGGTCAACCGAGGTGCCATCGGGGTGACTGGCACGACCTGAGCGAACCTGCTCGCCGCTGGCGAGATCTCGAACCACGACCTTGCAGCTCTGGGTGGACGAGTCCACGCCGGCGACGAGCGTCATCGCTGTCCTTCCGAATGCGACTGGGAAACGGAGACTACCGGGCGCCCATCAGGTGCTCGGC
>JADGOS010000009.1 GCA_017882825.1 Demequinaceae bacterium | reverse complement strand
ACGGATCAGGAGGGCGGCACCGTGGCGCGCCTGAAGAACGTGATCCCCGCGCTTCCGGCGTTCCTCGCCTCGGGCGCCACTCGGGACAAGTCCGTGGTGAGGTCGGCGTTCATGGGTGAGGGCGCCGACATGCTTGCGCTGGGCTTCAACATGGACTTCGCCCCGGTCGCGGATCTCACCGTTGGCCTCGCCGACCCCATCATCCGCACCCGCTCGGCGGGGGACGATCCCGCCGACGTCTCGGCCACGGTGATCGCTGCGTCGAACGGGCTGCTGGGCGCGGGGGTGATCCCGACCGTCAAGCACTTCCCGGGCCACGGGGGAGTGACGGTGGACTCGCACCTCGACCTGCCGGTGCAGACGGCTTCCACCGAGGCCCTGGAGTCCTACGACCTCGTCCCGTTCCGCTCCGCCGTCGAGGCGGGCGTTCCCGTGGTGATGATGTCGCACGTCGCGGTCGCGGCGTGGGGGGGCACGCCGTCGTCCCTCGACCCAGCGGCGTACGCGTACCTGAGGGATGACCTTGGGTTCCGGGGGGTCGTCGTCACCGACTCGCTCAGCATGGCGGCGGTGCAGGGCAGGGGCGAAGGTGGTCCCGCCGTGGCGGCGCTCAACGCCGGCGCCGACATCGTGCTGATGCCATCGAATACCGCCGCCGCCCATGCGGAAATCGTCGGCGCCGTCGAGTCCGGGCTTCTCAGCCGCGCGCGGCTCGACGAGGCGGCCGCGCGCGTGATCACCCTCATGCGCTGGCAGGCCAGCCTGCCCCGCGGCGACGTGGCAGGCGACTATGCCCACGCGCTTGCGACGGCGGGCATCCCGGTGACATCGCCGCTGTGTGGCGAGCCCCTCATCGGCCCAACGGTGAGTATCTCGGGTGGGTGGCCTGAGGAGAGGGCCGCGCTCGCCGCCGAACTTGCGGCGCGGGGGGTCGGGAGCGGAGGAGGAACGACGATCCGACTCCTCGGCTCGCCCGGGGGCTCGGGGGCAGCGGACGTCGTGGTGGCGATGGACGGCCCGTGGGGCCTTCCGCAGTCGTCGGCGACGACGTACGTAGGCCTCTTCGGGCGTAGCGCCGAGAGCTTCGCCGCGCTCGCGGACATCCTCACGGGGGCGGTGGCGCCCACCGGGCGCTGGCCTGTTGCGCTCGCTGGCCTGTCTGGAACGGAGTGTGGGCCTGGCGGGTAGCGAGTTGGGGGCAGAGGCTCGCGGATGCGGGACAGTCGGAGCCCCTAGGGTGTCGCGTCCGCCGGTTCGACAATGAGCACCCGATGGGAGCCGGCCACCCGCGTGAGGATGATGGTCGCCTCGGCGTCGCCGGAAAGCGCCAACTGACGCCGGAGGTCCTCCGGGGACACCGCGGTGCCGCGCTTCTTGATCGTCGCGCGCCCGATGCCCCGCGCGCGCAGGTACGAGCGGAGCGACTTGACGCCGAAGGGGAGGTCGTCGAGAACGCGGTAGGCCGTGGCAAAGGGGGTCGCGACCAGGCGGTCCGCCGTCACATATGCGATGGTCGCGTCGAGGAGGCCGCCGTCGACGGACCCCGCAACCTCCGCGACAAGGCCGGCCCGGATCACCGCGCCGTCGGGCTCGTAGAGGTACCGCGACGGCGAGGTGACCTCCGCGACCGCGCCGGAATCGGAGAGGGCGTGCGCGGCGCCCTTCGCGATGACGAGGGCTCCCCGGCCAACGTTCCGCGCCAGGGGGCCGCACCAAATGCCCGCCTCGACGACGTCCCCGTCCACGCTGACCCACTCGGTCTCGGCATCCGCAGGAAGCGCCCGATGGGGGATGCCGGGTCCCACCTTCACGCCCAGCGCGGGAAGCGCGTCGCGCAGGGCGAGTACCGCCGCGAGGGGCGGGGTGTAGTCCTCGGGGCGGTAGGTCCGCGATCCGCCCGAGCGTCGCGCCGGATCAGCGAAGGCCCCGTCGACGTCCACGTGGCGTACGGTCGCGAGCGAGTCGGCATGCACCACAACACTCCCCGCCCAGTGGCGCAGGTTGTGGTCGGCAACAAGGGCGGTCGCCTCATCCGTCTCGAACGCCATGACGGCAATGCCGATGGCCGACATCGCCATGGCGTCGGCGCCGATGCCCGCGGTGAGATCCGCAACGCGCTCGATCCCGGCCGAGCGGAAGCGCGCGGCATGCAGGGCCGCCACGATGAGCCTCGTCGCCTGCTCGAGGCCGTCCGGCGTGAAGAGCATTCCGTCCGCGAAGTCGCCGAACTTGGGGCGGGCCCGTTCCCGCAGGCGCGCCTGGGTCATCACGGCCGCCGCGAGCTTGGCGGGCGTTCCCGCCTCCCGCAACGACGCCCCCAGGGTGAGGGCCCTGTCGGCGCGGTAGGGAGGCAGGCCCGCGAGCAGGGCGATCCCCTCGGGGCTGGCGGCCGCCCGCGCCTCATCGATGTCCACGGGCCGATCATTCCACGCGCTGACCCTTCCACGCGGGGTTGGCCCGCCGCCGCAAGTTAGCACTCGCCCGGGGAGAGTGCTAAGTTTGTACTGCTCCTTCAAGGAGCGCGTGCGGCCATCGGCGGCGGGCCCAACCCCCGCGACGGAGGCTTCGCCCCGACGCCGCCGCTCATCGTTCGGTACGTGTAGAGGAAGGTGAGGTCCGCAGTGTCGGTCTCAATCAAGCCCCTGGAAGACAAGGTCGTCGTGAAGCCGGCGGCGGCCGAGCAGACGACGGCCTCTGGCCTCGTCATCCCGGATACCGTCAAGGAGAAGCCCCAAGAGGGCCAGGTCGTGGCCGTCGGCCCCGGCCGGGTCGACGACAACGGGAACCGCGTTCCGCTCGACGTAGCGGTGGGTGACAAGGTCATCTACAGCAAGTACGGCGGAACCGAGATCAAGTACGCCGGCGAGGACTACCTGATCATCTCGTCGCGCGACCTGCTTGCGGTGCTCGCCTAGCAGGCATCGCCACAGATGCACGAAGAGGGGCCCCGGAACAATTCCGGGGCCCCTCTTCGTGCCATGGCTGGCTAGTGTGGTTGGAGCACCCGCCCCGCGAGAACGGCGTTGCGCTCGTCCTCGCTGAGCCCGCCCCAGACACCGAACGGCTCGCGGGCCTCAAGCGAGCGTTCCCTGCACAGGTCGACGACCGTGCATTGGGTGCAAAAGCGCTTGGCCGACTCGGCCCGTCGACGGCGCGCGTACCCGCGCTCGCCCTCGGGGTGGAAGAAGATGTTGGGGTCCGCGTCGCGGCACGCGCCGACATACTGCCACTCCCACTCGTCTTGAGTGGGAGTGGGCATCCGCAGAGAGAATTCCGACACGTGAACCCCCAGCCCTAGAGGCCCCTCAGTGGTGGCCCGAAGATCGGTTCCCCGCCGTCCCCCGACTCCCTCAGGAGTCTTTCCGTCCGACGGCGGGTACCTGACTACATTTGTAGCCCCGTGGGCCGCGCGCCGGTAGCCCCCACTTGTGGGGGCGGACAACCCGGACAATTCACCCGGCGTTGGGCGACGGGCGCGTCCACTAGAATCGGGAAATGGCGCCAGATCCAGAACACGATCCGTTCGGTCTCACCGGCTTGACCTACGACGACGTGCTCCTCCTTCCCGGCGAGAGCGACGTTGTCCCCTCCGAGGTGGACACCTCCACGAGGCTGACCCGCGGGATCCGGCTCGCGGTGCCCCTCCTCAGCGCCGCGATGGACACGGTCACGGAGTCCCGGATGGCGATCGCGATGGCGCGCCACGGCGGGATCGGTGTTCTCCATCGCAATCTTTCGGCGGCGGATCACGCGCACCAGGTTGACCTGGTGAAGCGTTCGGAGTCCGGAATGATCACCGACCCCGTGACGGTGGGTCCCGACGCGACCCTCGCGGAACTCGACGCGCTGTGCGGTCAGTACCGTGTCTCGGGGCTACCGGTCGTGGATGCCGACCGCACCCTCCTCGGCATCATCACGAACCGCGACCTTCGCTTCATCAGTCCCTCGGACTTCCCGCGCCGTACCGTCCGCGAGACCATGACGCCAATGCCGCTCATCACGGCCCCCGTCGGGATCTCCAATGCTGACGCCGCCGCGCTCCTCGGCAGGCACAAGGTCGAGAAACTACCGCTGATCGACGCCAACGGCCGCTTGGCGGGACTGATCACCGTCAAGGACTTCGTCAAGACGGAGAAGTACCCTAAGGCGACCAAGGACTCCGAAGGCCGCCTCAGGGTTGCCGCCGCCATCGGCTTCTACGGCGACGCCTGGGAGCGCGCCACCGCGCTCGTCGAGTCGGGGGTAGACGTCCTGGTCGTGGACACCGCCCACGGGCACGCGCGCGCCATGATCGACATGATCGTCCGACTCAAGAAGGATCCCGCGACGAGGGGGGTCGAGGTCATCGGCGGAAACGTCGCCACCCGCGCGGGAGCCCAGGCCCTCGTGGACGCCGGGGTGGACGCCGTGAAGGTCGGCGTGGGCCCCGGATCGATTTGCACCACCAGGGTCGTCGCGGGCGTCGGCGTCCCCCAGGTGACGGCGGTCTACGAAGCGTCGAGGGCGTGCGGGCCGGCGGGGGTGCCCGTGATCGCGGACGGGGGGCTCCAGTACTCGGGGGACATCGCGAAGGCACTCGTCGCTGGGGCGGAGTCGGTCATGATCGGCTCGCTCTTCGCTGGCTGCGAGGAGACGCCCGGCGACCTCGTCCTGGTCAACGGCAAGCAGTTCAAGACGTATCGCGGCATGGGCTCGATGGGCGCCATGGCTTCGCGCGGGCGCGTCTCGTACTCCAAGGACCGCTACTTCCAGGCGGACGCCCCGAGCGACGATCGCATCATCCCCGAGGGCATCGAGGGGCAGGTTCCGTATAAGGGCCCGCTTTCTACCGTGGCATATCAACTCGTTGGGGGCCTCGGCCAAAGCATGTTCTATGTTGGGGCGCACACGATTCCGGAACTCAGGGAGAAGGGCCGGTTCGTCAGAATCACGCCGGCGGGCCTGAGGGAGTCTCACCCCCACGACGTTCAGATCACCGTTGAGGCGCCCAACTACTCCCCGATCTAGCCTGCTACTGCCCTATCCAGCCAACAACTGCCCGACCCAGCCCTCCGCGGTCCTCAGCGCAGCGGAAGCGGCCAGTCGAGGTCGGGAAGATCCTCGGTCCGGCCCCTGGACGCGAGCCACGCCCTGAACTCGACCGCCCAGATGCGGTGGGCACTCACTTGCTGATCGTGGAGGTCGGAAAGATCCACGGTCGCGAGCGTGGGGTAGGTGCGCGCCATGGCCTGGACGAGGTCGAGAGTGGCGAGCACGTCGGCATCGGCCGCGTGGAGGGCTTCCGCGTCGACGGCGACCCCGTAGTGCTCGCAGAGGTCAACGAGTTTGCGCTTGCCGCGGCGGAACCGGTCGAGGTGCCGGTCGAGTACCAGCGGATCGACCACGGGGCGGAGGGCGTGTGCCGGGCCGATGCGCCTGACGAGCGAGGGCAGGCCGTGGCGCGCGAGCTCCGCGTCGAGGATCCCGAGGTCGTACCCCGCGTTGAACGCGACGATCGGCGACCCGTTGGTCAGCGCGGCGGCCAGAAGAGCCGCGATTTCTCCGAGCGCGACCACCGGATCGACGCCATTGGCCCGGGCCATCTCGGTAGTGATTCCGTGCACCGCGGTGGCCCGCTCGGGGATCTCGACCCCCGGGTCGATGAGCCAGGTGCGTGCGGAGACCGCGCCGTCGGCGCCATCTCGGAAGATGACCGCCGCCGTCACGATCCGATCGGTGGCAACATCGACGCCGGTCGTCTCCGTGTCGAAGCCCACCATCGTCCGCTCAAGCCAACTCATGACCCCACTCTCCCATCCTCCGCAGACAGCGGCCAAGAGGCATGCCGCTAGGCTGGGTCCGTGAGCACGGATATCGAGATCGGACGCGGCAAGCGAGGCCGCAGAGCCTACGCCTTCGACGACATCGCGGTGGTTCCTTCGAGGCGAACTCGCGACCCCGAGCAGGTCAGTCTTCGGTGGCAGATCGACGCCTTCCAGTTCGAGGTTCCGATCATCGCCGCGCCGATGGACTCCGTCATGTCGCCCGCGACCGCAATCGCACTGGGGAAGCTCGGCGGGCTCGGCGTCCTCGACCTCGAGGGCCTCTGGACGCGCTACGAGGACCCGACGCCGTACCTCGCCGAGATCGCCTCCCTCGAGGCGGACGTGGCCACCAAGCGCATGCAGGAGATCTACCGCGCGTCGGTGGACGCCGACCTCATCAAACTCAGGCTCGGCGAAGTTCGCGCCGCAGGGGTGACGGTGGCCGGTGCACTGAGCCCGCATCGCACGCAGGAGCACTACAAGACCGTTCTCGCCGCCGGAGTTGACGTCTTTGTCATTCGTGGCACCACCGTCTCCGCCGAGCACGTGTCGGGCGAGGCGGAGCCGCTCAACCTCAAGAAGTTCATTTACGAGCTGGACGTTCCCGTCATCGTCGGCGGAGCCTCGACCTACCAGGCTGCGCTTCACCTTATGAGGACCGGCGCCGCGGGCGTGCTCGTCGGTTTCGGCGGCGGCGCTGCGCACACCACGCGGACGACCATCGGGATCCACGCGCCGATGGCCACGGCCGTCGCCGACGTCGCCGCGGCGCGGCGCGACTACCTCGACGAGTCGGGCGGACGGTACGTTCACGTGATCGCCGACGGCGGGCTCGGCCGGTCTGGCGACATGGTCAAGGCCATCGCGTGCGGGGCGGACGCGATCATGCTGGGCGCCGCGCTCGCTCGGGCGGCCGAGGCGCCTGGGGGCGGCTATCACTGGGGCCCGGAGGCTCACCACGCCGAGCTTCCCCGCGGCGAACGCGTGTACGTCGGCACGGTCGGCCCCTTGGCCGAGATCGTCTTTGGCCCGGGCTCTCGCGCCGACGGCACCACCAACCTCATGGGGGCGCTCCGTCGCTCGATGGCGACCACTGGCTACTCGGACCTCAAGGAGTTCCAGCGCGTCGACGTCGTCATCTCGCCGTACGAGCCCCACTAGCGGTACGGGCGCTTAGGCGCCCCGCGCGTCCGCGATCTCTAGCCAACGCCGCTCAAGCCGCGACTCCTCGTCGCCGAGGGCATTGAGGCGCAAGCCCAGGCCCTCAAGGCCGCAGTAATCGGCCTGATCGTGCGCCGCCATCTGCTCATGCAGGCTCGCCTTCAGGGTTCCGATCTTGACGAGTCGCCTTTCTATCGCCGCCGACTCCTTGTCCTCGGCTCGGCGCGTCGCCCCGCCTCCACCCCCAGAGGGATCCGCGGCGGAGTCCGCGACGCCGAACGTTCCGATCCCGCCTCCGCCACTCGATCGACGATCACGCGAGAGGGCGATGTACTCGTCGACGCCCCCGGGGAGGTGGCGGAACGCACCCCCGACCACTGCGTATTGCTGGTCCGTAATTCGCTCGAGGAGGTACCGGTCGTGGCTGACGACGACCAGACTCCCCGGCCACTCGTCGAGGAGGTCCTCCATGGCGGCGAGCATGTCCGTGTCGAGATCGTTCGTCGGCTCGTCGAGCACGAGGACGTTGGGCTCCGAGAGCATCACGAGCAGAAACTGGAGCCTGCGCCTCTGCCCCCCGCTGAGGCGGCCCACGGGCGTGAGTCGCTGCGCCGCCGTGAATCCGAGGCGCTCGAGTAGGTCGTCGGGGCGCAGGACCGAGCCATCGGCGAGCGCTATGGTGCTGAGGCCCTTCACCATGGCGTGGAGGGTCGCGTCGGGGCGATCGGCGAGGCTCTCCGCGTGCTGAGTGAGGGTTGCCACTCGCGTGTTGATGCCGCGCCTCACGCGGCCGCTGGTGGGTTCGAGGGCGCCGGTAATGAGGTTCAGGAGCGTGGACTTGCCAGCGCCGTTCTCGCCGAGGATTCCCGTCCGCTCGCCCGGGCCGATCCGCCACGTGACGTCGCGAAGCACCTCGCGGGTGTCCTCGCCCGTTCCGTAGGAGACGGAACACTCGAGAAGCGAGACGACCTCCTTGCCCTGCCGCGCCGCCGCAAGCCGAACGAGGGCGGCCTGGTTGCGCACGGGCGGAACGTCGGCGATGAGTTCGTTCGCGGCATCGATGCGGAACTTGGGCTTGGAGGTCCGTGCCGGGGCTCCCCGTCGGAGCCACGCGAGTTCCTTGCGGAGAAGGTTTTGCCGTCGGCGTTCCGTCGCAGAGGATACCCGCGCTCGCTCCACGCGTTGGAGGATGTAGGCGGCGTAGCCTCCCTCGTATCGCTCGACGGCGCCGTCGCGGACCTCCCACGTGACGTTCGAGACCTCATCGAGGAACCAGCGGTCGTGGGTCACGACGACGAGTGCCCCGGAGCCCGCCGGCCACCGGCGCCGTACGTGGTCGGCGAGCCAGGCGACGCCGTCAAGGTCCAGGTGATTCGTGGGCTCGTCGAGAAAGAGGACGTCAACGGACCGGACCAGCGTGCGCGCAAGAATGACGCGCTGGAGCTGGCCGCCCGAGAGGGCGGACAGCGGGGTATTGGCGGGCAGGTCGGGAACGAGTCCCCGCATGATGTCGCGGATCCTCGGGTCGGAGGCCCACTCGTGGACGGCCGCGTCACCGATGATCGCGCTCGCGACCGTTGCGTCGCGCGGTCGCGGGGAGGCCTGGTCAACCATGCCGATCGTCAGACCGCGGGTGCGGGTCACCCGGCCGCCGTGCGGCTCGAGGGCTCCCGCGAGGAGCTTCAACAGCGACGACTTGCCCGCGCCGTTCTCCCCGACCACGCCAACCCGATCGCCGTCATCGAGGCCAACGGAGACGGAGTCGAGGACGACGCCGGTTCCAAAGTCGAGGTGGAGTGCGTCGCCGCCAAGAAGGTGGGCCATCGTTCCAGGGTAGGGCCCACGCGGCCGAGCGAAGTTCGCGCCGGGAAGGAGCCGCGGGGCGGGGGAAGTTCGCGCGAGAGGTGAAGTCTACGAGGACAAAGCGCGAGGGCGACGAGCGGGCCAGTCTCCGCCGCGCGACGATGGTGTCCGCAGCCCTCGCGCCGCAAACGTCGTCAAAAGCAGCAGGTCAGAAACTGGGCGTAGTCCCGCTCGTCACCCTCGTGACTTGGCCCGGAGGCCTGCGAAGTGACGTGGGAGGGTTTGTCACTCCGGAAAGGATCGCTAGCGCAAAGCGCCAGGTGGGATCCTCGGAAAGTCTCCGGGCACGGTCCTGATCGAAGGAATCAGGATGTTCCATATGCAATTGGATGGGAACGAGTCCCAACGATTCTTCGCCGTGGCACGCGGGTCGAACCGCATCTCGGAGTCTGGCATCGTGCCGAAATCGGGGTCTAGGCCTTTGGTCCCGGGGCCCGCCCATGCAGCGGGGCCGATAGCATCGCCTCGTGAGAATTGTTGCGCTACGCCACGTGGCGTTCGAGGACCTCGGCGTGTGGGCCTCGACGCTCCAGGCCCGCGGCCACCGGATTGACTACGTCGACGCGGGCAATGACGTGTCCCGCGCGGGCGATGCCGACCTTCTCATCGTGCTCGGCGCCCCCATCGGAGTCCACGACACGGCCGACTTTCCCTACCTCGTTGATGAGCGGGAGGTAGTGGCCTCTCGCTTGGCCGAGGATCGCCCCACACTCGGCGTGTGCCTCGGCGCGCAACTCATGGCGGCCGCGCTGGGCGCCGCCGTCTACGCCGGCGAGCGCAAGGAGATCGGTTGGGGCAGGCTCAGCGTCGCGCCCGAGGCGGGTGCAACGCCACTTCGCTGCCTCGTCGATGCGCCCGTCCTTCACTGGCACGGTGACACGTTCGACCTGCCTGCCGAGGCGACCCTGCTCGCGTCGAGTGCCGTCACCCGCAACCAGGCCTTCGCCGTGGGGCGGTCTCTCGCGCTCCAGTTCCACTGCGAGGTCGAGGGCGGCGCGATTGAACGCTGGCTCGTGGGTCACTCGGTGGAACTGGCGGCGGCCGGGATTGACGTCGGGCGAATCCGCGCGGACAGCGCGCGCCACGCGCTCGCGGCGGCGCGCGCGGGCAGGGCCTTGATGGAGACGTACCTCGATGGCCTGGGAGAGATCGGCGCCGACGGGGCTTAGGTGACGACGGGCCCTAGGTGACGGCGGCGACCGCCTGAAGCGCGATCTCGCGCTCCTCGTTTGTCGGCGTCACCCATACCTGGACCGCCGACTCATCCGTCGAGACGAGGATCGACTCCTTCTTGCGTCCAGCGTTGCGCTCGAGGTCCAAGACGACGCCGAGGCCCTCGAGTCCGGCGATCGACATCCGCCGCACGACCTCCGACTTTTCCCCCACCCCTGCGGTGAAGACGATCGCGTCGAGGGTTCCGAGTTGCGCCCAGTACTTGCCGATGTATCCGCGAATGCGCCGGGTGTAGACGTCGAGCGCGAGGGTCGCGGCAGCGTCGCCCGCGTCGACGGCGTGTTCGACATCCCGCATGTCGGAGTGCCCGCACAGGCCCAGCATCCCGCCGCGCCTGTTGAGTTCGTCGTCGATCTCGGAGATGTCCATCCCCGCGGCTCGCGCGAGGTGGAAGACGACGGCGGGATCGATGTCGCCCGATCGCGTCCCCATCACCAGACCCTCGAGCGGGGTGAGCCCCATGGAGGTGTCGATGGACCGGCCTCCCTTGACCGCGCAAGCCGACGCCCCGTTGCCGAGGTGGAGAACGATCATATTGAGTTCGCGAATGTCGCGGCCCATGGCACGCGCGGTCTCGCGGGAGACATACGCGTGCGACGTTCCGTGGAAGCCGTACCGCCGGACCCCATGGGCCTCGGCCACGCGTCGATCGATTGCGTAGGTATACGCAGCCTCGGGAAGCGTGTGGTGGAAGGCGGTATCGAAGACCGCGACGTGTGGGAGCAGGGGGAAGGCGACGCGCGCCGCCGCAATTCCCGCGAGGTTCGGAGGGTTATGGAGGGGGGCGAGCGTGCTCAGGAGGGCGATGTGGCGCTCGACGTCGTCGGTGATGATGGTGGGGGCGCTGAACTCGCTCCCGCCCTGGACCACGCGGTGTCCGACGACGGTGAGGTCGTCGAGGCTGACACCGCTTCCCGGAGCAGCCAGCGACTCAATGATCGTCTCGATCGCCTCGGTGTGGTCGGTCACGCGCTCGACAATGCCGGACGCCAGCGGCTCGGCCTGCATCGTGTCGACGACCTGGTACTTCACCGAACTTGAGCCGCAGTTGAGGACGAGGGCCACACCCCCCCTAAGGACCGTCACGCCGCCCCCTCGGCCGCATCGATCTGCTGGGCCTGAATCGCCGTGATGGCGACGGTGTTG
This sequence comes from Demequinaceae bacterium, assembly GCA_017882825.1. Taxonomy (GTDB): domain Bacteria; phylum Actinomycetota; class Actinomycetes; order Actinomycetales; family Demequinaceae; genus JAFGBM01. The sequence continues at coordinate 15,599 of JADGOS010000009.1, read as the reverse complement.
ACGATGTCCTGCACAGTTGCACCCCTCGAGAGGTCGTTGACGGGCTTGCGAAGGCCCTGGAGCACCGGTCCGATCGCGACGGCCCCCGCCGAGCGCTGAACGGCCTTGTATGTATTGTTGCCGGTGTTGAGGTCGGGGAACACAAAGACCGTCGCGCGTCCGGCGACGACGGAGTTCGGAGCCTTCGCGCTCGCGACGCTCGGCTCGATTGCCGCGTCGTATTGGATCGGACCGTCAATGGGGAGGTCAGGGCGGCGGGACTTGACGATCTCGGTCGCCGCACGGACCTTCTCCACGTCGGTGCCCGTTCCCGAGGCTCCCGTCGAGTACGAGAGCATCGCTATCCGGGGCTCGATGTAGAACTGGGCCGCGGTTGCGGCGGACGAGATGGCAATGTCGGCGAGTTGCTCCGCCGTGGGATCGGGGTTGACGGCACAGTCGCCGTAGACGAGCACGCGGTCGGATAGGCACATGAGGAAGACCGAGGACACGATTCCGACCCCGGGCGGCGTCTTGATCACCTGGAACGCGGGGGTGATGGTGTGCGCCGTCGTGTGTGCCGCACCCGAGACCATCCCGTCCGCGAGGCCCTCAAGCACCATCATCGTGCCGAAGTAGCTAACGTCCTGGACGATCTCTCTCGCCTTCTCCACGGTGACGCCCTTGCTGGCGCGCAGTTCGGCGAACTTTGCCGCGAAGCGGCCGACGTATTCCTCGTCGGAGGTTTTGATGATCGCGGCATCGGAAATGTCGACGCCGAGCTCGGCCGCCCGTGAGCGGATCGTGGCCTCGGTTCCGAGGATGGTGAGATCCACCACGCCGCGCCTGAGCAGGGTCGACGCGGCTTGGAGGATCCGGTCGTCGTCCCCCTCGGGAAGGACGATGTGGCGCTTGTTCGTGCGGGCGCGATCGAGAAGCGCGTACTCGAACATGAGGGGCGTGACAACGTCCGTCGACGCGACGCTGAAGATCCGGCGCAGAGCATCGCAGTCCACATGCTTCTCGAACAGGGCGCGGGCGGTGTCGATCTTGAGCGCCGAATCGCGCGTGAGGCGCCCGCGGGTGTTCGAGCAGATAGTCGCGGCCTCGAACGTTCCCAGATCCGTCGCGATGATCGGGAGGCTGGAGTTCATCCCCGAAAGGAGGCGGCGCACGGCATCGGTGGGGTAGAAGCCGCCGTTGATGATGATCCCGGCGAGGGTCGGGAACCCGGCCGCGCCGTGCGCGGCGAGCACCGCGAGAAGGGCATCGGGCCTGTCGCCGGGCGTGATGACGACGCGACCCTCTTCGAGCCGCTCCAACAGGTGGTCGACGGCCATGGCACCGATGATCACTCCCAGGGCCTCGCGGCCCAGGAGTTTGGCGTCGCCGGAATACAACGTGCCGCCCAGGGCCGTCATGAGCTCGCCGAGGAGCGGGGCCACAAGGGTGGGATCCTCGGGAAGGACGCCCATGCCGAGGCCAGCCGGAAGGGCCGCCCGGATCTCGTCGACGTCATTGGGGTTCGCCTTGTTGACGAAGACGGCCGCGAGGCGGGCGTGGCTACTCTCGAGTTCGAGGCGCGCGGACTCGATGGCCTGCTGGACCTCGGCGGGAGAGCGACCGGCTCCGCGAACGACAAGGGCAACGGGCGAGCCCAGGTTCGCCGCGATCCTCGCGTTGTACTCGAACTCCGCCGCCGCCGCGAGGTCCGTGTAGTCGGTTCCGACGATCACCACGGCGTCGCACTTGCGTTCCACCTCGTGGTACCTCGACACGATGGTCGAGAGCGCGGCGTCCGGATCCTCATGAACGTCGTCGTACGTGACGCCAACGCACTCGTCGTAGGTCAGGTCGACGCCGATGTGCCCAAGCAGGAGCTGGAGGACATAGTCGGACCCGTCGTTGACGCGCGCGACGGGGCGAAAGATCCCGACCTTGTCGATGGTTCTCGAAAGGTGGTCCACAACGCCGAGGGCCACGGTCGACTTTCCGCAATCGCCCTCTGCGGAAGCTATGTAGATGCTACGACTCACGAAGACAGCATCCCACTGCAGAAGGCCCCAGAGGTGCCCAAGGGTCCCGGGTCCCGGACAATTCACGGCAAAGGACCCGGTTTGCGCCGCGAGGCGGTGGGACGGGGCCCGCGCCAACTCACGCGCGAACACAACAGCCCCTAGAATTGGAGCGCTCGGGGGCCGGTACCCGCCGATGCGGGGTGCGGCGCGAGCCGCCAGGGGTGGTGAGAAGGCGTGACGACGAGGGACGCGCTCGAACGCCTCCGGCGCGGGTGGGTAGCGGTGAGCCATGTCGGCGTACCCCCCCTTTCGACGGGGGAGTGTCGGTCCGTCATCGCCACCAACCAGTTCATGGTGTACGCGAGCCTGGGCACGCTTCCGTACGTCGTCTTCTTCCTCGCTCACTGGCCCCAGATGCGCCAACCCGCAATCACCGCGACATCGCTGCTCCTGTGGTGGGCGATCGCCTTCGTGCTGAATTCACGGGGGAAGTACGCGCTTGCCTCCACGGTCGCCCTCTTCTTCCTCATCGCCGAAATGACGAACCTCGCGCACTGGTTCACAACGGCATCCGGATTCCACTACTTCCTGTTCGCGGGGGGAGTCCTGGGGTTCTTGGTGTTCCGTCCGAGCCAGTGGCCGATTCGTGCCGCCTTCACCCTCATCTGCGTGGCGTTGTTCCTCGTGGCAGAGGCGGCATGGCCTCGGGAGTCCCCTCATCACGAATTCGCGGCTTCGGCCACCCCGATCCTTCTCGTCGCGAACGTGGCCATGACGGTGTTGCTCCTCTACGTCGTGGCGCGCTTTGACCTGCGCTACTACGAGCAGGAACGGCAACGGAATGCCGAACTTCTCGACGCGGCGCAGGTGGCCGCGCAGACGGATGCGCTGACCGAGGTCCTTAACCGGCGCGGCATCGCTCCGATCCTTAGCGGCATCGCGCGACGGGGCGACTTCGCGCTTGCCCTCATCGACCTGGATCGATTCAAACTCATCAACGATCGCCTCGGGCACGGCGCGGGGGACGTCGTGCTCTCGAACGTGGCGCGGACCCTATCCCGTGCGGTGGGCGAGCAGGGGGTGGTCGCACGGTGGGGAGGAGAGGAGTTCCTCGTCGCGATCCCGGGGCTCTCCCTGGAGGACGCCGACGCTCTCATGGAGCGAACGCGCGAGGCGATGGAGGCCGAGTACGGCGCGCCCGACTCCCTGGCGCGCGTCACCATCTCCGTCGGCCTCGCCCACGCTCCCCGGTATGCGGGCAAGGAGGAGGCGCTGCGACTGGCCGACGCGAATCTCTACGAGGCGAAGTCGTCGGGGAGAAACCTCGTGGTGAGCGGTCGATTGGCGGTCGTTGATAGGGACTAGAGCCTTCCCCCAATCGTGACGTGCGCCCACCTTGGCTGGCGCCCGGACCGCCGTACAGTGGTGTGCAGGCGAGGAAGAGGGCGCGGCCATGGACGACCGGGGTCGGCACGACGCTCAGCCCTTGCACGTCTTGGTGGCGCGGGCCTTCGACGGGCCGGGACTGGGCCAGGGCGAGGACCGCGAGGCGGCTTCGACCACGCGCGCGGTGCTGGTCTTCTCTCTCGCCGCCACGATGGGCTACCTTGCGTTCTACCTCGTTCGCGATGCGGCAGGACTGCGCTCGGCCATCCTGACTGATAGCGGCTTCGCCCTCGTGTACGTCGTCGGCCTCTTCTTGCTACGCGGGGGTCGGGCGCTTGCCGCTGCGGTCATCGGTATAGGAGCGACCATTCCGCAGATCCTGGTGTGCACGTCGCTCCTCGGATCGCAGGCGGGGATGCACGTCTTCCTCATCGCCCTCGGCCCGGCGGTCTTCATGGTCTTCACCGACGCCCAGTCCGCGTTCCGATGGCTCTTCTCGCTCACGGGCGCGGCTGTCTTCGTATACTGCCAGTTTGGGTTGGAGCCCACCTCTGCGGCCCTTTCGCTGTCGCCGGGGTCCGCGCGTTTCCTGTTCTCCCTCAACGCTGGCGCCGCCGGCCTCCTCGTGGCGGTGCTCGCCGCAGTCGAGCACAGCCGTCGCCGGGTCTCCGCAGCCGACGCGCGCCGCGCGACAAACCGTGCGCAGTTCCTCGCCAACACCGACCCGCTGACGGGCCTGGCGAACCGGCGGCCCGTGATGGACGAGCTCGAGCGCGTCAGCGCCGAGGGCGACTACTGCGTCGTCGTCGCGGATCTCGACAACTTCAAGGAACTGAACGACACCTTCGGCCACCTGTGCGGCGACCACGTCCTTGCCGGAATCGGGGCGGAACTCGTCCGCCACGTCCGGGCGCTCGACACACTGGGCCGGTGGGGTGGTGAGGAGTTCATCTTCGTGCTGCCGGGAACGAGCCTGGAGGACGCGGCGGGGTTCGCCGAGCGGTTGCGGACCGCGATCGAGGCTTGCTCGTTCGAGTGCGGAAGCCACGTTCACCGCGTCACGGCCTCGTTCGGAATCGCGGACGGGACCGGCGACGGGATGTCTCACAGGGTGGTCCGGCGCGCGGACGATGCCATGTATGGGGCCAAGGAAGCTGGCCGCAACGCGGTTCGCAGCAAGCCCCTGTCAAGTGTCGTTCCCGAACCGCCCACTCGAGCGATTCCTGTGGTTCACCGGCCCACCGCCCGGGCGAAGGATAGCCTCTGAGTGGCGACGAGCGAGGCGACCCAGATGCAGCGGGAACGCCGCCCACCCATCGCTGGCGTGAGAGTCGTCGCGCTCGTCGTGGTGCTCGCGTCCGAGTGTGGGCGGGAGAATGGGCGTGACCGAACGGGTGAAACCAAGGGAGCGCGCGATGGATGACGCTGCAGCAGGCACGGCCGAGACTCGCGGAGCCCTTCCGCGCAGTGGGAATCTTGTGACACACCGTCCTGTCCTCGTCGTTGACCTCGGCGCCCAATACGCCCAGCTGATCGCGCGACGCGTCCGCGAGGCGAACGTCTACTCCGAGATCGTGCCCCATTCCATGAGTGCGGCGGACATGCTCGCCCGCGATCCCGCGGCGATCATCCTCAGCGGCGGACCGTCCTCCGTGTATGAGCCGGGTGCCCCCAGCGTGGATGCCGCGCTCTTCGAGGCGGGTATTCCCGTCATGGGCATCTGCTACGGGTTCCAGTTGATGGCGCAGGCACTTGGCGGAAGGGTGGCCAAGACCGGGCTGCGGGAGTTCGGGCGCACGACGGCCGCGGTGGCCGAGCGCGGCACGTTCCTTGCTGAAAGCCCCGCGGAGCAATCCGTATGGATGTCCCACGGCGATGCCGTGCACCAGGCCCCTCCCGGCTTCACGGTGCTCGCGACGACCGAGGGATCCCCCGTCGCGGCGTTCGAGGATGCCGCGCGCCGCATGTGTGGCACCCAGTGGCACCCCGAGGTTCGGCACACTCCGCTCGGGCAAGAGGCGCTCCGCGCCTTCCTCTTCGACGTTGCGGGGCTTGAGGCGGACTGGACCAACGCGGGCATCATCGACGAGCAGGTGGCGCGCATCCGCGCGCAGGTCGGCGACGCGTCGGTCATCTGTGGGCTCAGCGGCGGGGTGGACTCCGCCGTCGCGGCTGCGCTCGTGCAGCGGGCGGTCGGCGACCAATTGACCTGCGTCTTCGTCGATCACGGCCTGCTTAGGGCGGGCGAGGCGGAGCAGGTCGAGCGGGACTTCGTGGCCGCGACGGGGGTGAAGCTCGTCGTGCGCGACGCCAGGGCGCGCTTCCTGGATGCGCTCGCGGGAGTGACGGATCCCGAGGCGAAGCGCAAGGCCATCGGGAGGGAGTTCATTCGAGAGTTTGAGGCGGCGGCCCGCGACATCGTCGCGGACTCCGATGTCGCGGACTCCGATGTCGCAAACTCCGGCGGCGCGGATGAGGCGCGATTCCTGGTCCAAGGCACTCTCTACCCGGACGTCGTGGAATCGGGCGGGGGCGACGGCGCGGCGAGCATCAAGAGCCATCACAACGTCGGAGGCTTGCCCGACGATCTCAACTTCCAACTCGTCGAGCCGCTCCGCGCCCTCTTCAAGGACGAGGTGCGCGCGGTCGGACTCGAGTTGGGCCTCCCCGAAGAGATCGTCTGGCGCCAGCCGTTCCCCGGCCCGGGGCTGGGGATCCGCATCATCGGCGAGGTCACCGGCGAGAGGCTCGATATCCTGCGCCGCGCCGACCGCATCGCGCGGGAGGAGTTGACCGCCGCCGGCCTGGATCGCGAGATCTGGCAGTGCCCCGTCGTGCTCCTCGCGGACATCCGTAGCGTCGGCGTCCAAGGCGACGGCCGAACGTACGGCCACCCCGTAGTACTGCGCCCGGTCTCGAGCGAGGACGCGATGACGGCGGACTGGTCGCGCATCCCCTACGAGACCCTCGCGCGCATCTCGACGCGCATCACGAACGAGGTCCCGGAGGTCAATCGCGTGGTCCTTGACGTGACGAGCAAGCCGCCGGGCACCATCGAGTGGGAGTAGGGGGTCCCGGAGCGGGACGGCCAGCCCAAGCAGAGTGGACCGATCCCGCGAAGGGGTTTGGGCCCGACTACCTACCGCGGACGATCACGACGACGGCCGAAGCAAGGATCCAGGCGCCCAACACCGCGAGCACGACGATCCCCAGCAACTCCATGTCAAACGCATACCCCTGAAGGTGGGCGATGACTCCGGCCCCGAATCCCGCGACCGCGACTCCCCAGAGCATGGTGGTAATCCGCTGCGGGAGCGGCCGGTACACGATTGGACGATTCTTGGAGCTCATGTCAGTTCCCCTCTATGGCGATGATGGCGTCGGGTGAGGCGATGTTCACGGTCACCGTGTCGCCCGTCCGAAGGATGGAGTAAAGGTCCCCCTGCGCGCGGCTCAGCGTGCAGGTGACGTTCCGGCTCTCGATCGACAGCGATCCGTCGACGATCCCCTCCGATCGGAAGGTCAGGGACGCGTCCTTCGGGACCACGACAACCGCGGTCCCCGACGTCACGGTTACGCTCGTCTGCCCGGGCTCCACGACGTATCGTGTCGCGTCCGAGATCTCGCTTGGCGAGAGGCTGTAGGAGCCGCATGCGACGCCGTCGGCATCCTGGTCGAACCAGCCGTGACCGTTGCCGATCGTGTGGGTGACGCCGTCGATAGTGATGGTGGCGCCCCCGTCCGCGAACTCGAAGATCCGGGGCGTCACGGCCAGGCCGATGATCCAGCCGATGATGAAGGTCCAGGCGAGGAACCCGAGGAATCCAATCCGGCGCCCGGTGGCACCCGCGAGGATGATTCCTCCCCCGATGATGACCACCGCAACGGCAAACCACGCGACGACGGGAGAGGCGTCGAGTCTGCCTTCCCGGTCGAGTAGCCAGATCGCGGCGGCGGCGAGGACGGCGGCGGAGAGCGTCAGCAGGTAGATCGCGGAGCCGGGCCCCGGCGTGCGGGGACGGGGCGGAGGCGGCGGGGCCGAGGGAGTGGCCGGGGGCGTCGCGGCATCCGCAGGAACACCGTCCGCCGGTGTCGCCGTGGTCGACTCCTGCCCGGAACTCGCCGCGGCCGCGCGGGCGGCCTTGGCGGGGGTTGCGGCAAAGGTCGCGCTACCGGGGGCGGCGGCGGCCGAGGCGCGCCGGGGCGGCGCGGCGTAGACGCCGGATAGGTGTGAGTCCTTGGATGGGCGCGAGGCCAACGCGACGACGAGCACGATCACGCCCACCAGGATTCCCAGCGGGATGAGCGTCCATATCAGCCCGAACGGAAAAGAGTCCCCGTTCCCGGCATTGAAGTAGTGGTTGCTGCCCAGCGAGCCTGTTCCGAAGAGGGCGAAGATCGCGATCACGATGAGTGCCCCCACATTGGGCGTGCCACGCCCGAAGTCTTGGATGATGATGCGCCCCGAGCGATCCGGAAGGAGGGCCCAGGCCGCGGCGTAGAGCGCGAGGAAGAGGCCCTGGGTGAGAAAGAGCAGCACGACGGCGATGATCCGCGCCGGGACGCGGTCCAGCCCGATCCGGTCGCCGACGCCCTCGACGACGCCGCCGAAGACGCCGTGTTCTCCGCGGGTAATGCCCCAGCCGCGGATGCTGGTGAAGAACGCGGCCTCGTGCCGCGGGCTCTCGTCGTTCGTGGTCATGGGATCTCCTTGGTGGACGCTTGTTCCATCGTCTCCCCCGGGCGCCCGGTCCGCCATGAGGTACCACCCTGAGTGGCACCCTGAACTTCGCTCATCCCACCCTGGTATTGCCAAAACAGCGGTCCGTTCGGCGCGGCCATGTGTGACGATGGGGGCGTGACGAGCCCTGCGAACGAACGGCTGGCGCCTCCGCTTCGGCGGCACGTGCCCAACGCGGTGTGGCCGCGCGCCCTCGTCGGGGCGGCGTTGTTGATGGCGGCGTTCGCTTTCGCGTCCGCGCGGTTCGGCTGGCCCAGACCGGACGCATGGGTGGCCCCGCTCGTCGCGTACGTCGTGGGCCTGGCGCTCGTGTGGAGCCCACTTGACCTCGCATCCGTCGAGGATGCGCGTCGACCGGAGGTGGTCGTCGGCCTCTTCGCGCGCGACCACTGGGCCAGGGTCCTCATGGGCATCGGGCTCGCCTTCTGCGCGATGTGGTGGTTCGCGAGTTGGAAGTTCACCGACCAGCCCGTCGTGCGCCTCGTCATGGTTCCCCCGGTGCTGATCGTGGCACTCGCCCTGCTCTTCGGGCCGTGGTTGGTGAGGCTCGCACGCCAGATTCGCGTCGAACGATCGGAGCGGATCCGCGAGTTCGAGAGGGCGGAGATTGCCGCCCACCTCCATGATTCCGTGCTGCAGACCCTGACCCTCATTCGCAAGAACTCGGATGATCCGGCGACCGTCGCGAAACTCGCGCGCGCCCAAGAGCGCGATCTTCGGGCGTACCTCTACCAGGATCGACGCACGGCGGCCGAATCCGTCGCGACGGCGCTCGCCGCGGCCATTAGCTCGGTCGAGGACGCCCACGCGGTCGCGATCGACGTGGTCTCGGTCGGGGACGCGCCAACCGACAAACGCCTGCGCGCGGCGGTCGCCGCCGCGAAGGAGGCCGCCTCGAACGCGGCGAAACACGGGGTCGCCCCGATATCCGTTTACGCCGAAGTCACCGACGACCGATACCAAGTCTTCGTGCGCGACTCTGGGCCCGGCTTCAATCCGAAGAGGATTCCCGCGGATCGTCTCGGCATCCGCGAATCGATCGTGGGACGCGTCGAGCGCCACGGAGGCTTCGCGGCGGTAGCGTCGAGGCGAGGACAGTCGACCGAGGTGACCATTTCCGTGCCGAGAAGCGCGGAGAACGGGAAGGTGGCGCGATGAGCGAGCGGATCAGGGTCGTGGTCGTTGACGATCACGACGTCATTCGCGTGGGCGTCAAGCAGTCGCTCGGCGCGGGCGTTGAGGTGGTGGGCGAGGGCAGGGACGTGGAATCGGCCATCCAGGCGATTGCCGAGACGAACCCCGAGGTCGTCATCCTGGACGTACACCTCCCCGGCGGAATGGGCGGCGGCGCCCTCGATGTTCTCGACGCCTGCCTGAAGAAGCCCGAGCCCCCTCGCTTTCTCGCCCTTTCGGTCTCCGACGCGGCGGAAGACGTGGTTGCGGTCGTCCGCGCTGGCGCCCGCGGGTACGTCACGAAGTCCATTTCCGGGCCCGATCTCACGGATGCCGTCAAGCGCGTCGCCCTGGGGGACGCCGTCTTCTCCCCGCGCCTCGCGGGTTTCGTTTTGGATGCCTTCGGCGCCGCAGCGGGCGACGTTGCGGTGGTGGACGAGGACCTCGACAAACTCACGGCGCGCGAGCAGGAGGTGATGCGGCTCATCGCCCGCGGCTACTCCTACCGCGAGGTTGGGGAGAAACTCTTCATCTCCATCAAGACCGTCGAGACGCACGTGAGCGCCGTGCTCCGCAAGCTTCAGCTCTCGAGCCGTCACGAACTGGCGCACTGGGCCGCGCAGCGCCGGATCGTCTAGCGCTTCCGCCCCGGCTGTCGGCGCGTTGCTCGCGCCCTAGTGGGCAGGTAGGTCCGCCGGGCCGCACACCCGGTTTCGTCCGCGTTGCTTCGCCTGCAGGAGCGCTTCGTCCGCCTCCCGCACCAGCTCTGCGTGTGGAGTCTCTCCCCCCCTGCCGGTTGCGACGCCCACGCTGACGGTGAGGGGCCGGAAGTCCCAGGCCGCGCGCTCGACCGTCCTTCGAAACCGCTCGGCCATGACGAGTGCGCCCTCGAGTCCGGTGCTGGGGAGAACGGCGATGAACTCCTCGCCGCCGTAGCGGGCAATGGTGTCGTGGGCCCGCAACTCCTGCTTCAGGAGCTGGGCCACCGTTGCGAGGGCGGCGTCGCCGACCTGGTGCCCGAGCGCGTCATTGATGTCCTTGAAGTGGTCGATGTCGATCATCACGATCGCGAGGTCCGTCCGACGACGTCTCGCTCGCCGGTGCTGCCTCTCGAGCTGAACTTTGAGCGCCCGACGATTCGGGATCCCCGTGAGCGGGTCGGTCATGGCAGCGGCGATCAAGCGTGACTCCGCCTCCTCAAGGACTCGTTTGTTCCCCTCCAGCTCCTCGAGGTAGGTTCCCTGCTGGATGACCGCCTGCTCCAGCGTCAAGATGCTCCGCCGCAATTCCAGTTGCGAGACGACCTCCGCGGCCATGATGCGCAGCGCCTCGATTTGGGCCGGGGTGATCTCGCGCGGCTCCCTGTCGATGACGCAGAGGGTGCCCAGCGCCTCCCCCGAAGGGGTCACGAGGGGGGCGCCAGCGTAGAACCGGATCTTGGGGTCGCCCAGGACGAGCGGGTTCCGAGCGAAGCGCTCGTCATCGCGGGCGTCTTCGACAACCATCACCGAGTCGGGATCCATGATCGCGTGTGCGCAGAAGGCGTCCTCCCGCGGCGTCTCGGTCGCGCTGATCCCCACCCTCGCCTTGAACCACTGCCGATGGTCATCGAGGAGACTGATCATGGCGATGGGCACCTGGCAGATGATTGAGGCGAGCCGGGCGAAGTCGTCGAAGGATCTCTCGGGCAGGGAGTCCAGGATGTCGTAGGCCTCGAGCGCACGGAGGCGAGCCGCCTCGTTCGCAGGAACGGGGAAGGGCCGTTGCTCCAACGTGTCGCACACCCCTTCCGCAGCGGACCGCCGCCCCCGGCGGGGCAACGGATCCGGGCTCTCCCTCAGGCTACCCGTCCGCGCGACGGTGCCGCCTACTAGAGCAGATTCATCGACCGACCGACGACGAGCGCGAACACCACGAGCCCGGAAACCGACTCGATCGCCATGAGCAGTTTCACGCGATGGGCAAGCGGCATCGCTTCGGTGGGGCTAAACGCGGTCGATGTCCATACAGAGGTGAAGAGGTAGTCAAGAAACTCCGGGCGCCAGTTGGGCACGGGGGGAGTCTCCTCCTGGGGGAACCGGAGCGAGGGGCGATGCGTGCGGCCCGAGCCGCCGCCCGAGCGCGCCACCGGCCCGCCTCGATCGATCTCCCAGTACATGAGCGCAAAGACGATGACGTTCGTGACCCACACCTGCAGCGCGGACAGGAGCAGGACCCGCGCGTTGGTCACGTTGGCGTTGATGAGTTGGTCGATCAGCTGGACGAGGGCAACCTGGTTGGCAACCACAAGGAGCAGGATTTGGCCGAGGGACAAGCGCCGCGACCACACCGTCTGGCGCTGGAACCGCACAGGATTGATCGCGATGAGCGGAACGAGCGCGACGAGCCCCGTGGCGATCACGGCGTACCGGAGGCCGGGGAGGAAGGAACTCGGTAGCAGGGCGTACAGCGTGAGCGCCGCGAGCAGGGCAACGACGGCTGGCCACCGGTGCTCCTCGAGAACCTTGGGGTCAGTAGCAGTCGGCATGGCCCCAGTCTAGGCAAGGCGCGCGGTCGCGGCCGGTCGCCGCGACGGGTCCCACCCAACGCCTAGACTCGACGCGTCATGGATGCTCTGGTCGAGGGTCTCAATCCCCAACAGGCCGAGGCCGTCCTCTATCGCGGCCCCGCGCTCCTCATCGTCGCGGGCGCGGGCTCGGGCAAGACCCGGGTGCTGGCCCATCGCATCGCCCACCTGCTCGCCTCTGGCCGCGCCCGGCCGCACCAGATCCTCGCCATCACCTTCACCAACAAGGCGGCCGCCGAGATGCGGGATCGCGTCGCGGCGCTCGTCGGTCCCGAATCGCGGGGGATGTGGGTCTCGACCTTCCACTCGGCGTGCGTGCGGATTCTTCGCAGCGAACACGAGGCGGCGGGACTCTCGTCGAGCTTCTCGATCTACGACACGGCCGATTCGGTCAACCTCATGAAGCTCGTGATCAAGGAGCTGAACCTGGACTCCAAGAAGTTCACGGCAAAGTCCCTGCTCGCCAGGATCGGGCAGTTCAAGGACGAACTGGTGAGCCCCGCCGAGGCGCGTGCCGCGACGGAGGCGGCGTCGCGCTTCTCGATCGACCACGCCGCGGGGCAGGCGTACGGCGTCTACCAGGCGAGGCTCGAGGCGTCGAACGCCGTGGACTTCGACGACATCATCGTGAAGACCGTTCGCCTCCTTCAGGACGCCCCCGCCGCGGCCGCGAAGTACCGCGAGCGCTTCCGTCACGTGCTCGTGGACGAGTACCAGGACACGAACCACGCCCAGTACATCCTCATCCGCGAACTGGTTCGGGGTGCCGAGGAGGGCGGGCCCCCGGCCGAGTTGACGGTAGTTGGCGACGCCGACCAAAGCATCTACGCGTTCCGAGGCGCCTCGATCAGGAACATCTTGGAATTCGACGCAGACTATCCCGCGGCCCAGGTGATCCGACTGGAGCAGAACTATCGATCCACGCAGACGATCCTGAGCGCGGCCAATGCCGTCATCGCAAACAACGCGGGCCGCGTTCCGAAGAACCTGTGGACCGACGCAGGGGCGGGCGACCGCATCGTCGGCTATGCCGGGGACACCGAGCAGGACGAGGCGCAGTTCATTGCCGACGAGATCGCGCGCCTCGTCCGCGAGGACGCGGTAGCACCGTCCGATGTCGCCGTGATGTACCGCGCGAACGCCCAATCGCGATCCATCGAGGGCCGACTCGCCGCTGCCGACATCCCATACGTGATCGTGGGCGGAACACGCTTCTACGACCGTCGCGAGGTGAAGGACATGCTCGCCTACCTTGCCGCGGTGGTGAACCGCGACGACGACATCGCCATGCGGCGCGTGATCAACACGCCCAAGCGTGGGATAGGGGACGCGGCGGTCGAGGCGATCGACGCGCTCGCGCGAGGGGTGGGGGTGTCGTTCGGCGCGGCGGTCGAGCGCCTCGACGAGGTCGCAGGCCTCGCGCCGCGCTCCCGGGCGGCGATCGATGGCTTCGCTCGCCTCATGGACGACCTTCGGGGCCTTGCGCGGGACAACGGCCCCGCGGGGGTCCTGGACGCGATCGCCGACCGTTCCGGAATGCTCGCCGCCCTCCGTGCGAGCGACGACCCCCAGGACGCCAGCAGGATCGAGAACGTCATGGAACTCGTCGCCGTGGGGCGGGAGTTCGGCGAGGAGAACCCCGCCGGGACGCTTTCCGAGTTCCTTGAGAAGGTCGCGCTGGTCGCCGACGCCGACTCCCTCCCCGCCGCCGATGGCTCCGGAGGAGTCGTCACCCTCATGACCCTTCACACCGCGAAGGGGCTCGAATACCCCGTCGTCTTCGTCACGGGGCTGGAAGAGGGAACCTTCCCTCACGTGCGCTCGCTCGAGTCGGTGCAGGACCTCGAGGAGGAGCGTCGCCTCGCCTACGTGGGCCTGACGCGGGCGCGCGAGCGCCTCTACCTCACCCGTGCGGAGGTGCGCTCAAGTTGGGGCGCGCCGCAGTACTTCTCGGCCTCCAGGTTCGCGGAGGAGATCCCGGCGGACCTCGTCGAGTGGCGCCGCTCCGAGACGTCAACGGCCTCGCTTCGCGCCAAGGCGGATCGGTATGGCTCGCGGGCAGGCGAATGGTCCAGCACGTACGGCGCACGTTCCGGCGGGGACGACGACGTCTACTCGCGCGCCGGGGCGGCCACGACGCGCAGGATCCCGCCGTCTCCACCGCCCGGCGGAGCGCCATCCGCCGGGCTCGGGCTCGGGGTTGGCGACCGTGTCAGCCACGACCAATACGGGCTCGGTACCGTCGTCGTCCTTGAGGGGGACGGGAAGAACGCCGTCGCCAAGGTGGACTTCGGGAGCGCGGGGGTCAAGCGCCTCCTCCTGAGGTTCGCTCCCATGACGAAGCTCTAGCCGCGGGAGTGACCTGCACCGGCACCCCACGGCGGCAACTAGGCTGGTGCCATTCGGCGGAGGGCCGAAGTCCTGGAGCGACACCAAGGGAACCATGCAAACGTCTGGCAACAAGGTGGCAATCGTGGGCGCGGGCGCCGTCGGGGCGACGCTCGCTTATGCGGGCCTGATGCGCGGATTCGCGCGTACGGTGGCGCTTTACGACATTAACGCCGCCAAGGTTGAGGCCGAGGTCCTCGACCTCGCGCAGGGCGTGCAGTTCATGCCGCAGGCGAATGTCATCGGTTCCGATGAGGTCGATATCTGCTCGGGCGCCGACGTCGTGGTGATCACGGCGGGCGCGAAGCAGCAGCCCGGCCAGAGCCGACAGGATCTCGCTGGGGCGACGATCGGCCTCATGGACCGGATCATCCCGTCGCTACTCGTCGTGGCGCCCGAGGCGATCTACATCTTGGTGACCAATCCGGTGGACGTCGTCACCTATGCGGCGATCAAGAAGTCCGGGTACCCCGCACGCCGCATGTTCGGCTCGGGCACCGTTCTCGACTCGTCGCGGCTCCGCTACCGCGTGGCCCAGGAGTGCGGGGTCGCCATCGCGAACGTTCACGCGTACATCGCGGGGGAACACGGCGACTCCGAGGTCGCGTTGTGGTCCTCCGCATCGATCGGTGGGCTTCCCTTGACCGAGTTCCGCGGGCCGGACGGGGCTGTCGTCATGACGTCAGACAAGTGCGAGCAGATCCAGCGCGAGGTCAAGGAGTCGGCGTACAAGATCATCGAGGGCAAGGGTGCCACCAACTACGCCATCGGCATTGCGGGCGCTCGGATCGTGGAGGCGGTCCTTCAGGATCAGAACCGCGTGCTTCCGGTGTCATCGCTGATCGACTTCCCCGGCGTGGGCGAGGTATGTATGTCCATGCCGGCCGTCGTCGGTCGCGGCGGTGTAAGCCACCGCTTCAACGTTCCCCTCAATGGCGAGGAACACGCCGCGCTCGAGGCATCCGCGCGGTCGATCCGCGAGGTGGCCGAGAGGTTCAGCGCGGGCTAGTTTGGGAAGAGGCCCGCGAAGAGTTCATATAGCGCCTGCGGGCGGAGGTACTCGTAGGTGTTGAGCCCGATGGCAACAAATCCGATGCAGATGGCGAAGATCGCCCTGCCGCGACCGCCTTCGCCACGTAGGGACTTCGCGACACCGGAGAATCCGAGTAGCACCGCGAGGAACCCTAGACCTCCCGCCGCGTACGTGACGGAGGCGGCGAAGTCCTTGCCAAGGCCGTAGACCGAGGCCGCGGTCGCCAGCAAGGCGAAGAATCCGAGTACGGTCGCGAACTTGGATGCGGTCGATGACCCGCTCGACTCGACCGAGTCGTAGGGGTCCCGGGCCCCC
>JADGOS010000001.1 GCA_017882825.1 Demequinaceae bacterium | reverse complement strand
GCGGTCGCCAGCAAGGCGAAGAATCCGAGTACGGTCGCGAACTTGGATGCGGTCGATGACCCGCTCGACTCGACCGAGTCGTAGGGGTCCCGGGCCCCCTTGCCTCTGCGGGTCTTCGGAATGTCATCCACATCGAGGCTCACGGCGCTCTGCATGGTTGCCGGAAACGGCGATGGCGCGGCGGCGCCTCCAGGCTGAAAGGTCCGCAGCGACCCCGTCGACGGGCCGACGGCAAGGGGAGCCGCCTGGGCCGGCGCGTAGCCACCCTGGGCCGGCGCGTAGCCACCCTGGGCCGGCGCGTAGCCACCCTGGGCCGGACCCGCCTGCGACGGGGCGAAGCCACCCTGGGCCGGACCCGCCTGCGACGGGGCGAAGCCACCCTGGGCCGGACCCGCCTGCGTCGGCGCGAAGCCACCCTGGGCCGGACCCGCCTGCGTCGGGAGGAAGTCGCCCTGAACGGTCGCGCCTCCCTGGCCGGGTTGTGCGCTACCCGGTCGGCCGCTCGGGAGGAAGACCCCGGGGCCCGCTTGCACCTGAGCGGCTCCCGCGCCGCCAACCCCTTGGGCGGGCTGCTGCGCGGGGTGAACGTGTTGGGTCCAGCGCTGCCCATCCCAGTAGCGCAATTGGCCAGGAGTCTGGGGGTCCGGGTACCAGTTCGCGGGCGGTAGCGACGTCGGAGGCGTTGTCATGATCTCTCCCAAGTGGGCACTCCCAATCGTGCCCTATCGCGACGATACCGGAGTGCGTGGTGAGATCGGAGCGAAATCGCGACGAACCGGGGGTTCTATCGCGTTGCCGGTCTCTCACGAGCACGCCGGCGGATCTAGGAGCCCGCGACGGCAAAGGTTCCGTAAGCCCCGACGATGCTTGCGAGCACCGCGAATCCCGCGCCCACGAGTCCGAAGATCGCCCTACCGCGGCCGTGCCCGCCCGATTCTGCCTTCTTGATCGCGCGAACGGCGAGCCAGATCGTGAGCCCCGCAATGGCGAGAGTGCCGATGAATCCGAACGGGAGGAAGGCGAGGATCGTGAGGAACAGACAGAGGAACCCAAGGTAGCCGGCTGCGATGGCCTCGCCCGAGCGGCCGACGGGGACGAGCCAGTGAATAGCCTCGGACGGGCCGGTGGAACTCCCGACCGGTGCGTGGGTCGGTCCGCTTGTCGCGACTCCCCCCATCGGAGCTGTGTGCTCGGTCCACTGCACTCCGTCCCAATACCGCCAGAGCCCTGCGGTGGCGGGGTCGGGATACCAGTTCGGGTGAGGGCTTGCGTCGACGGTCATGGAGCCTCCTTTGAAGCGATGCTATCGGGCAAACGCCGCCGGCGACCGGGGACGAGCGAGGGGGACGGGACGCGCGCGCCCCGTCCCCCTCGCTTACGTCGCGCGCTAGACCAGCGCGGGCTCGAGCTCGGCCTCGCGGGTGCGCTCCGTGCGACCCTCGAAACTCAGGGCGGGGAGCCACGAGAGCCACTTGGGGAGATACCAATTCGCCTTACCCAGAAGAGTCATGAGGGCAGGGACGAGGATGGTTCGGACGAGGGTCGCGTCGATGATGACCGCCGCGCCGAGGCCGAAGCCCATCTGGGCGAACTCGGCGAGATCGCCCATCGCGAATCCGGTGAACACCGCCACCATGATGAGCGCAGCGCCCGTGATGAGGGCTCCGGTGCGGCTCAGCCCCTGTTCCACTGCGAGCCTCGTGTCGCCCTGAGAGTCGTAACTCTCCTTGATTCGGCTCAGGAGGAACACGTGGTAGTCCATGGAGAGCCCGAAGAGGACCGCGAACAGGAACAGCGGGATCCACGGCGCGATCCCATCCACCTGCGGCAATCCCAGGATGCCCGCGCCCCAGCCGTACTGGAACACGGCCACGAGCAGGCCGTAGGCCGCCCCGGTCGAGAGCAGGTTGAGCACGATGCCGGTCGCGGGTATCACGATGGATCGGAACCCGATCATGAGCAGGATGAAACTCGCACCGAGGACGAGCGCCATCACCCCCGGCGTGGAATCGAGGATGATCCGGGTGAACTCGTGGGCGCTCCAGTTGTCGCCTCCGAGCGAGGCGGTCGCGCCGGTTCCCGCGAGGGCGGCCGGGACGATCTCGTCGTGGAGGCGCACAATCGCCTCCTCCGAGCGCGGGTCGGACGAGTCGTAGACGTCCTTGGTGTCGACGAACACGACCGCGCCGCGATCGTCGATGGTGGTCTCGGCGAATCCGGGATCGGCCTCAATCGTGGCTGCTAGGGCCGCGATTGCCGCCCCCGAGCCTGCGGCGTTCTCGATCGCGATCGTGGTGCCCGACCGACCCCATCCAAAGTCCTTCACCAGGATGTCTTGCGCCACGCGAACGGGGTTGTCCGCAGGGAGGGCGTCGAGTCCGGAGAAGGCGAGGCGCATTCCGAGGATGGGAGACGCGAGCGTGAGGAGGATCGCGATGCCGAGTCCCGCGGCGATCCACGGGCGGCGGATCACGGTGCGGGCGATCGCGGCCCAGCGCTTGGGCTCGCGGCCGGGGTGTGCGGTCGGGATGCGTCCCTTGTTGATGCGATCCCCGAGGAGGCGCAGGAGCGCGGGAAGGAGGGTGAGCGCGGCCAGCACCGACGCGAACGCGACGAGGATCGCGCCGCCGCCGAGGCTGCGCATGAGCGTGCTGGGGACGAGGAGGAGTCCAGACAGGGCGATGATCACGGTGAGGCCCGAGAACACGACGGCGCGCGTTGCGGTGCTACCGGCGACAGTAATCGCGTCCAGGACGTCGCGCCCCTTCGACCGTTCCTCGCGGAATCGCTGGACGACGATCAAGGTGTAGTCGATGCTGAGCGCCAGGCCCATCATCGTGATCATGTTCACGATGAAGAACGACAGCTCGAAGGCCTGGCCGACCACCGCGGTCAGCCCGACCGCGACGGTGATGGACACGAGTCCGAGCACAATCGGTACCCCCGCAGCGACGAGTGCGCCGAAGACGATG
The DNA here is from genome assembly GCA_017882825.1 of Demequinaceae bacterium. GTDB lineage: Bacteria > Actinomycetota > Actinomycetes > Actinomycetales > Demequinaceae > JAFGBM01. Next base: position 50,163 of record JADGOS010000001.1, on the reverse strand, counting down.
GCGAGAATGATGACGGCGATGCCGACCCCTATCGCCTCGCCCTGGACCAGGGTCTTCTCCGCCAGCGCGTCGAAGAGGACGCCGACGCTGGCGTTGCCGAACGGGATCACGCGGAAGCCCTCGTGCTGCACGGAGGCCGCGGCGTCGTTGATCGCGGTTCCGAGCGTCGTTTGCGCCTCGCCCGTGCGCTGGTCGACCTCGACGGTCACGAGGGCGGTGTAGCCGCTGGGCGAGACGGGAAAGGGCTGCGCCAGGGTCGGCGCGGAAACGGCAACCACCCCGTCGACGTTGCCCATGGCGCCGACGACCTGATCGAGGGTCGCGGTGAAACTCGCGTCGCCGAAGCGCGCGGAGTCGGACGTGACGATGACCGTCTCCGTCGCGGTGCCAGCGTTCGTGGAGCGGTACTGGTCGACGAGGGTCTGCACCTGCTCCGACTCCGTCGGCGTCAGCAGGCGGTCCTCCTGGGTGAGGGCGCTTCCGAGGAGGCTCGCGGCATAGACCGACGCGGCGAGCGCGACGACCCAGATGCCGACGGTACGCCACGGGCGCGTGGCTGACGCCCGCGCGATCCGCCCTGTGAATCCGATACTCATGGTCTCTCCATTGATGGTGGTGAATTCTGCACCTAGGGTCTCGGTCCGCTCGCGCGCGCGCTATGGGGGAGTCCCCCCACTCGCACCCTGAACTTCCCGAGACTCGGATCGGCCGAGCGGCGCGAACGCGACCTGGCGCGCGCGACGTTTGCGGTCCTTTGGGGATCGAGATACCGCGTTCTCGCACCTCGTGAGTGACACTTGGGTCGCGCCCGCCGGATACTCTGGAACCCGGAAGCGCGGCGCTTGCACGGGCGTCCCGGAACCCGAGAAGGACCCCATGGACCTGTATGAATACCAGGCGCGCGACTTGTTCGAGCGCCACGGCGTCCCGGTGCTCGAGGGCATCGTCGCCACGACCCCGGCCGATGCCCGCGCCGCGGCCGCGAAGATCGGCGGCACCGTCGTCGTGAAGGCGCAGGTCAAGGTGGGTGGGCGCGGCAAGGCGGGCGGCGTCAAACTCGCGCACACGCCCGAGGAGGCCGAGGCGGCCGCGGCCGCGATCCTCGGCATGGACATCAAGGGCCACACCGTCCGCCGCGTGATGATCGCCGCCGGCGCGAGGATCGAGGACGAGTACTACTTCTCGCTCCTGCTCGACCGGTCGACCCGGCGCTACCTCGCGATGTGTTCCGTGGAAGGCGGCGTGGAGATCGAGGTGCTGGCGGTCGAGCGACCCGAGTCCCTCGCCAAGGTGGACGTGGATCCGCGGGTGGGGATCGACGCGGCGAAGGCGGCCGAGATCGTCGCCGCCGCGGGCTTCGCGCCCGGCGTCGCCGGCGCGGTCGCGGACGCGCTCGTCAGGCTCGGGGAGGTCTACACCCGAGAGGACGCCACCCTGGTGGAGGTCAATCCGCTCGTGCGCACGGCCGACGGCGCGATCATCGCGCTCGACGGCAAGGTGACGCTCGACGACAACGCGCGCTTCCGCCACCCCGACCACGAGTCGCTCGCGGACATCGACGCGACGGACCCTCTTGAGCGCCTCGCGGGCGAGAAGGGCCTCAACTACGTCAAACTCGACGGCGAGGTCGGGATCATCGGCAACGGCGCGGGCCTCGTGATGTCCACGCTCGACGTCGTGGCGCTCGCGGGCAAGGACCTGGGCGTCAAACCCGCGAACTTCCTCGACATCGGCGGGGGCGCGTCGGCGCAGGTCATGGCGGACGGCCTCGAGATCATCCTTGGCGACGCCCAGGTGAAGAGCGTCTTCGTGAACGTCTTTGGAGGGATTACCTCGTGCGTGGAGGTGGCGCGCGGCATCGTCGCCGCGCTCGAGATCCTGGGAGACCACGCGACCAAGCCGATCGTCGTGCGGCTCGATGGCAACAGCGTCGTCGAGGGTCGCGAGATCCTGACCGCCGCGAAGCACCCGCTCGTCACCGTGGTGGACACCATGGACGCCGCGGCCGCGAGGGCCGCCGAACTCGCGGCAGCCTAGGAGAGGCCCATGACCATCTTCCTCAACGCCGCCTCGAGGGTCATCGTCCAGGGCATGACGGGCTCCGAGGGCCAGAAGCACACGGCCCGGATGCTCGCGTCCGGCACCCAGATCGTCGGCGGGGTCAACCCGCGCAAGGCGGGCGAGTCGGTGAGCTTCGACGTCGAGGGCAAGACGCGCACCATTCCCGTGTTCGGGACGGTCGCCGACGCGATGGCAGCCACGGGCGCCGACGTCTCCGTCGTCTTCGTCCCGCCGCCGTTCGCGAAGGCCGCCGTCATGGAGGCGATCGACGCGGCGATGCCGCTCGTCGTCATCATTACGGAGGGCATTCCCGTGGCCGACACGGCCGTCTTCACGGCGTACGCGCTCGAGAAGGGTACGCGCACGCTCGGTCCGAACTGCCCCGGCGTCATCTCACCCGGCCAGTCCAACGTGGGCATCACGCCCGCGACCATTACCGGGCCCGGGCCCATCGGGCTCGTCTCCAAGTCCGGAACCCTGACGTACCAGATGATGCACGAGCTGCGGGACCTAGGCTTCACCACGTGTGTGGGGATCGGCGGCGACCCCGTGGTCGGCACCACGCACATCGATTGCCTCGCGGCATTCCAGGCGGACCCGGACACCAAGGCGATCGTCATGATCGGGGAGATCGGCGGCGACGCCGAGGAGCGCGCGGCCGCCTACGTCAAGGAGCACGTGTCCAAGCCCGTCGTTGGGTATGTCGCGGGCTTCACGGCGCCCGAAGGCAAGACGATGGGGCACGCTGGCGCGATCGTCTCCGGCTCCGCCGGAACCGCCGAGGCCAAGCGCGTGGCGCTCGAGGCCGCGGGCGTCCGGGTCGGCACGACTCCGTCCGAGACCGCCCGCCTCGTGCGAGAGATCCTGCGCGCCTGAGGCGGACGACGCCGAACCGCTGGCGGTTCGGTCCCCTCCGAGCGGCGTCCGGCGAGCGACGATAGGGCCGTGGCCCGCACGTTTCGCTCCGACCTACGCTCGTTCGCGGCGCGTGCCGGGAACACCGTCCCCGGATGGGTAGGCGGCGTCATGGCGGGGCTCCAGTCGGCCCTTCTCTCGGTGGGCGCCATCGTCGCCGTCGCGCTCGCCGTCGCCGCGGCCTCGGCCCCGGCCGACGGAACGGCCGGCATCGACTGGGAGGCCGCCGCGGCCGCAGGCGTTCGCGTCTGGCTTCTTGCGCACGGCGTCGCGGCGGGTAGTGCGGCCGCGGCCGTCGGCCTGGTCCCCCTGGGACTGACCCTCGTCTTCGCGTCCCTTGCCGCTGGGCTTGCGCGCCGCTTCGCGGTCCCAACGACGGGGAGCTGGCTCGCCTTCACCGCGACGTACGCGACGTGCGCCGCGTTGATCGCCTCGGCGTCCGATGCCGCCGCGACCGCGCCCCATGCCGTGATTCGGGCGGCCATTGTCGGGTCGCTCGTCGGGGGCGGGGGATCGGGCGCGGGGCTGCGCCGGGCGGGATGGCGGAGCGGGGGATGGCTACGCGGCGCGGGCGCGGGTCGCCTCCCCGCATGGCTCTCCGCAGGCCTGAGGCTCGGCGCCGCGATTGCGCTCGGCCTCTGGGCCGCGGGTGCGATTGCGTTCTGCTTCTGGACGATAGCGGGATGGTCCGAGATCACTCATGTGGCCGGGACGCTCGACGCTGATCCCGTCGGCACGCTCGCCCTAGCGCTCGGCGAGGCGGCCTATGCGCCCACGCTCGCAGTGTGGGGCGTTGCGTGGCTCGCGGGGCCCGGTTTCTCCGTCGGCGCAGGGACCGAGTATGCGCCGGCACACCTCGTGACCGCCCCGCTACCGTCCATCCCGCTTCTTGGCGCTCTCCCTCACGGTGCAGGCGGGCTGCTGGTCCTCGCGCCGCTCGTGGTCATCGCGGTGGCGGCGGGGACGCGCTCGCTCGCCCAGCGGTTCGGCGAACGTCCGGCGGTGCGCGTGCAGGTAGTGGCCGTCGCGACCGTTGTGGTTCTCGCCGCGCTTGCGGCGATGGCCTCGCGCGGCTCGCTGGGGAGCGGGCGACTCGCGATCGTCGGCCCGTCTCCGGTAGAGATGGCGATTTGGGTGGGCGTTCTCGTGGCGCTGGGATTCGCCGGGGGAGGTCTCGCGGCGAAGTTGACGGCCCCTAGCTCGCCGAAGGCGACGTCGCCTGGCTCGCCGAAGGAGAGGGAGACGGATAGACGGAAACCCCGAAGCGATGCGCCCGCGCGTTCACCGCGTCCCGAAACTCCCGGTCGCACGCGGTCGTCGCCCCCACCGTGATCGCGCTGCTCCGGCACTGCTGGTAGGCCTCGAACTCCCGGTAGAACACCGCCTCGGCGGTGCAGGTCAACACGAGCGCCCCAGACAAGAGGAGGCCCGCCGCCATCGTCGCCCACACCATGGTGCTCGCGGTGCCCCGCATCTTGACCATCGCGACGACCGCGACGACCGCGGCCGCCACGGCAGCGGGGAGGCCGACCAAGGTCCACGGCAGCGGGAGCATCGTCATAACGACGGCGATCGCGAGTAGGTAGGCGAACCATCGTACGAAGCGCAGCGCCGGGAGGGAAAGGCGCGGCGGGGCTGGGGCGGGGTTCACGGTGATCCTTGCGTAGGTGAGACAACCAGCATGCCGATAGGGTCGGGATGTGACAAGCGACTCGCCCCCTGCCTCGATCGTGGTCTTGATCTCGGGCGCAGGAACCACGATGTCGGCGATCCTCGAAGCCGCTAAGGAACCAGGGTACGGGGCGCGGGTTGCCGCGGTCATCTCGGACCGCGCGTCGGCGCCGGGGCTCACCCTCGCGCGCGCCGCCACCGTGCCGACCGCAGTCGTGGCCCTCGCGGAGTTTCCGAGTCGCGAGGAGTGGAATCGCGGCGTCAGGGAAGCCATTGACGTCTTCTCGCCTGACCTCGTCGTCCTGGCGGGTTTCATGAAGATCCTGGCGCCCGCGACCGTCGATCACTACCGGGGGCGCATCCTCAACACCCATCCGGCGCTCCTGCCATCCTTCCCCGGTGCCCACGGGGTTCGCGACGCGCTTGCTCACGGGGTCAAGGTGACGGGGTGCACGGTGATCCTCGTCGACGAGGGCGTGGACACCGGACCGATTGTCGCCCAGGCGACGGTAAGCGTCCTTCCGGACGACACCGAGGAGACGCTTCACGAACGGATCAAGGCAGTCGAGCGCGCGCTCGTGGTCGACACGGTCCACGCGCTCGTGACGCGTGGATGGACCGTCGAGGGACGCCGCGTCCTGCTCGGCGGATCAGGAAAGGATGAATCATGAACGACCGTCTACCAGTGCGCAGGGCCCTCGTGTCCGTGTACGACAAGTCTGGCCTCGAGGCCCTGGCCCGGGGCCTCGCGGAAGCTGGCGTCGAACTCGTCTCGACGGGAAGCACGGCCGCGCGCATCGCCGCCGCCGGCCTTCCGGTCACCAAGGTGGAGGACGTCACCGAGTTCCCCGAGTGCCTGGATGGGAGGGTCAAGACCCTCCATCCGCGGATTCATGCGGGGATCCTCGCGGATCGCCGGCTCGAGTCCCACGTGAGCCAACTCGAGGCGATGGGCATCGCCCCGTTCGACCTCGTGGTGAGCAACCTCTACCCGTTTGCCGAGACCGTTCGCTCGGGCGCCGCGCCCGACGAGGTCATCGAGCAGATCGACATCGGCGGGCCATCGATGGTTCGCGCGGCGGCGAAGAATCACGCGAGCGTCGCGGTCATCGTCAACCCGGCCGAGTACGGTGCAGCGCTCGCCGCAGTCGCCGCGGGAGGCTTCACGCTTGCCGAACGACAGGCCCTCGCGGTCGAGGCATTCCGACACACGGCCGCCTACGACATCCACGTGGCTTCGTGGATGGGAGCGGTAGTCTCAGCGGACGACGAGGGGACCGGCTTCCCCGGCTGGGTCGGAATGAGCGGGAAGCGCCGATTCGCGCTCCGCTACGGCGAGAACCCTCACCAGGCTGCGGCCCTGTACGTCGATGAGGCGTCCGAGGGGGGCATCGCCAACTCGGAGCAGCTTCACGGCAAGGAAATGTCGTACAACAACTACGTCGACGTGGACGCGGCCTGGCGCGCGGCCCATGACCACGACGGGATTGCCGTCGCCGTTGTCAAGCACGCCAACCCCTGCGGGATCGCGATCGGCGCGGACGTGGCGGACGCGCACGCGAAGGCGCACGCGTGCGACCCGGCGTCTGCGTACGGAGGCGTCATCGCCTCCAACCGCGAGGTGACGGCGGCCGCGGCGAGCCACATCGCCGAGATCTTCACGGAGGTGATCGCCGCACCCTCGTACGAGCCCGGTGCCCTCGACATCCTCACGAAGAAGAAGAACCTAAGAATCCTCGTGGTGCAGGGCGGTCGCGGGCCGGGCGAGTTCCGCCCGATCTCTGGAGGCCTGCTCTTTCAGCAGGCGGATCGCATTGACGCCCCCGGCGACGATCCCGCCACATGGACGCTCGCGACGGGACCGGCGGTCTCGGCCGCGGTTCTCGCCGACCTTGAGTTCGCGTGGCGCGCGGTGCGCTCCACCAAATCGAACGCGATCCTCCTCGCCAAGGGTGGGGCATCCGTTGGCATCGGCATGGGCCAGGTCAACCGCGTCGACTCGTGCCGACTTGCGGTTGCGCGGGCGGGGGCCGAGCGCGCCTCCGGTTCCGTAGCGGCCTCGGACGCCTACTTCCCGTTCGCCGATGGCTTCCAGGTTCTTGCGGATGCTGGCGTGGCGGCCGTCGTCGAGCCGGGCGGCTCGATCCGGGACGCCGAGGTCATCGCCGCCGCGGAGGCAGCAGGCGTTTCCCTGTACCTCACCGGCACCCGGCACTTCTTCCACTAGGTCCACCCTGTGACTCCCGGTTCGCGCGTCCCCGTGTGGTTGCCGCTCCTCGCCGTCGCGCTCGGCATAGCGGTGATGATGTACACCACGGTGGTCGTGGGAATGTGGATTCTCGCGGGTTTGGCACTCGCGGAGGCGACCGCGCGAGGGCTGGGCTGGGAAGGAGCCACCGTGCGGGTTCGCCGCCGGGGCATCGACATCGCGGTCCTCGCGACCTTTGCCCTCGTCCTTGCCCTCCTCGCCTCCTCCGGAGTCCTCGACTAGCGATCGTCCCAGCGCGCGAGGGGCCCGGTCGGCGCAAGCCGACCGGGCCCCTCGCGGTGGAGGTACGGCTACAACTCCTGCGCGTCCGACGTCTCGACCGCGCGCAGGTCCTCGACCGGACCGAAGCCGCGGAACAGCAGGCCCACGAAGGCGCCAGCTAGGAGCGCAACGACCCACCAGATCCACAACTGGCCGATCGCCCAGTGGGCGCCCGCCGCATCGGACGCGAAGAGCGCCGTGGCGGTGATGCGCGCGGGGTTGAGGCCTCCGCCCGAGAACGGCGCCGCCCACAAGAGCAGGACCGCGATCGCAAGCCCGATGGTGAACGGAGCCTGGCCCTTCGGGGCCCTGCGCGACGTTGCGGCCAGCACCACCGCAACGAGAGCCGCCGTCGCAATGAACTCAACGATCGCGGCATACGCGATGGTGGCGCCCGTGGAGGAGTGGACCCCGCCTCCGATGGTGATGAAGGACATGCCCTGCCCAACCGTCGGGGCGGCCCCGCCCGACGCAGCGACGAGGTCCGAGCCGGTCGTGAAGAGCGGCAACCCCACGAGGAGGGTGCGGACAACCGTTCCCGCGAGCAACGCACCCAGGACCTGTACGACGACGTATGGCGCGACGTCGCGGCCGGGCATGCGCCCGCCGATCCACATTCCTAGCGTGATAGCGGGGTTGAAATGCGCCCCGGAGATGCGTCCGACGGCGACGATGAGGGCGATCAGCGCAACCGCCCAAGCGAGCGCGTTTCCCAGGGAGGCGGCGTAGTTGAGTCCGCCGAAGGAGCCCGTGAGCGAGGCGATATCGGTGTTGCCGCGAAGGGTCGTCGAAGCCGAGGAGGCGAACCCGAACGCGGCGACGCCGAGGCCTATGAGCACGAACAGGAAGGTTCCCAGGAACTCCGCGAAGAGGCGTCCGACGAAGCTGGGGCCAGCCGACTCCTCAACAACCCACGTGTCAATCTCGATGATGGGCATGATCTCCGCAGGGTTCGACTGCGGCGCATTCTTGGCCATGGTGGTCCGATCTGTGATGGCGAAGCGGTCATCGCTTCTCCGCACATCCTGCCACGCCGTACGTGGGCGCGGTGTAAACGGATCCGCGCGCTCACGACCCCTCGCCTCCGTGAGTTAGCCTGGACAGTGCATGCGTCGCGTAGAACGAGGAGAAGTTGCATGGGCAAGATCAAGGTCGCCGGTCCCGTCATCGAACTCGACGGAGACGAGATGACGCGCATCATCTGGCAACTGATTCGGGACAGGCTGGTCCTTCCCCACCTCGACGTTGACCTGCACTACTACGACCTCTCGATCGAGAACCGCGACGGCACCGATGACCAGGTGACGATCGACGCCGCCAACGCGATCAGGGAGCACGGAGTCGGCGTCAAGTGCGCCACGATCACCCCGGACGAGGCCCGGGTCGAGGAGTTCGGCCTCAAGAAGATGTGGAAGTCGCCGAACGGGACGATCCGCAACATCCTCGGCGGTGTCGTCTTCCGCGAGCCCATCGTCATCTCCAACATCCCGCGCCTCGTGCCCGGCTGGACCAAGCCGATCGTGATAGGGCGGCACGCGCATGGCGACCAGTACAAGGCGACGGACTTCAAGGTTCCCGGCGCCGGAAGCGTGACCCTGACGTACACCCCGGCCGACGGCTCCGCGCCCGTGGAGATGGAGGTGGTGAATATGCCGGAGGCCGGCGGCGTTGTTATGGGCATGTACAACTTCAACGAGTCCATCGCCGACTTCGCTCGCGCCTCGCTCCGCTACGGGCTTGACCGCGGGTACCCCGTCTACCTCTCCACGAAGAACACGATCCTCAAGGCCTACGACGGTGCCTTCAAGGACATCTTCGCCGACGTCTTCGAGCGCGAGTTCAAGGCGGAGTACGACAAGGCGGGGCTGACCTACGAGCACCGCCTAATCGACGACATGGTGGCGGCCGCCATGAAGTGGGAGGGCGGCTACGTCTGGGCGTGCAAGAACTACGACGGCGACGTCCAGTCGGACACCATCGCCCAGGGTTTCGGTTCGCTCGGGCTGATGACCTCGATTCTGGTGACGCCCGACGGCAAGACGGTCGAGGCGGAGGCCGCGCACGGCACGGTGACGCGGCACTACCGCGAGCACCAGAAGGGCAACCCCACCTCCACCAACCCGATCGCGTCGATCTTCGCCTGGACCGGGGGCCTCAAGCATCGCGGCAAGCTCGACGGCACGCCGGAGGTCACGGCCTTCGCCGCGACGCTCGAAGACGTGGTGATCGCCACCGTGGAAGCGGGACACATGACGAAGGACCTCGCACTTCTCATCGGGCCGGGCCAGGCCTATCAGACGACGGAGGACTTCCTCGCGACGGTCGACGCCAACCTCGCCGCGGCCCTTGTTGGCGGGGCGCTGGCGTGAGCGCGCCGAGCCCCATTCGGCTCACTCTGACGGGGGCGGCGGGCCAGATCGGCTACGCGCTCCTGTTCCGCATCGCTTCCGGACAGATGTTCGGTCCCGACGTGCGCGTGGCGCTTCGACTCCTTGAGGTGACCCCCGCGCTCAAGGTGGCCGAGGGCGCGGCGATGGAACTCGCGGACTGCGCGTTTCCCCTGCTCGCGAGCGTCAACATCTTCGACGATGCCACCGCGGCCTTCGCCGGGGCGAACATCGGCCTGCTCGTCGGCGCTCGTCCGCGTGGCCCTGGCATGGAGCGCGCTGACCTCTTGGAGGCGAACGCGGGCATCTTCGCCCCCCAGGGCGCCGCGATCAATGCTGGCGCCGCGGACGACGTGCGCATTCTCGTCGTCGGGAACCCCGCGAATACGAACGCGCTTATCGCGTCGGCCCACGCGCCGGACGTCCCCGCGACTCGCTTCACCGCGATGACGCGACTGGACCACAACCGGGCGGTCGCGCAACTTGCGCTCAAGACCGGCGCGTCCACCCGCGACATCCGGAACGTGATCATCTGGGGCAACCACTCGGCCAAGCAGTACGCGGACATCGCCCACGCGACGATCGGCGGCGCACCAGCGCTCCAGGTGGTCGGGGACGAGGCATGGGTGCGCGACGTCTTCGTCCCGACGGTCGCCAAGCGCGGCACGGCGATCCTCGAGACCCGCGGCTCGTCGTCCGCAGCGTCGGCCGCCAACGCCATCATTGACCATGTCCGCGACTGGACCGCGGGGACGCGTGACGGAGAATGGACCTCGGTGGCCCTCCCGTCGGACGGCTCCTACGGCGTGAACGAGGGGCTCTTCTCGTCCTATCCCGCCGTCTCCAAGGACGGCGCGTGGCAGGTCGTCGAGGGCCTCGAGATGGACGACTACGCGAGGGGCAAGATCGACGAGTCGGTCGCGGAGATGATCGAGGAGCGGGACGCGGTTCGCGCGCTCGGGTTGATCTAGCCCGTCAGCCCGAATCCCAGCGGGAAGAGATACTCGCCTCCCGGCGGGACGGAGGGCAACTGGCCGACGTCCCGTGGCCAGTTCATCGGGAGGGTGCCGGTGAAGGGCTGATCGCCGAACAACACGTCGGCCACGCCCTCGCCCGCCGTGCCGGGTAGCCACGAGGCAACGACGGCATTCACCCGCGGCAACGCATCCGTGATGATGACCGGGCGCCCTGAGACCACGACGAGGACGGTGCGGCCGCAGCGTCCGGCGAGCTGGTCGAGCACGTCAATCCCAGGGAGCAGGAGCTTCGTGGAGTCTCCCTGCCCCTCGGCGTAGGGGCGCTCGCCCACCACCGCGATGCACACGTCGACCGACCCCGAGGCGGGGAACTCGTCAAGCACGGCGCCCGCGTCGCCGACCCGGTCGCGGATCCCCTGAACGATCGTCGTCCCCGGGATCACGTCGCCCGCGCTTCCCTGCCACGTCATCGTCCATCCGCCAGCCTGCACGCCCATGTCGTCGGCGGCGTTTCCGACGACGAGGATTGTGGAAGCCGGGTCGGAGAGCGGAAGGGTGCCGTCGTTCGTCAGCAGCACCTGCGACTGGGCGACCGCCTTGCGCGCGAGCGCGCGATTCTCGGCGCTGCCGACCAGGTCGAGGGCCGCCGCGTCGGGGTACGGGTTCTCGAAGAGGCCCATCTCGAACTTCACGGTCAGGATTCGGCGCACGGCCTCGTCGATCCGGGCCTGCGAGATCGTCCCGCCGTCGACGCCCGCCGCGAGCGCGGCCTGGAAGGCGCCTCCGTCGTACGGGGTCATCACCATGTCGACGCCCGCGTTGATGCACTGGGCGATGGCCGCCGTGTGTTCCTTGGGGTTGATCTGATCGCAACCGCCCCAGTCCGAGATGACGAAGCCCTTGAAACCCAACTCGCCGCGGAGCGTGTCAGTGAGGAGGGCGGCGTCGCCATGCACCTTCTGCCCACCCCAGGACGAGAAGGTGGCCATGACCGACATCGCGCCGGCGTCCAAGGCGGCCTTGTACGGAGGCAGGAGCCGGTCGCGGAGCAGGGCCGGGTCGTCCGGCGCGTTGCCCTGATCGAGTCCCGAGGAGCCCACCTGGCCGTCGGCCGTCAGCCCGAGGACCGTCGAGCCGTCGCCGACGAAGTGCTTGGGCGTGGCGAGCACGCTCGTGGGGTCGGACAGCGCGGATCCCTGGAGGCCGCGAATGTACGCCGCGCCGAGCGCGGAGACCCGCGCGGGATCCTGGGAGTACGACTCGTAGGTTCGTCCCCAGCGGACGTCGCTCACCACGGCGAGGACGGGGGAGAAGTTCCAGCGGATGCCGGTCGCGGACATCTCGACCGCGGTTGCCCGCCCGATCCAGGTCATCAACTCTGGATCGTTGGCCGCCCCGAGCCCGATCTGCTGGGGGAAGACCGTCGCGCGATACATGGATCCGAAGCCGTGGATTGCGTCGACTCCGTAGAGGATCGGAATCCCTAGGCGCGTCGACTCCACCGCCTCGTGTTGGTCGGCGGAAACTGCGGCCGCCCAGGCGTCCTTGTCGCCGTTCTCCGCGATCGAGCCACCCCCGTGGAGGACGCTTCCCAGCCCAAGGAGGGCGATACCTCCGGGAGCGACGGAATTCTCCTCGACCTGCGTCATCTGCCCGTACTTCTCGGCCTGCGTCATCTGGCCCAGGAGGTTCGCGACGCGCTCTGTCACGGGTAGCGTCGCGTCGAGGTAGGCGCGGTCGCCCCCGGTAAGGGACGGGCCGGGCGGCGTGCCGGTGCATCCGGCGAGAATCGCGATGAGCAGCGCTGCGGCGAGGGTGGTACGGGGCTTCACGCTTGCACCGTATCGACGCGGCTCCGCGTCGGGAAGAGGGGACGTCCCCGGATCCGCGATCGCGACGGGCGGGGGCGCCACCTAGCGGAAGACGATGGTCCGGTGGCCATTGAGCAGCACCCGGTGCTCGGCGTGCCAGCGCACGGCCCGAGAAAGCGCACGTCGCTCCAGGTCGGCGCCGGTGGCCGTGAGGGCCTCCGGCGTTGACGTGTGGTCGACGCGCTCCACGTCCTGCTCGATGATGGGGCCCTCATCGAGGTCGGCCGTGACGTAGTGGGCGGTCGCGCCGATGAGCTTGACCCCTCGGTCGTGCGCCTGAAAATAGGGGCGCGCACCCTTGAAGCTGGGCAGGAAGGAGTGGTGAATATTGATCGCCTTGCCCGCGAGCGCCTCGCACATCCTGGGCGAGAGGATCTGCATGTACCTCGCAAGGACGACGAGTTCGACGTCGAGCTCCTCGGAGAGCGCGAGAATCCGATCCTCCGCCGCAGCCTTCGTCTCGGGCGAGACGGCAATGTGGTGGAAGGGCTTGCCGTAGAACCGGGCGAGATCGGCAAGGTCGGGGTGGTTGCCGACGACCGCGACGATGTCGACCGGCAGGCTCCCCTCGCGCTCGCGGTAGAGCAGGTCGTTGATGCAGTGAGCGGCCTTGGACACCAGAACCATCGTTCTCATCGGCCGACCCGAAACGTCGAGCCGCCACGTCATACCGAAGCGCGCGGCGAGGGCGCCGATCGCCGCCTCGATCTCGTCCCGTGGTGCGCCCGAGGTGACGGCGACCCGCATGAAGAAGAGCCCGGTGGTGGGGTCGCCGAACTGCTGCGACTCGGTGATGTTGCCCCCGTGGTCGGCGAGCGCGCCGGACACCGCGTGGACGATTCCCGGCCCGTCGGGGCACGACAGGCTGAGGACCCACGGAGTCCCGGCCTCGCCGGGTGCTGATGGCGGCACACGCCCAGGATAGCGATGGCCGGACCACCCGCGAGTCCGCCGGGCCGCCGCGCCGCTCGTCCCTGCGCACGTGCCGCGACGCTCGTCGCTGCGCAGATGCCGGCGGGGGGTTAGGGTGAGGCGAGGCTCGGAGTGCCGGCGCCCCCTTACGGGTGTTGCGCGCGGCATGGGCATCCAAGGAGGTCCGACACCATGAAGTCCCTCGTCGTGTGGATCGCCGCAGGGATCGTCGGATCGGCGATCATCGTCGCCCTGATCGTGGTCTTCTCGGGGCCGAGGGTCGAGACCATCAGCGTGTCCGGCGACTCCCGCTACGTCGCCGGCTACACATATGACCTGGCCGTCGCGGTCGAGCCTCCTATCGACGGCAAGGCGGTGTTGTGGGAGCAGTCGGACGGGGGCGAATGGACGAAGGTTCCCGACAAGTTCACGGTCGAACATGGCACGGCGACGCTGGCCGTGACGCCCACCGCGGACGTCGCGGGGTACCGCGTGGAGATGGGCAGGAAGACGTCCGAGTCGGCGACGATGACGAAGACGCCGCTGACCCTCACCGCGTCGGGCCCCACGGGCTACTACCCCGGGTTGCCCGTCTCCGTGGACGTCACCACCGATCCGCCCGTGTCGGACCACGCCGAACTCTGGAGGAGCGTCGGAGGCGTCTGGACGGCGGACCCCGTTCCCGTGCCGATTGCCCACGGCGCCGCGAGGGTGACGGTCTACCCGGGCGACGACGGCCAGTACAAATTCAGCATCGGCGACGTCACTACCGACGTCGTAGCCATGACGCCAGACGCGTCGATCCCCCAGGCCTTCGTCTTCCGCGGAGGCGGATGGGGCCACGGCGTCGGGATGTCGCAGTACGGTGCGGCCGCCATGGCCCGATACGGGTACACCGAGTCCCAGATTCTCACCTACTACTACACCGGAAGCCGAGTGGAGATGCTCCCCGTGACCGGCTCGGAGGACCCTCAGGGCGACGCGACCGTCCGCGTCCAGGTGTTCGGCTCGGGAGACGACTCGAAGACCGCAACGACGCTGCGGGTGCAGTCTGCCGCCGAGGCCGACACGGGGGCGTGGACCCTCACGTTCTACACGGCGTCCTCGAAGCCGCTCCTCGACGGCGGCGCTCCCAGGGTCCTCACGGGCACCAAGGATCAGGACATCGCGCTCAGCGCGTCCGGCTCGACCGTGACCGCGACGGCGAACGGGGTATCCGCTTCGGGCGGGATCGCCGTCCTCACGTGGGCAGGGACCACCTACCAGGATCCGGGCTCGACCGAGACGTCGTTCGTCGGGATCAACGGACCGGACGGGGCCTCGGCGAGCAACGGCACGTACCGCCACGGAGAGTTGATCATCGGGACGGCGGGCGGCAAGCGTCTGAACATCGTCAACCTGCTCAAGCTCAACACCGAGTACCTCTGGGGCATCGCGGAGGTCCCGTCGGCTTGGCCCACCGCAGCGCTCGAGGCCCAGGCCATCGCCGCGCGCAACTACGCGGTTGCGAACCGGGCCTACAAGGCGGCGTGCGACTGCCAGCTGTACGACGACACGCGCAGCCAGAACTTCACCGGGTGGACTAAGGAGAGCCAGGGAGATACGGGCCAGTGGGGCGCCCGATGGGTGGCCGGCGTCAATGCGACGGCGAGCGACGACCGGCACTCCGGGATGATGCTCACCTACGGCGCTGGGGGCGCAGGGCACCTCGTCACCGCCTACTACTTCTCGTCCAGCGGGGGCCAGACGGAGAACAGCGAGAACGTCTGGTCGGCCACCGTCAGTTACCTCAAGTCCGTGCCCGATCCCTGGAGCGCGCTTCCCCAGATCGTCAACCCGAACGCGGACTGGACGGCGACCATCGACCAGGTGACACTGGCGACGACGTTCGGCCTGCCCGACGTCGTGCGTCTGGACATCGTCTCCCGCACGGGTCCCGGGGAGGACGCGGGCGTTACCGCCCTGCGCGCGACGTCGAGCACGGGCGCCACATCGACGCTGACGGGGATGGAGAAGGTCCGGACCAAGCTCGGCCTGAAGTCCGCGTGGGTGAAGGGGATCGCCGCGCTAGCCGTGGAAGGATAGTGGCATGGGAGCCGAAGAAGACGTCGTGGTCGCGGTCGTGACGGTTGCCGACGCGGGAGAACTGCTGACGCTCCGCCGCGCGGCGTTCGTCTCGGAGGCCCAGACCTACAACGACCCGCACATTCCCGCCCTGACCCAGACGCTCGACGAACTGGTGGCGGACCTCACCTCCGACGGGGTGATCACGCTCGGAGCGCGGCGCGGCCCCCGCCTGCTTGGCTCGATACGCGTGGGGATCGAGGGAGACAAGGCAACCCTCGGGCGGCTCGCCGTGGCGCCCGACGTCCAGGGCCACGGAATCGGAACGAAGTTGCTCTTCGCTGTGCTCCAGTACCTTCCCGAGACCACCAAAGAGGTGTGGGTCTTCACGGGCCAGGACTCCAAGGAGAACATCGAGCTGTACAACAAGGCGGGGTTCGAGCACGAGTTCGACCAACAGGCTGGCGGCCTCACCTATGCGTACCTGAGGAAGGTACTCGAGGCGGGCAACGTCGTCGAGGACGGCGAGGATCCCGCCGTGGTCCGCGGCGAGAACTGACGATAGACTGACGCGGTCGCGACTGGCGAAGTGGGCCACCACGAGGGAGCGACGCAGACTTCAGACTGATGGTCGTCCGCCTGGGCCATGGTCACCGGAGAAGAATCCCGGCGGCCCGGAAGCCGCCCGGCCGAGAGGACGACCATGACCACCGACTCCAGCGCCACCAACCGCAGCGCAACCGCCGCCATCATGAACTCGACGCTGCGCGACCTCGACCCCGAGATCGCCACCGTGCTCGACCGCGAACTCGCGCGCCAGCGCGGAACCCTCGAGATGATCGCGAGCGAGAACTTCGTTCCCCGAGCCGTCCTCCAGGCGCAGGGGAGCGTGCTGACGAACAAGTACGCGGAGGGCTACCCCGGCAAGCGCTACTACGGCGGTTGCGAAGAGGTGGACGTCGCGGAGCAATTGGCCATTGACCGGGCCAAGTCCCTCTTCGGCGCGGCATTCGCCAACGTCCAGCCGCACTCCGGCGCCACGGCCAACGCCGCGGTCCTCCACGCCCTCATCAAGCCGGGCGACCGGATCATGGGCCTCAGCCTCGCGCACGGGGGCCACCTCACGCACGGGATGAAGATCAACTTTTCCGGCCGCCTTTACGAGGTCTCGTCGTATGGCGTGGATGAGAAGACGCACCGGATCGAGATGGAGCAGGTGCGCGCGACCGCGCTCGCCGAGCGGCCCGACGTCATCATTGCCGGCTGGTCGGCGTACCCCCGCCACCTCGACTTCGCGGCCTTCCGCGCGATCGCGGACGAGGTCGGCGCGAAGCTCTGGACGGACATGGCGCACTTCGCGGGCCTCGTGGCCGCGGGACTCCACCCCTCCCCGGTGCCCGACTCCGACGTCGTCTCCTCGACGATTCACAAGACCCTCGCGGGTCCGCGCTCCGGCCTCATCATCGCGCGCGACGAGACGTACGCGAAGGCGCTCAATTCCGCGGTGTTCCCTGGCCAGCAGGGCGGGCCGCTGATGCACGTGATCGCCGCCAAGGCCGTGGCGCTCAAGGTCGCCGCGGGCGCGGAATTCAGGGCTCGCCAGGAACGCGTGCTGGAGGGTGCGCGCATCCTCGCGGAGCGGCTCATGGCTCCCGACTGCGTCTCCGCCGGGGTGTCTGTGCTGACGGGCGGCACCGATGTCCACCTGGTGCTCGTTGACCTTCGGAACTCGGAGCTCGACGGTAGCCAGGCCCAGCACCTCTTGGAGGAGGCGGGCATCACGGTCAACCGCAACGCCGTGCCGTTCGACCCGCGTCCGCCGATGGTGACCTCGGGGGTGCGCATCGGCACGCCGGCGCTCGCGACGCGCGGCTTCGGTGCGACCGAGTTCACCGAGGTGGCGGACATCATCGCGACCGCGCTCAAGGGCGGCGCGGACATCGCGGCTCTCCGGGCGCGCGTTGCGAAACTCGCGGGCGAGTTCCCGCTCTACCCCGGCCTCGAGCAGTAGGGCGCGGGGCGTGAGCGCGAGGATTCTCGACGGCAAGGCGACGGCGGCCGCGATCAAGGCCGAACTGACCACGCGGGTCTCGGTCCTGGCGGGCGCTGGAATCAAGCCGGGTCTGGGTACCCTCCTGGTGGGGGACGACCCGGGATCGACCTGGTACGTCAACGGCAAGCATTCCGACTGCGCCGAGGTCGGCATCGCCTCCATCCGCGAGGACCTCCCGGCGACCGCCACCCAGATGGAGATCGAGGCCGCGGTGGCGCGCCTCAACGCGGACCCTGCTTGCACGGGCTTCATCGTTCAGCTCCCCCTGCCCGACGGCATCGACACCAACCGCGTGCTCGAGCTCGTCGATCCGGAGAAGGACGCTGACGGCCTCCACCCGATGAACCTCGGCCGGCTCGTCCTCCGGGTCTCAGAGGACGTCACGTCGCCGCTCCCGTGCACCCCACGGGGAATCATCGAACTCCTTGACCGGCACGGGGTGTCCCTTCGGGGCGCCGACATCGTCGTCGTGGGGCGCGGCACCACCGTCGGCCGCAGCATCGGCCTCCTCCTGACCCGCAAGGCCGTCAACGCGACCGTCACCCTGTGCCACACCGGGACGAGGGACCTCGCGGAGCACGCGCGCAGGGCCGACGTCATCGTCGCCGCGGCGGGGGTGCCGGGCATCGTCTCCGCGGACATGGTCAAGCCGGGCGCCGTGCTTATCGACGTGGGCATAAGTCGCGTGACCGACCCCGCGACGGGCAAGAGCCGCGTCGCGGGAGACATCGCGCCCGAGGCGGCCGAACTCGCCGCCTGGATCTCTCCCAACCCCGGCGGCGTGGGTCCGATGACCCGCGCGATGCTGCTTCAGAACGTCGTCGAGATGGCGGAGCGCGCCGCGGCGGGCTAGGGTTCCGCACATGCGCATTGCGACGGTCAACGCCAACGGTCTGCGCGCGGCACTGCGCAAGGGCGGCGGCGACTGGCTCGGCGCGATCCCAGCCGACATCATCGCCCTCCAGGAGGTCCGCGCGCCCGATGCGCTTGTCCGCGAGGCGCTTGAGCCCGCGTGGACCGTCGTGCACGACGAGTCGGACGTCGCGGGGCGCGCGGGGGCGGCGCTCCTGGTTCGCGGCGAGGCGCGGGATCCCGTCGTTCGCCTGCCGGGCCTGCCCCAGGTTCCCTCGCATACGGGCCGCTGGGCCGAGGCGACGGTGGCGACGCCGGTCGGCGATGTGCGCGCGGTCTCCGTCTACGTCCACTCGGGGCAGGCCGGTACGCCCAAGATGGAAGACAAGTACGCCTTCCTCGAGGCGATGACGGCGCGGATGCGAGAGCTCCTCGCCGCGCACGAGCGGGTAGTCGTGGCGGGCGACATCAACATCGCGCATGCGCCGCGCGACCTCAAGAACTGGAAGGGCAACCTCAAGACGGCCGGCTTCCTCGCCGAGGAGCGGGCCTACCTCGACGCTTGGCTGGCCCAGGGCTGGGTCGACGTTCATCGGACCCTGGCCGGCGAGGTGGACGGGCCCTACACGTGGTGGTCGCAGCGCGGCAAGGCCTTCGACAACGATGTGGGATGGCGGCTGGACTACCAGTTCGCCTCGCCGCAACTCGCGGCCATGGCGTCCGACGCGCGGGTCGAGAGAGCGGCGTCGTGGGATGCCCGGTGGAGTGACCACGCGCCGCTGGTCGTCCGCTACTCGGCGCTGACCTCGTAGGGGATCAGGTAGCGCGGGGGCGGGAAGCCAGCGTCCGCGAACGCGCGATCCACGGAATCCACGAGGGTCGCCCTGGCCGTGCGCCGAACGAGGGCGATTATGGCTCCGCCGAACCCCACCCCGACGAGCTTGGCGCCCAGGGCGCCTGCCGCTTGCGACGCCTGAACCGCGAGGTCGAGCTCGGGACCGCTCACCTCGAAGTCCAGGGCAAGGGAGGCGTGCGACGCCGAGATCAGGCGGCCGGCCTCGACGAATCGCTCGTGAGCGGGGCCGACCCCCGCGAGGGCGTCGACGAACCCTCTGACGCGGTGTATCTCGGTGATGACGTGTCGGGCGCGCTTGCGGAGGGTGGGGTCGCTGAGCGTCTCCACGAGCGAAAGGCCGTTCGGCGCGTCGGCGATCTCGCGCAGGCTCCGCGCCCCGAGCGCCGACGTCGCGGCGACACACTCGGCCCGCCGTGCCCCCGCGTCCGCGACGCCGTACGTCGTGCCGGTGTCGATAACGACGACCTCGAGTCCATGCTCGCGGAAGGCGAGCACGGTATCGTGCATCGCCGGGGGCGACGTAGAGCAGTCGAGCAGGAGAGCATTGTGCCTCGATCCGAAGAGGGAGACATACTCGTTGAGGCGCCCGATCGACTCTCCGACGACGAGGCTTTCGGCGTCATACGCCGCCTCCGCGAGGTCGACGCGGAGCGCCGGCGTGTCGAGCGCGAGACGCCAGAGATCATTCACGGCGAGCGCCGTCGCGCACGCGAACGCTGCGGTGGAGGCGAGCCCGACGCGTTGCGGAACGCACGACGCCACCGCCAGGTCGAGGCCCGGCCCGGTGAATCCGCGCTCGACCATCGCGCCGACGACACCCGCGGCCGCGCCGAGCCACGTGTGGCGCATTTCCGCGGGAACCGCGTCGATCTCGACCTCGATCGTCCGCGCCGGATCGTGCCCGTCCGAGATTCTCACGATCGCGTCGCGTCGCGCTCGCCCAGCGACGTAGGCGCGGTGCCGGATGATGGCCGGCAGGCAGAGACCTCCGTTGTAGTCCGTGTGATCCCCGACGAAGTTGATGCGACCCGGCGCCGACCATGCGCCCGTTGGTTCCTCGTCGTAGACCGTCGCGAACAGCGCGCGCGCCCGCTCCTCACCCTCGGCGCGTGTCCAGGGCTCGTTCCACGCCGGGGCGCCAGCGCCCCTTGAGTCGCTCATCGCCACCATGTTAGCCAACCGGGACCGTTCCTACCCGAACGAACGGGTGCGTGCCATGATGGCGGTAATCGCCCCCAAGGGGATAACGCGAACAAAGGAGACACATCATGGCGCAAGAGGCGCAAGAGGCGCGCACCATTTCCTTCCTCGACGTCCTGCGGCGCAACCGCGTCGGCAATCTTGTGGTCGGGCTCATCGTAATGTTTGCCGCCGCGCTGCTTCTCAGCGCCGCGGTCCCGAACGATCTCAACATCGTCATCGAGATCCTCCTGATCCTCCTCCTGGCCGCCGCGGTCGGGTTCGCGGTGCGGGTGACCTCCCCCGATCAGGGCGTGGGGACCCTCGTGACCGCCGGGATTCTGGCCGCCGTTGGCACTCCGATTCTGTTCGTCACGGGCTCCGACCCGGGCTCCTTTGGCGCCGCACTTCTCGCGAGTTTCGGCTCCAACTACCTCCAGGTTGCTGCCGCACTCGCCGCGATCGTCGCCGTGATATGTGCCGGTTGGGGCAAACGCTAGCCCGAAATCTTGTCGTGATCTGCCCGTGACCTTTCCGTGACAAAGTGTCATGATGGGTGACGTTCCTCCCCCGTGGAGGTTCCTCAATCAAAGGAGATTGCAGATGGAGAAAGAGACGAAGATCCTCGGGATCGTTCCGAGGTCCACGGTGAACGTGCTGCTACTGAGCCTTGTCGTCACGTACATCGTCGCCCTCATCTGGTCGTGGATCGGGGCACAGAGCTTCAGCGCCAACCACGCCTGGGTCTCGATCATCGAGTTGCTGCTCCTCGCGGCGATCATCGGCGGGGCAGTCGGGGTCCTTGCTGGCGGCGCGAGGCGATCCACGCTCTGGATCGCAGCGGGCTTCGCTTGGTTCGGCTTCTTTCTGATGCAGGGCCTGATGGCGAACGCCAAAGGTGGGGTTGATGGTGCGACCCTCGGTGCGCTCCAGGAGGTCGTGTTCACGATTGCCGTGACCGGGGCCGCGCTCGTTGTGGGAATTGTCGCCGCAGCAGTGGCTGCGGCTACCTCCAGGGTGAGGATTTAGGGCTCTACCAGATCCATGCAGTGGGCGGGGCGTCCGGTTCGCCGGGCGTCCCGCTCTTCTCGCTTCCGGGCCGTGGGTACCACCGGACCGACGATGCGCGACTGACTAGGCGGGGCTGACCCCCAGGTTGCGTCCGGCGAGGCCGCGCTTGCGGGCGCCTAGCGTCCGTGCCAGGGCCTTGAAGGCCACCGCCGCTGGCGAGTCGGGATCCGACGCGACGACCGGTGTTCCTGCGTCTCCAGCCTCGCGGGTGGCGACGTCGATCGGTACCTGGGCGAGGAGCGGAACTTCGGCGCCGAGCAACTCGGTAAGGCGCTCCGCCACCCGGGCTCCGCCGCCCGAGCCGAAGAGCTCGAGGCGGGACCCATCCGGCTGATCGAGCCACGCCATGTTCTCGATGACCCCGACCACCCCCTGCTGCGTCTGGACGGCAAGCGCGCCCGCGCGCTCGGCGACCTCCGAGGCTGCCATCTGGGGGGTCGTCACCACGACGATCTCGGAGTGCGGGAGCAGTTGGGCGACGGAGATCGCGATGTCGCCCGTGCCGGGCGGTAGGTCGAGAAGGAGCACATCGAGGTCGCCCCAGAACACGTCGGCGAGGAACTGCTCGATCGCGCGGTGGAGCATCGGCCCGCGCCACACGACGGGCTGCCCCTCCGGCACGAACATGCCGATCGACACGGCCTTGACATCGTGCGCGATGGGGGGCAGCAGCATGTTGTCGAGGCGGGTCGGCTGGGCCGTGATTCCGAGCATGCGGGGAATCGAGAATCCGAAGATGTCCGCGTCGAGCACGCCGACCTTGAGCCCGTCCTGCGCCATGGCGACCGCAAGGTTCGCCGTGACCGTGGACTTGCCCACGCCGCCCTTGCCCGACGCGATCGCGTAGACGCGTGTCATGTTCCCCGGCTGCGTGAACGGAATGACCGGCTCGGCCCTGCCGCCACGGAGGTTCGTCCGAAGGGCCTCGCGCTGCTGGTCCGTCATCACGCCGAACTCGACCTCGACACTCGTGATGCCGTCGACGCCCCCGACGGCGGCCTGGACGTCCGCGACGATGCGCGCGCGGAGCGGGCAGCCCGACACCGTGAGGTCGATCCCGATGGTCGCGAGGCCCGCGTCGTCGACGGCGATCGAACGCACCATGCCGAGGTCCGTGATGGGGCGGCGGATCTCGGGATCGATCACGGTGGCGAGGGCGGAGCGGATCGCGGCGTCTGTTGGCATGGGTCCATCGTAGGTCGCGGCCGAGGGTGCCTCGGCGGGCGCACTACTCGCGGGTGAAGCGGATCATCGCCCAGGATGCCGGAGGCAGGGCGATCGTCACGCGAGATCCCCCGACGCGAACCTCGGCGGGGCGCGGCACCACGCGGTCCGGCTCGGCCGCGGTGTTGCGCGAATCGAGGTCCACCCCGCCGAGCAGGTTTCCGTCGAGGAGGGCGATGCGTCCGAGTGCGGAGGCATCCACGGTGAGTTCGATGGACTCCGACGGATCGCGGTTGACCGCGAAGAGGGCGCCCTCGGCGGCCTCCGCGTCCCACGTCGCGACCGCGTCGACGCTCGCGACGCCGCCGAAGCGGGCGGTCTCGTGACGGGGCGAGTCGACGGTCGCGCGCAATACGTCTCCCCTGGCGTGGCGCGAAGTCAGGGCGAAGGGGTGGAAGGTCGCCTGCCTCCACGCGTCGCCGCCGGGTTCGGTCATGATGGGCGCGATGACGTTGACGAGTTGGGCGAGGCTCGCGGCGTGGACGCGGTCGCTGTGGCGCAGCAGCGAGATGAGAAGGCTCCCGACGACGACGGCGTCGGTGGCGGAATGGACGTCCTCGAGCAACCGCGGCGCCCGTGGCCACTCGCTCTTGGGCACCTCGGATTCGGGGCGCGTGATGTACCAGACGTTCCACTCGTCGAAGGAGATGGCGATGTCCTTGGTGCCGCCCTTGGCCTCCTTGACGCCGTCCGCGATGCCGGCCACCGTGTCGATGAAGCGGTCCATGTCTACGGCGGAGGCGAGGAAACTCGTCCGGTCTCCGTCCTTCTCCTCGTAGTAGGCGTGCGCGGAGATCATGTCGATCTCGTTGTACGCGAGGTCGAGGACCGTGCGTTCCCACTCGCCGAAGGTGGGCATGCCCGAGCCGGAGCTTCCGCACGCGACGAGGACCAGGTCGGGGTCGATCATCCGCATCGCTCGCGCCGTTTCGGCCGCGAGCCGCCCGTATTCGGTCGCGGTCTTGTGGCCGAGTTGCCACGGCCCGTCCATCTCGTTGCCCAGGCACCACATCGTCACCGCGTGCGGTTCGACGGCGCCGTGCGAGCGACGGAGGTTGGCGAGCGCCGAGCTCCCGCGGGCGTTGCAGTACTCGAGGAGATCGAGGGCCTCCTGGATGCCGCGCGTCCCGAGGTTCACCGCCATCATCGGCTCGACGCCCTGGGCCCTGGCCCATGCCATGAACTCGTTGGTGCCGAACTCGTTGGTCTCGAGGCTGTGCCAGGCGAGGTCGAGGCGCCGCGGCCGGGACTCGACGGGGCCGACGCCGTCCTCCCAGCGGTATCCGGAGACGAAGTTTCCGCCCGGGTAGCGGATCGTCGAGACTCCCAGTTCGCGCACGAGTTCGGCGACGTCCGTGCGGAAGCCCTGGTCGTCGGCCTTCGGGTGGTCGGGCTCGTAGATTCCGGTGTAGACGCAGCGGCCAAGGTGCTCGACGAAGGATCCGAAGGTGCGGCGCCTCACGGGGGCGACGACCGCCGCCGGGTCGAGCGTCATCGAGGCGCGAAGCATGCTCCCGATGCTACCGGCGGAGCGCGGCCATCCACCTCTCGACATCGTCGGCGCCGCGGGGAAGGGCGCGCGAAAGGTTCTCGACGCCGTCGGTGGTCACCAGAACGTCGTCCTCGATGCGGATGCCGATTCCGCGAAGTTCCTCCGGCACCGCGAGGTCGTCCTCCTTGAAGTAGAGCCCCGGCTCGATCGTGAAGACCATCCCGGGCTCGAGCTTGCCGTCGAGGTACGCCGTGCGGCGAGCCTTGTCGCAGTCGTGAACGTCGAGGCCGAGGTGGTGGGACGTCGAGTGGACCATCCAACGGCGGTACAGGGCCGCGTCGGGGTCGTCATTCGTTGGGACGATTCCCCATTCGGTCAGTCGTCGCTCGATGACGCCCATGGCCGCGAGGTGAATCTCGCGGAGAGTGGAGCCGGGGCCCGCGACGGCGAACGCCGCGTCGGCCGCCTCGAGGACCACGTCGTAGACCCGCCGCTGGACGTCGCTGAACGTGCCCCCGACGGGCAGGGTCCGGGTGATGTCGGCGGTGTAGAGGCTCTCGACCTCGACCCCCGCGTCGAGGAGGAGCAGGTCGCCGTCGCGCACCTGACCGTCGTTGCTGATCCAGTGCAGCGTCGTCGCGTGGGGTCCGGACGCGGCGATCGTCTCATATCCCACCGCGTTGCCCTCTTCGCGCGCGTGCCCGTCGAACGTCGCCTCGATCACGCGCTCGCCGCGCTTGTGCTCTATCGCCCGGGGAAACTCGCCGACGACGCGCTCGAAACCGGCGATCGTCGCCGCGACCGCGGCCCGGACCTGATCCACCTCGTACGCGTCCTTGACCATGCGCATCATCGCGAGCGCGCGTGCGACGGCGGGCGAGGGCTGGGAGGCGAGCCGAAGCCCCCGGGGGAGTTCCGCGAGGGGGCGGGTCTCAATCCCCGCGATGGCGGAAAACTCCGCGAGGCCGGGACGCTTTCCGATCCAGAATTCTCCGAGGCGCGGATCGGAGTAGAAGCCCTCGCCGTCCCGGCTCTCGGGGGGAAGGAGATACAGGATCGCCGAGTGGCCGGATGCCGTCGGTTCCATGACGAGCACGGCTCCCGGCTCGTGGTCCACCCCGAGGCCCGTGAGGTACGCGAAGTCCGAGTGAGGCCGGAACCGGTAGGTCGTGTCGTTCGACCGCATGGCGAGGTCGCCCGCGGGCGCGATGATGCGGACGCCGGGGAATTGGCCGGAGATTCGCGCGCGTCGCTCGGCAGCGAAGGGGGCGCCCGCCGCCCGAGCCACGGGCTCCCGTTCGTGCCCGCCCCACTTCTCGGTGATGAACCGCTTGAAGGCATCGGAATCGGGTCGCTGGGACCGCGTGATCTTCTTCTTGGTCGTGTCGTCCACCGCCCCATGGTCGCACGATGTGCGGGGGTTCGCGACGACGCTTCCGGGAGCGACGACGCGGCGTAACCTGGCGTCGTGCGCATCGACCTCCACACCCACTCGGCTATGTCCGACGGGACGGAGACGCCCGTCCAGGTGATGCGAGCGGCGGCGGCGGCGGGGCTCGACGTCGTCGCGCTCACGGACCACGACACGTTGGCGGGGTGGGATGAGGCGGAGGCCGAGGCTCGCGTGCTGAGCCTCGGATTCGTGCCGGGCGTCGAGATCTCGAGTAGGCATCGGGGAGTGAGCGTGCACCTTCTCGCGTATTGGCCGCGCGCCGACGATGCCGACCTGCTCGCCATGATGGCGCGCACCCGGGATGCTCGCGTCGACCGCGCGCGCGAGATTGTCTCCAGAGTCGCTCGCGACTACCCGATCACGTGGGAGGCGGTCGCAGCACACTCGGAGTCGACGGAGACGGTCGGGCGCCCCCACATAGCCGACACCCTTGTCGCGGCCGGACTTGTGAGCGATCGAGATGCGGCCTTTTCGGAGATCCTGCACGACGGTTCGCCGTACTACGTTCCGCACTACGCCCCGGACGTCCTCGACGTGGTTCGGACGGTCCGCGCGGCGGGCGGAGTGTCGGCGTTCGCGCACCCCGGCGCCGACGGTCGGGGCAGGGTCGTACCGACTTCGGTGATCGAGTCGATGGCGCGCGTCGGACTCGTGGGCCTAGAGGTGGAGCATCGCGATCACTCCGAGGGCCAGCGCGAGAGGCTCGCGAGGATCGCCGAGCGCCTCGGCCTCGTTCCGCTTGGCGCGAGCGACTATCACGGCGCGGGAAAGCGCAACCGGCTCGGAGAGAACCTCACCAGCCCGCAGGCGCTCGCTGCCCTCGAGGCCGCGCGCAGCTAGGGTCTAGTTCGCGGGGGTCTCGCCGCCGCCCGTGCGCTTCCTACCGCGACTGCGGCGGGCGCCGCTCGGCCTCTCGGAGGACGACTCCGCCGCGGAGCCCGAGGCCTCCGGACGCGGGGGGCGCGACGGGGACCTGCCGCCGCCAGAACCTGCGCCCCCGCCAGAACCCGAGCCCCCGCCAGAACCTGCGCCCCCGCCGGAACCCGAGCCCCCGCCAGAACCCGAGCCCCCGCCAGAACCTCTGCCGTCGCCAGAACCCGAACCTGATCGACGCGCCGAGCTTCCGCCGTAACCGCCACCCGAGCGGCGATCCGAGCGGCGATCCGAGCCCCCTGAGTCGGAGCCGCCGCGACCGCGACCCTGGCCGCCACCATGCCCCCCGTCGCGTGATCCGCCGCCGGGCCTCTTGCCCGTCTCCCCGAGGTCCTCGAGCGTTTCGGCTCCGAGACCCTCGCGGGTGCGGTTGGCTCGGGGAAGCGTTCCGGTTGTGCCCTCGGGAATGTCCATCTCCGCATAGAGGTGGGGCGAGTTGGAGTAGGTCTCCTCGGGCTCGGGGTATCCGAGGTCGAGCCCCCTGTCGATGAGGCCCCAGCGGGGCATGTCATCCCAGTCCACGAAGGTGACGGCGACGCCGGTCTTGCCCGCGCGACCGGTGCGGCCCGTCCGGTGGAGATAGATCTTCTGGTCTTCGGGGCACTGGTAGTTGATCACGTGGGTGACGTCGTCGACATCGATTCCGCGCGCGGCAACGTCGGTTGCGACGAGCACGTCGATCTTGCCCGACTTGAAGGCGCGGAGCGCCTGCTCGCGCGCGCCCTGGCCCAGGTCGCCGTGGATGGCGCCAGACGCGAAGCCGCGCGCGGCGAGTTCGTCAGCCACCTTCGCGGTGGTTCGCTTGGTGCGCGCGAAGACAATGGTCAAGCCCCTGTTCTTGGACTGCAGGATCCGGGCCAGCACCTCGATCTTGTCCATCGCGTGAGCCCGGTAGACGAACTGCTTGATCGCCTTGACGGTCGCGCCGGAGTCCTCGGGGTCGTTCGCCCTGATGTGGGTCGGCTGGATCATGTAGCGGCGCGCGAGCGCGACGACCGCGCCCGGCATGGTCGCCGAGAACAGCATCGTGTGGCGCGAGTCTGGGGTGCCCGCGAGGAGCTTCTCGACGTCGGGCAGGAATCCGAGGTCAAGCATCTCGTCCGCCTCGTCAAGCACGACGGTCCTGACGTACCGCAGGTCGAGGTGCCCCTGTCGCATCAGGTCGATCATGCGTCCCGGCGTTCCAACGACGACCTCGACGCCCCGCTTCAGCGCCTCGATCTGGGGCTCGTATGCCCGGCCTCCGTAGACCTGAAGGACGCGTGCGGATCGGAACTTCGCCGCGACGTCGAGATCCTGCGCGACCTGGATGGCGAGTTCCCGCGTTGGGGCGACGACGAGGGCCTGGGGCTTGCCCGGCGCGGTGAGGACGTCCCACCCCGGCTCTCCGGGACCGGAGAGGTGCTCGAGCAGCGGGATGCCGAAGCCGAGCGTCTTCCCCGTCCCGGTCTTGGCCTGGCCGATGATGTCGTGACCGTTAAGGGCGACCGGAAGGGTCATTTCCTGGATGGGGAAGGGGTGGACGATGCCGACGGCGGCGAGCGCCTCGACGATGGGGGCGCCTACGCCAAAATCCGCAAACGTGCGGGTAGGCGTGAGCGTGGGGGTTTCTGTCTCACTCATGGGTGAAGGGTCCTAGATTCGGTGGCGCCGGGCGCGGCGCCTTGCGGCGGGTAGCCGATCGCGAATCTCCATGCGGCCTGTGCCGCGCTTCACCAGACGACCGGGCAACCTCGAGTCGCCTCCAGTGTACCTTCCGGGGCCGCCGGACCCCCTTCTCAGCCCCCGAAGCCCACCCTGCGCTTCTCTTCGCTGCCCATCTCCACGTACCCCAGGGCCGCGGACGGCACAATCACCCGGCGGCCCTTGCCGTCGTGGAACTCGATCGTCGCGCCTGCCATGCCCTGCGCGATCGCCTTGGCCACGGCGTCAGCCGTGTCGTCGGTGTCGAGCGTGATCTCGCGCGAAATGTTCTGCACGCCGATCTTGATCTCCATGCTCGCCTCCGGAATCGGGTAACGGTGTCCTACGAACTATCGTAGGGGCATGCGATTGTTGCGACGTGGCGGGCCGATCCTCACGGGCAGGCGCATCCCGGGCAGGATCGTGATCGCGGCAATCGTGCTGCTCGCGTTCGGGGTCGGGGTCGGCGCGGGTTGGGGGAGCGCATTCATCGCGGACTTCCTCGTCAGCGCGCTTGCTACCGCCGATCCGTCGACGAGCCCTTCGGCTTCCACCTCCGGGCAGCCCAATACCGACATCCCGGTTGACCTATACCCCGCGCTGACGCGCTTCATGAACGCGGACGACCGCACCGCAGGCCTGACGAGCCTCGACATCCCCACGCGCGGTGAGGGGAAGCTCGTGGTGGTGCCGGGGCAGAGCGACCCCATTGGCGCAGGCCCGACGCGGTGGGTTCGGATCGAGATCGAAGACGGCGTGCCGCTCGATCCCGCCATCGTCTCGTCCTACGTGATGTCGATACTCGGCGACGCGCAGGGATGGACCGGGCACGGCCGGGTGTCGTTTGGCAGGACGGACGGAGTCGCCGACATCCGCATCGTGTTCGCATCCCCCAAGACGGCGGCGGACCTGTGCCCGCGACCGCATGACGCGGCGGTCGTGGACATCGCGCCCCCGGACGTTCCGGGCGTCGTTCCCCTTCCCTCGGTGAGCCCGCCGGTCGCGGCGCCTGCACGGGCGGCCTCGCCGAGCGCGAGCCCCTCGCCGAGCGCGGCTAAGGCGCCGTCCTGCGCCGACCAAGGCATCGTCGTCGTGAGTGCCTATCAGTGGGCCGCGGGCGCCAAGGCGTTCGGGGACGAAGCGGGCCAGTGGCGCGACTACATGATCAACCACCCGATCGGACACCTCCTGGGTGAGCCGGACGCGCCCTGCGGCGGCGCCGGCCAACTTGCTCCCGTGATGCAGAACCAAGAACTCGACTTCACCCCGTGCGAGCCCAACGGATGGCCTTTCCCCGCAAGTTCGACCGGGTAGCGCGGTTCGCCGGGCGAGTGTCTCGGGCGGGTGGTTGGCTGGGTCCATGACCCGCGTGATGCTTGAGCCCCCGCGCCCCGCGCCCGAGGAGCCCGGCCTCGACGCTTCCCAGCTCGCGGTCCTCGCGCATGCCGCCGACCATGGCGCGGGCCACGCCGTCGTCGTGGGTCCCGCAGGCAGCGGCAAGACGACCGCGGCGGTCGCGGCAGCTGCCGACGCCGTCCGCTCGGGGTCGCTCGATCCCGACCGTGTGCTGGTGCTGGCGCCCACGCGCCGCGCCGCGTCTTCTCTACGCGATCGCGTCACGGCCGCGATGGCCGCGCCGACCGCGGTCCCGCCCGCGCGGACGGCGGCGTCGTGGGCGTTCGCGATCCTTCGCTCGGTCGCGGACGCCGAGGGGATGCCGCGGCCCCAACTGATTTCCGGGCCCGAGCAGGACGTCGTGCTACGCGAACTCCTGGCCGGCCACCGAGGGGGGGTCGGCGCCGCCCCCGATTGGGAGGGCGTCGTTCCCCCTGAGGCGACGGCGCTCGCGGGGTTCCGGCGTGAGTTGCGCGACCTGATCATGCGGGCCTCGGAGGGCGGGCTGGGTCCCGACGACCTTGCCGAACTCGGTAGACGGGCGGGAAGGCCCGAGTGGGTGCAGGCAGCGAGGGTCTTCCGAGAATACGAACAGGTGATGGCGCTGCGGTCGACCCCGGCAGATCAGGGCGCACGCTACGACCCCGCGGCCGTGGTCGCGGCCGCCGCCGCCGCGCTCCGCGAATGGCCGGTGACCGCGGCGGACGCCGGCCCACGGTGGTCGCTCATCCTCGTCGACGACGCTCACGACGTCACCCGCGCCACGATCGAACTGCTCGGCGTGGCCGCCGGTCGCGGTTCGCGCATCATCCTCCTCGGCAACGCCGACGAATCCGTCCAGGGGTATCGGGGTGCGGTGCCCACCTTCCTCGCCGACGCAACGGCTCCCTCGCCGCAGGGCTGGGGCGCCACGCTCTTGCGGCTCGAGGGGTCGCATCGCCAGGCCCCCCACCTGGCGGCCTTCGGCGCGGCCGTCGCCGAGCGCATCGGCGTCTCCGGCGTCGGCTCCGCGCGGGTCGCGCCTCCCGCGACCGACGGTTCCGCGGCGTCTCCCGTGGAGGTGATCCGCGCGACGACGGGCGCGGCGCAGGCGCGCGCCGTGGCGGCGCGTCTGCGAGCCCGCCACCTCGGCCTTGAGGGGACGCCGGTCCCTTGGTCGCGCATAGTTGTCATCGCGCGCTCAAGCGCGCGGCTGCGCGAGGTCCGGTCCGACCTTGCGGCGGCCGCGATCCCCTGCGAGTCGCTCGGGGAGGGCGTTGCCCTCCACCGTGAGCCGGCGGTGGCGCCGCTGCTCGCGATCGTCCGCGTCGCGCTCGGCGAGCCGTGGACCGCGGAATCGGCGCTCGAGGTCCTGACGTCTCGCGCCATCGGACTTGACGCCGGAGGGTTGCGACGGCTCAGGCGCGCGCTCGTGCGCGAGGAGCGTGCGGGGGGCGGGACCAGGGGCGGGATGGATCTGCTCCTTGAGGGGCTCGCGGACCCGGCGAGGCTCGCGACGATCGAAGGCCGCGACGTCGGCCGTGCGATCCTCGTGGCGCGGGCTGTCGCCGACGCGGCGGCGGCCTCGCGCCGCACCCCGGAGTTGATGCTCTGGGCGGTGTGGGCGCGCCTCGGCGTGGCTGAGGCCTGGCGGGATGGGGCGCTCGCGGGTTCGGCCCGCGACGACGCCGACCTGGACGCGGTAATCGCGCTCCTGCGCGCGGCCGAGGACTTCACCTCCCGCCTCCCTGAGGCGGAGCCCGTCGCGTTCTTCTCCTATCTCGCGGCGCAGGGATTCGCCGCGGACACCCTCGCCCCGACGGGCCGGGACGGCGAGGGAGTGGCCTTCGCGACGCCTGCCTCGGCGGCAGGACGCGAGTGGGATGTCGTCGTGATCGCGGGGCTCGAGGAGGGCCTCTGGCCCAACCTCAAGCTCCGAGACTCCGTCCTCGGCGCCCAGGCGCTTGCCGAGATCCTTTCCGGCCGTTCCGAGGCCGTCCCCGTACCCGAGGCCCGCAGACCGGAGGTCGTGGCATCCGCGCGCGCCGCGGTGCTGAACGACGAGACGCGGGCGTTCCTCGTCGCTGTGACTCGGGCGAGGTCCGAGGTCATCGTCCTGACCCTCGACGGCGCGGACGGCGCGAGCGAAGAGAGGCCGTCGCGGTACGTGGCGTGGCTCGAGGCCGCGGGGGCGACGGTGCTCCGAGCGGACCAGGTAGGCGGGGTCGCGGACCTCCGCGATGCCGTAGGCGCCCTGCGCAGGGACGCGCTGGCGATCGGCTCGGGCGAGCGCGCAGGCCACACGCAGATGCTCGCCCGCCTCGCTATGGCGGGCGTGCCGGGAGCCGACCCGCGGCGGTGGAGCGGTGCACGCGCCCGGTCGTCCGACGCTCCGCTGTGGGAAGACGGCGCTCCCGTGACCGTCTCGCCTTCCAAGGTCGAGTCCGCCGAGGCGTGCCCGCTCAAGTGGGCGCTCGAGTCCTCGGGCGGCGGGGGCGCGGCCGGTGCCGCCCAACTCGTCGGATCCCTCGTCCACGAGATCGCCGCCGAGTTGCCCGCGGGTTCGCTCGCGGAGTACGAGAGTGCGCTGGATGCGCGGTGGCCCCAGATCGGCTCCCTCGACACGTGGGTGGGGCGCCTGGTGCGGGCGCGGGCCTCGTCCATGGTCGAGCGGCTCGCGGGCTACGTCGCCCAGGTCGGGGCCGAAGAGGTCCGCACCGAGGTTCCCTTCCGGGTTGAGATGGGGAGGGCGGTGCTCCAGGGGCGCGCGGACCGGCTCCACGTCACGGGCGACCGCGCCGTCGTCGCCGATCTGAAGACCGGGGCGCGCGCGCTCGCGGCCCAGGAGGCCGCGACCAACGCGCAACTCGCGATGTACCAACTCGCCGCATCATCGGGCGGGTTCGGGGGCGTGGCCAGCGCCGGGGGAGCCGAACTCGTGTACATCGGCGTTGACGCCGCGTCGGCCGCCGTGCGCACGCAGGAACCCGTCGATGCTGGCGTGGCCGCCGCAAGACTAGGGAAGGTCGTCGAGGAGATGGCGGCGTCGAGTTTCGAGGCGCGGCTGGGACCGCAGTGCGACTACTGCTCCGTCCGCCGGTGCTGCCCCGCCCAGCCGGAGGGGGCGGAGGTGAGCGCATCGTGAGCGCCGGCGTTGTGCAGGGGCGCGCGCGGACCGTCGCGGATCTCGCGTCCCTCGTCGACCCCGCGCGCATCCCGACGGAGGAACAGGCAAGGGTGATCGGATGGGGCGCGAAGCCGGCCCTCGTCGTCGCGGGCGCCGGTTCTGGCAAGACGGAGACTCTGTCGATGCGGATGGTCCACCTCCTGGACCACGCGCGCGAGATCTGGGGCGAGGACATCTCCCCCGACGAGATCTTGTGCCTTACCTTCACGCGCAAGGCCGCGGCCGAGATTGCCGACCGCGCCCGGCGACGCATCGATTCCGCCTTCGGTGCGGATGCCGCGCGACCCGTCCCGACCGTCGCGACCTACAACGCCTACTCGGCCGGGCTCGTCGGGGAACACGGCCTGCGCGTCGGAGTCGACCCCGACTCGGTGGTCCTCACCGATGCATCTCTCTGGCAGATGTCCTCGGCGATCGTCGAGGGGTGGGCCGAGGACCTCGACGCCGAGTCCGCGGTGAGTTCGATCATCGGGGCCATTCCTCGGCTCGCGGCCCAGCTCTCCGACCACGGTGCGGGCCCCGGCGACCTCGCCCGGATCTGCGAGGCGGTCGCTCAAACGGTGGGAACCGTGCCTTCCGGCGCGGCGCGAGGCGCGGGGGCCCCGACCAAGGCCCAGCGCGCGGAGGCGGCCAAGTTCCGCGCGCGCGCCGCCATGGCGCCCCTTCTTGAAGAATTCGCGCGGCGCAAACGCGACGGCTCCTTCCTGGACTTCGCTGACCAGATTGCGCTCGCCGGCAGGCTCGCCCGCATCCCCGCCGTGCGTGCCGTCGAGCGTTCGCGCTACCGCGTCGTGCTTCTGGACGAGTTCCAGGACACCTCCCACGGCCAGATGGATCTCTTCGCAATGTTGTTCGGCCAGAGTCACCCCGTGATGGCGGTGGGCGATCCCCACCAGGCGATCTACGGGTTTCGGGGCGCGTCGGCGGATTCTCTCGCGGACTTCGTCGATCGGTTTGGCGGCGAGGGCGAGGTCGGGGTGCTGTCTCTCTCCGTTTCGTGGAGAAACGCTACGGGCGTCCTCGAGGCCGCGAACGCGGCGACGGAACCCCTGCGCGCCCGGTCCAGAGTCCCGGTACCGATCCTGCGCGCGCGCGAGGGGGCGGGGACGGGCGCCGTGCCCGGGCCGCAGATTCCTGCGGTGACCGCCCACATGTACGCGGACGCCGCGGAGGAGGCGCGCGGCGTGGTTGACGCGCTCGTCGCGCGACGCTCTGGTGTTGAGGAATGGCGCGCCGCCAGTCTGGCGGCCGAGGATCGGCGCGCTGATGATCGCCGCCCGGCGACCGCGGCGATCCTCTGTCGTGCCCGCCGGCAGTTCCCCACAATAGTTGCCGCTCTTCGGGCAGCGGGCGTCCGCTATCAGGTCGTGGGGCTGGGCGGTCTCCTCGATACGCCGGAGATCGTCGAGTTGGTTGCGCTCCTTGAATGCGCGCACGACCCCAGCAGGGGGGACTCGCTCATGCGGCTCCTGGCGTCGGAGCGGCTTGCGCTCGGTGCCGCTGATCTCGCGGCGCTTGGCGAATGGTCGCGGGAACTCGCGGGGCCGCGCGATGCGCGCGAAGGCGAACCCAGCATCGTTGACGCGGTCGAATCCCTCCCGCACGACGGCTGGCGCTCCCGCGAGGGGAGGCCCCTCACCGCCACCGCCAGGGAGCGTCTCCGCGAGGTTCGCGCGCTGATCGGGGCGGTGAGGGCGCATACCTACCTTCCGCTCGGGGAGTTCGTCGCGTTCGCGTGGCGGGCGGATGCGCTCGATATCGAGTGTGAGGCGTCTCGGCACCAGGCATCGGCCACCGTCGTCCTCGACGCCTTCGCCGACGTCGCGCGCACCTTCGGGGCGGGAGCCGAACGCGCGACTCTCGGGGCGTTCCTTGCGTGGCTGGACGCCGCGCGAGACGAGGAGTCCGGCCTGGACTCCCCGGTCGCGCCGCCCGATCCCACGGCGGTTCAGGTGCAGACGATTCACGCGGCCAAGGGCCTCGAGTGGGACGTGGTCGCGGTTCCTGGCCTTGTGGACGGGCGCTTCCCCAAGGTCGATCGCCCGACCGCGGGAAAGCCGGGATACCGGGACGCGGGTTGGACGTCCGGCCTCGCGGCGCTTCCTTGGCCGCTGAGGCGAGACTCGGCGGGCCTTCCGGAGTGGCGCTGGCAGGGGTCGACCGACGCCAAGGACTGGGGCTTGCGCAAGGACGACTTCCGGCTCGCGGCGGGGGCGTACCGCGTGGAGGAGGAGCGACGGCTGTTCTACGTGGCCGTCACCCGAGCCTTCTTTTCCGTGATCCTCACGGGAGCGTGGTGGGGCGAGGGCGTGACTCCATTCGAGCCGTCGCTCTACACAAGCGAACTCGTCGATTGCGGAGTCGTTTCCCGCGAGGGGTGGGAGCCCCGCCCGGAGACCAACCCTTCGGCCGATGCGTCGCCGCTGAGCGCTCCGTGGCCGCCGGAAGCTACGGGTGCCCAGCGGAGGATTCGCGACCTCGCCGCCGAGGTGGGGGAGGCCGTTTCGCGCGGGACGTCGGGCGATATCGAGGACCTTCCGCACGGACGGGAGATCGCGGCGATGCTTGCCGAGCAGGCGGCTCGGTCCGGTCACGCCTCCACCGTCACATTGCCCACCCACCTCTCGGCGACCGAACTCGTGTCGCTCGCGCGCGACGCGGAGGCGTTCGCTCGCGATCTCCGTCGGCCCATTCCCGCCGAGCCGACCGAGGCCGCGGCGAGGGGGAGCGCCTTTCACGGCTGGGTCGAGGCGCACTACGGCGCCGTGTCGTTGTGGGACGACGAAGACGCTCCCGAGTCCGGGGGCGATATCGGCGCGTTGCGCGACTCCTTCCTCGCCTCCCCGTGGGCCGCGCGAATACCCGTCGCCACCGAGGCCCGCGTCGAGGTTCCCCTGGGTTCCCTGACGCTGCGGTCGCAGATAGACGCGGTCTTCCCCGCGGGCGCGGGGCTCGACCGGGTCACCGTCGTGGACTGGAAGACGGGGGCGCCCCCCGCAGATCCCGCGGAGCGCGCCGCGCGCGAGGTCCAACTCGCGACCTATCGGCTCGCGTGGTCGCGCTGGAAGGGCATGCCCCTCGAGGAGGTCGACGCGGTGTTCTTCTACGCGTTGACGGGCCAGACCGTCGCGCCCGAACGCATGCTCGGCGAGGAGGAGATTGTCGCGCTGGTGCTGGCCGCAGGCCGCTAGAGTTCGCGAGCCGCTAGAGTTCGCCAGCTTCTGTGAGCTGGGCCTCAAGGTCGGCGAGCATGTCCTGGGCGTCGTCGACGACTTCCGGCTCCTCCGTGCGGATGCCGTGCATGAGCCAGCGCGCGAGGGCGAGTTCGGCCGCGAGGCGCGCGCGGTCCACCAGGTGGGGATCCCGCAGTTCCCGGCGTCCCACGGCGTACGCCTCGATCACCGAGTCGGCGGCCTCCGGCGTCGCGGAGGCGATGAGCCATGCCAGGTCGTCCGCGG
This sequence comes from Demequinaceae bacterium, assembly GCA_017882825.1. Classification (GTDB taxonomy): domain Bacteria; phylum Actinomycetota; class Actinomycetes; order Actinomycetales; family Demequinaceae; genus JAFGBM01. Next base: position 13,960 of record JADGOS010000001.1, on the reverse strand, counting down.
GGTCGGCGACGCGCGCCTCGGCCCAGCCGACAATCCCGGCGACCGCTCCGTCGGCCACGACGACCTGGTGCTCGCCCAGGCTCCCGTGCACCGGAGTGGGCTCGTACCGCCACCACGCGACGTTCTCAAGCCTCTCCTCCCATCGCCCGGTGAGCGCGGGTGGCACCTTGCCGGTCTGCGCCGCGGCGTCGAGTTCCGCGAGGCGGCGCTGACGATACGCCTCCGGCGTGTACGTCGGCAGGCCCTCGTCCTCGATGATGTCGGGCCGAAGCTCATGGATCTCAGCGATCGCGTGGCCGAGCGAGGCCGCGAGTCCCGGTCCCGGCTCGAGCGCGGCGAGGTTGAGGCGGGTTCCGCGGATCTCCTCATAGACCACGGCCCGCCCTCCCTCGGGAAGCGCGGCGGTGCCCGCGGGGCGCGGCACGGCGAACGAGAGCGCCCCCGAGTCGTGCTCTCGGGCCAGGTGCGAGAGGAGTCCGAGCTCGGCCTCGAGCGCGGCGCCCGCGGCGGCACGACGCGGCGCGCGCACCATCCAGTGCTTTCCCGTCGAGTCGACGACGATGACCACATCGAAGTCGACGTCGGCGTGCGGGCTCCGGAGCACGTCGTAAACGTCAAGTCCGGGGACCGCGGCCGACGCGAGAGCGGCGAGGGCGAGTGGAGAGTGGGGCACGACCTCACGGTAGAGCCAAAGTGGGGCCGAGCGCCACGCGCGATCGCGCCCGGCGGCTACCGTGAGGGAATGCATGAACGCTGGCCCCTCGCCGAAGCCCCGCTGATCGATCGCGCCGCGCACCTCCGCGCCTCGGTGGATCTCGACGCGTGCGACGCCGTCGTGGTCGTCGGGGCGACGGTGCTGGCCGACAGCGGCCGCCTCGCCATCGTCCCCGCCGCAGCGCGGCCCCCGGCCCGATTGGCGTTCTACCTTGGGCGCGTCGGGGGCAGGGAGGTCGCCGGAATTGTGCCTGCGGGCGATCTTGCGCTCGTCCCGCCAGCGGCGATGGTTCCCCTGCGGGGCGCGTTCGCCGACCTCAACGACGAGGCCGCGCGCGCGGACCGAGAGCTCGCTACGGCCGCCGTCGCGATGGCGACCTGGCACGAGCGTGCCGCGCACTGCCCCCTGTGCGGGACCGCCACCGAGCCGCGCGAGGGCGGCTGGTCGCGCCGATGCCCCGCGGACGGCGTGGACCACTACCCGAGGACCGACCCCGCCGTCATCGTGGCGATCACCGATGCGGACGATCGGATGCTCCTGGCGCACGTCTCTTACCACTCGCCCCTGCGGTACTCGCATCTGGCGGGATACGTCGAGCCCGGGGAGTCGCTCGAGCAGGCGGCGCGACGCGAGGTGTTCGAGGAGTCGGGCATCACGCTCGACGAGGTCGAGTACGCCGGGAGCCAGCCGTGGCCCTTCCCGGCCTCGATCATGATCGGGTACAGGGCGCGGGCCGCCTCGACGGACATCGCGGTCGACGGCCTGGAGGTCACCGACGCCGCGTGGCTGACCCGGCCGGAACTGGCACGGCTCGTCGCCGCTGGAGAGATGATTCTGGCGCCCCCAGGTTCCATCGCGCGGTATCTGATCCACTCCTGGTACGGCGGCACGGTCCCGGACGCCGACGGTGTCCCCTCGGCGTGACACGATCGCCCTCATGAGACCCGACGACATTCTGGAGCCGCTCGATCCCGAGCAGCGCGAGGTGGCGCGGGCGCTGGGCGGCCCCGTCTGCGTGCTTGCCGGCGCGGGGACGGGCAAGACGCGTGCGATCACTCACCGCATCGCCTACGGCGTGAGCGTCAACGCCTACCAGGCTCCCTCGGTGCTCGCGGTCACGTTCACGGCGCGCGCGGCTGGAGAGATGCGCCAGAGGCTTCGTGCGCTCGGCGTCGACGGCGTCCAGGCTCGGACGTTCCACGCCGCGGCACTGAGGCAGCTCGGCTACTTCTGGCCCGAGGTGGTTGGGGGGCAGATCCCCCCGATCGCCCCGCAGAAGGGCGCCCTGGTGGGCGAGGCGGCCCGGCGGGTGGGGATGAGCGTCGACCGGATCGCGGTTCGCGACCTCGCCGCGGAGATCGAGTGGGCCAAGGTCTCGCTCGTGGCAGCGGGCGACTACGCGGCCGTCGCCGAGGCGCAGGGGCGACCCCAGCCAGCGGCGGTCGCGAGAGCCCTCGTCGCGGACCTCATGCGAGCCTACGAGGACGTCAAGACCGAGAAGGTCCTGCTCGACTTCGAGGACATCCTTCTGATCCTTGCCGACGTCATGGCGCGACATCGCGAGGTAGGCGACACGATCCGTCGTCAGTATCGCCACTTCGTCGTCGACGAATATCAAGACGTCTCCCCGCTTCAGCAGTACCTGCTCGACCAGTGGCTCGGCGGCAGGGATGAGATCTGCGTCGTCGGCGACCCGTCCCAGACCATCTACTCGTTCGCGGGTGCGTCGCCCCGGCACCTCACGGGCTTCCCGCGCCTCTACCCGCACGCCACGGTTGTCCGGCTCGTGCGGGACTACCGTTCGACGCCGCAGGTCGTCAGGCTCGCGAACGATCTGATGCACACGCGCGGCGGCGGGGCGGTCGAACTGGTGGCGCAGCGCCCGTCGGGACCCGCCGTCGCGTTCCAGACCTACCCGGACGGGGCGGCCGAGGCGACCGGGACGGCCGAGCGCATTTCAGCCCTCGTCTCCGCGGGCGTGTCGCTCCGCGAGATCGCCGTGTTGTATCGCACCAACGGGCAGTCGGAGGTGGTGGAGGATGCGCTCGCTCAGCGCGGCATCGCGTACCTGGTCAGGGGAGGCGCGCGGTTCTTCGATCGCGAAGAGATCAAGAGGGCGCTGGTCATGCTCCGCGGGGCGGCGGTCGTGCCCTCGTCTCCCGAGGTCCCTATCGCGGTTCGCGAGGCGCTCGACGGCGTGGGATGGAGCGAGGAGCCGCCCGCCGTGCGCGGCGCGGTCCGCGAACGCTGGGACTCACTCCAGGCTCTCGTCGACCTCGCCGACGACTGGGAGGGAACGCTTCGGGAGTTCGTCGACGACCTCGGTGAGAGGGCGGAGGCGCAGCACGCCCCTGCGGTCGATGGCGTGACGCTGACCACGCTCCATGCGGCGAAGGGGCTCGAGTGGGATGCCGTGTTCATTGTCGGGTTGAGCGAGGGCCTCCTCCCCATCTCGATGGCGGAGACGGAAGCCGCGATCGAGGAGGAGCGCCGGCTGCTCTACGTGGGGATCACTCGCGCCCGCGAGCACCTCGTCCTCTCCTACGGGCGCTCGCGCACCGAGGGCGGCCGAGCCAGCCGCAAGCGCACACGATTCCTGGAGAAGTGGTGGCCAGAGGCGCGGATCGCGCCCCCCAAGCCCAAGGTCGCCGCGGCGGACCTCACCGTCGCTGACCTGCGGCTCTTCGAGTCTCTCAAGGCATGGCGCCTCGCGCACGCCGAGGCCGACGCCAAGCCCGCCTTCACCGTCCTCGTCGACGCGAGCCTCGCCGAGATTGCCTCGAAGAGACCCGCGACCCTCGGCCAACTCGCCACCGTCAAGGGCGTGGGGCCGTCGAAGCTCGACCGCTACGGCATCGAGATTATCGAGATCGTCGCGGCCGACCCGGCCCGCCCCTGATGGCCTAGGCCACCCTCGGCGCCATTCGTGCCTTGGCTGCGGCCACCGCGTCTCCGACGTCGCGCGCGGCTCCGCACCCGCACGCCTCATGTGGCGTGACCGCCTGCCACGACGCTTCCCCGTGAGCGGGGACGCGCCACTGACCCGCGGCGCGCCGCTCACCGCGGAGCGCGGCGAGGACCTCGCGGGCGGCGAGCGCTCCGCCGAGCGAGGAGCACTCGGGTGGCAGATGCGCGGCACCGTCCCTCGCGGCACCGCCGAGTTGGAGGGCGATGCGCGGCCACCTTGGGTCACGATCCGCGCGCGCGTGCGCAAGACAACTGGCGCAGGCCGTCACTCCGGGGACGACTACAGGCCCCACGGTCAGGCCATCCTCGTCCGCGACTATGAGGAGGTGCATCACGTCCCGTGCGAGGAGTTCACGCGTTGAGACGAGGTCGGGGGCACCGTGCGCGGAGAGCACCTCGAGGTCAACGGGCGACTCGCGGGAGGCCCACCTGACCTCCGCGCCGGTCTCGGCGACGGCACGGGCCAGCGCCTCCGCGCGGGCCAGCCCGCGGAGGGCGGGGGAGTAGGGATCGGCTGGCGAGACCGGCCGAGAGTCGACCGCCGACATCGTGCGGACCCCGGCGAGTGCCAGGACTCTTGCCGCCTCGAGCGCGGGGAGCCCACAGCCGCGCCAACGGACCGCCACGCTCGCGAGGCGCTCCTGCGTCGGGTCGTCGCGCCAGAGCAGGTGTGGATGGCGCCCAAGCGCGCCGACCGACTCGGGGAAATCGCGCCGTTCGCTCGAGCTCACCGGCACGGAACGCCCCTCGAGCGAGGCCAAGAAGTGGGCCTCGGCGCGGCAGATGCCGTGAAGGACCAAAGGATCGCGAAGGCCGATCTGGATGGCACCTTCGGTCAGATGGAGGACGGAAACGCCCGGTCGTAGACGCATGGATCCACCTTGGCCGCGCGGCGGCGGGCGTGGGCGATATCCACAGGCTGCGCGCACGCGGGGTGCAGACGACACAGGGGGTGCAGACGACACAGGGGGTGCAGACGACACAGGGGGCGGGCGATGTGAGTCGCCCGCCCCCTGTGAGTCGCCTAGGCCTGGGCCTTCGGGAGAATGCGGGTCAACTTGGTCCCGCAGTTGGGGCAGATCCCCTTCGCCATGCGGCGCCCGTTGGTCACGGAGATGTCACCGGTGGCCTTGACCTTCGCCTTGTCCTTCAGGCAGTAGAACTCGCCTGTGTACTTGTCTTCCATGACTGCTCCGATCAAGTGTCGGCGGGCTTGAGGGCCCGCGCCCTTTGCCCCCTATTGTGTCTTCCGTTCAGCGTATGCCCCGACACGGACAATCCGAGTGAGGTCGCGCGCCCGTGTCGCGCTACTCGGAAATCGGGGCGGAAGGGCCGTTCGGTCCCTCTCCGAGCATTTCGCGGAGTTCTCGGTCGACGTCGTCGTCCGAATTCTCGGAGCCACGCGCGGCCACCCAGCCGCGCCAATCGGCAAGGTCAGCGGGACCCGGAAGCAGATCGGGGTGGGCCCACGGATCGTCCCGTCCCGACGTTCCGCCGGCGACCCGCAACGCCGTCCACAGGTCCACGGCGTCTCGAAGGCGGCGCGGGCGAAGTTCGAGTCCGAGCAGAGTGGCAAACGTGTGCTCGGCCGGACCCCCCGCGGCGCGCCTGCGGCGCATCATCTCGCGCAGTTGGCCGAGGTGGGGCAGGTGTGGGGCCGCCGCCTGGGCGGTGACGTCGTCTACCCATCCTTCGATGAGGGCGAGCATGGTCTCGATTGCCTCGAGCATGGTTCTCTGGTCGTCCGTGTGGGCCGTCGCGAAGATCCCCTTGCTCAGAGCCTTCTGGAGCGTGTCGGGATCTCCCATCCCTGCCTGATTCACGGCCGCGTCGAGCGCATCGAGGTCGATGCTGACGCCGCTCGCATAGCGCTCGATGGCGGCGTGAAGCTGACCCTGGAGCCACGGCGAGTGCTTGAAGAGCCGGACGTGGGCGCACTCGCGGAGCGCGAGAAAAGAGCGAACCTCGTCCGCGGGAACGTCGAGTCCCTCGGCAAACTCGGAGATGGAGCGCGGCACGAGCGCGACCTGGGGTTCGGGCAGGAGGGGGAGGCCAAGGTCGGTGCCGCCGAAGGCCTCCCGCGCCATGGCGCCGGCGGCCTGGCCGACGTGCATTCCGCAGACGGTAGGGCTGATCTGTCCGAGCAGCGCCCCGCCCGCGTCGCTCTCGTGCGCAAGGAGCGCCCCGAGCGCCCGGGACACGGAGACGGCGACGGGGCCAGCGAGCGTTCGCCATGTCGGAAGCGTCGCCTCGACCCATTCGGCGTGGCTCCAGACCCGCGGGACGAGCGTCGAGGGAGCGAAGTCCGTGGCGGCGTCCAGCCACAACTCGGCAGTGGAGACGGCCGCACGGTGATCCGCGGCCGTCGCCGCACTCACCGTCGGGTCGCCCCCTTGCGCCGCGACGCCACGCGCCACATCGTGAGCGAGGGTCCAGTTCACGTCCTCGCCGGAGGATTGCGCCATAAGGGCGCGCAACTGCGACAGCATGTGGTCGAGCATGCCTGGAGTCGCGTCCACGCCGGTTGCCGCAGCGAGTTGGGCCGGGTCCACCCCCATGCGCCGCATCTCATCGAGAGCCTCCTCCGCGCGGTCGCCGAAGAGTTCGCGCAACAGTTTCATCCATTCCGACGAGTCGTCGCTCACTTCGCCTCCCTGGGCGCGGTACACACCACACGCGTCGTCACCACGGTACGCCGGGGTGAGGCTTGGTCGGGGCGGAGTTCGCCATCAGCGATGATGGTCGCATGAGAGGGAACGACGTGGGTGAGGCTTGGCCCGAATCGCTGGCCCAGCCGCTCGGCCTGCCGCCCCGTACCCCGACCATCCGATCCATCGTCATGGCGCTGAGCGGAATGGTTTCGGCACTACTGATCGCTGTCCTGGTGGTGCTTCCCGCACCCTTCATGATTGAGAGCGCGGGGCCAACGTTCGACGTGTTCGATGGCAAAGTCGCGGGGACGACGTTGATAACGGTCGAGGGTGCGACCACCTACCCTGCGTCGGGACAACTCCGCCTTACGACGGTCGCCGTGTCCCGGACTTCCGGAACCCTCTTCTCGCTCGGCCCGGTCGTCCGAGCGTGGCTCGATCCGGCATCGGCCACATACCCGGACGTCCCGATACCGGCGAACGACGATGCGGCGGTTCAGCAGGAGTGGACCAGTTCACAGGAGAACGCGACGGTGGCGGCACTGGGCCAGTTGGGCACGGCGGTGCCCGCGAAGATCCGCGTCGCCGACTTCGCTCCCGGGTCGCACGCCGAGGGCAAGCTCATGGTCGACGACATCATCGAGTCGGTCGACGGGAAGCAAATTCTGACGCTTCCCGACCTGTCCGCCGCGATCGGCGCGCACTCTCCGGGCGATCCGGTTACCGTGGTGGTCTCGCGGGCGGGCAAGGACGTCACGGCGACCTTCGCCACCATCAGCGGCGCGAACGGGAAGACGCTGATGGGTGTCTCGATCGATCCGACGTTCGACATGCCGTACACCGTCAACGTCGCGATCGATCACGTCGGCGGCCCGAGCGCTGGGCTGATCTTCACGCTCGCCATCGTCGACCTCCTGACTCCTCAGGACGAACTTCAGGGAGCCAAGGTCGCGGGGACCGGGACCATTTCCCCCTCGGGCGACGTCGGCCCGATCGGAGGTATCGGCCTCAAGATGATCGGAGCGCGGCGCGCGGGGGCCGACTGGTTCCTGGCGCCCGAGTCCAACTGCTCCGAGGTGGTCGGGCACGTTCCGGCCGGGCTTCGCGTTGTCTCGGTAGCGAACCTGTCCGAGGCCTACGACGCTATCGTCGCGATCGGGAATCATACGGCGGACAACCTGCCGACCTGCTCGTGAGTATGCAAGGCTTGTCCCGGTGACACCCCTCGAGACCCTAGGACGATAACAAGTGACGAGCGACGAACGACCCGAACGAAGCACCACGCGTCCCGTTCGCATCCCGCGCAAGCGCTCGCCGTGGGTTCCGATCGTCGTGGCGGTCGCGGCCGTCGCCGTGGGGGCGGTCATCCTCGCGCAGGTGTGGACCGAGGTCGCGTGGTACCGCGAGTTGGGTTATGGCCAGGTGTGGAGGGCCGAGTGGTCTGCCAAGGCGGTCCTGTTCGTCATTGCGGGGGTGCTGGCGTTTGCTGCGGTCTGGGCGTCTCTGGTGGTCGCTCGCCGCGCGCGCCCCAAGATCAGCGCGGTTCAGCACAGCGTGTTTGAGTCGTATCGGGAGCAGATCCGACCGATCGAGCGCGGCGCGACCGTGATGGTCCCCGTTCTCGCTGGTCTCATCTCCGGTCTGGTCCTCGCGTCGAATTGGCGCACGGTAGTCGCGTGGCGCTACCAGGTCCCCTTCGGGACCGTGGACGCGCAGTTTGGCCACGACCTCTCGTTCTACGTGTTCACGCTCCCGGCGCTCACGCTCGTCCTCGACTTCGCCCTCGCCATCCTCCTCGTTTGCCTCGCGCTCTCGGCGTTCGTCCACCTGCTGTTCGGCGCAATCACCACGGGAGGGCGGACCTTCGCGGCGACGGGCGTCGCGCGCGTCCAGCTCGCCGTCCTCGGCTCCGCGGTGATGATCGTGATCGCCGTCAAGATCTGGGTAAGCCGGTTCTCGCTGGTCACCAAACTCGGGGACACCTTCGACGGGGCGAACTACGCCGACATCAACGCCGTGATGCCCGCGCGCGGCATCCTCGCTGGTATCGGTCTCTTCGTCGCCGCGCTCTTCCTCGTCGTGATCTTCCGCTCCGACTGGCGAATCCCCATCGTCGGCGTCGTCCTCATGATCGTGTCGTGGCTGGTGGTTGGCGGCCTGTACCCCGGGATTGTGCAGAAGTTCCAGGTGGAGCCCAACGCCCAGGAGCTTGAGGCCCCTTTCATTCAAAAGAACATCGACGCGACGCAACTCGCCTTTGGCCTGAACGACATTGAGACCACCCAGTACGCGGCCACGACGGATGCCAAGCAGGCGGCGCTCCGCACCGACGCCCAGACCACGGCGTCGATTCGCGTCCTCGACCCGCACATCGTCTCTCCGGCCTTCCAGCAGTTGCAGCAGAACAAGCAGTACTACGACTTCCCGGACGAGCTCTCCGTCGATCGCTACACGATCGACGGCCAGAAGGCGGATACGGTCATCGCCGTGCGCGAACTCAACCTCGCCGGTCTGTCCGCGGAGAACCGCACCTGGATCAATGACCACACCGTCTTCACGCATGGGTTCGGCGTGGTCGCGGCGTATGGCAACCGCACGAACGGGGACGGCCAGCCGACGTTCTTCGAAGGGGGTATCCCGCCGACCGGCGCGCTCGGCACCTACGAACCCAGGATCTACTTTGGCCCCAACCTCCCGCCGTATTCGATCGTCGGGGCGCCAGCGGGCACGACCCCATGGGAGCTCGACTACCCCGACGACGCGTCGGCCAACGGTCAGGTCAACACCACTTACCAGGGCGTCGGCGGACCGGGTATCGGCAACACGTTCAACAAGCTGATGTTCTGGATTCGATTCGGAGACGAGCAGATCCTCTTCTCCGACCGTGTCACGCCGGACTCCCAAGTGCTCTACTACCGTGACCCGCTCGCCCGGGTGAAGAAGGTCGCGCCGTACCTGATGCTCGACGCGAATGTGTACCCGGCCGTAGTCGACGGTCGCGTCAAGTGGATCGTCGACGGCTTCACGACGACGGACATGTATCCGTACGCCGACCACCTCGGAATCCCCACAACCAACGGTCCCGACTACGAGATGAACTACATCAGGAACTCCGTCAAGGCGACGGTCGACGCGTACGACGGCACGGTCACGCTCTATGCGTGGGACCCGACCGACCCGGTCCTCCAGACGTGGAACCGCGTCTACCCCGGCTCCCTCCACCCGATCTCCGAGATCTCCTCGCAACTCATGAGCCACCTGCGCTACCCGGAGGACCTCTTCAAGATCCAGCGGTTTGAGCTCGCGACGTACCACGTCTCCGATGCGGCCTCCTTCTATTCGGGCCAGGACTTCTGGACGAACCCCGTCGATCCCACCGTTATCACGACGGCGCTCCAGCCCCCCTACTACCTCACTCTGCAGATGCCGGGTCAGGACGCTCCGGCTTTCTCGCTCACCACGACGTTCATTCCCGGAGGCAACTCCAACAGGAACGTGCTCACGGGCTTCCTCGCGGTGGACTCGGAGACGGGTTCGGTGGCGGGTACGCCGAGCGCCGACTACGGCAAACTCCGGCTCCTCGAATTGCCGCGTGACACGACGGTGCTCGGGCCGGGCCAGATGCAGAATGCCTTCAACTCCAACACGTCCGCCCAGAACGTCCTCAACCTGCTCCGCCAGGGCGAGACGGACGTGAAGAGCGGCAACCTCCTTACCCTTCCGGTCGGTGGCGGGCTCCTCTACGTCCAGCCCGTCTACGTCCAGAGCAGCAAGGGAACCCAGTTCCCGCTCCTGAGGAAGGTCTTCGTGGCGTTCGGGGACTCGGTGGGCTTCGCGGACACGCTCGACGGGGCGCTCGATCAGGTCTTTGGGCTTCAGGTGACGCCCACGGATCCGGGGACAACCGCTCCTGGGACAACTACCCCCGGCACGACGAACCCCGGCACGACGAACCCCGGCACGACGAACCCCGGTGGGGCCACTACCGGGCCGACCGCCGCGGCGTTGACCGCGCTTCACAGCGCGCTTCAGGACGCCCAGGCGGCAATCGTTGACGGACAGACCGCGTTGGCCGCCGGCGACTTCGCGGCATACGGGGAGGCTCAGGCGCGCCTGCAAGCCGCGCTCCAGGCCGCCGTTGACGCCGAGGCGATCGTCAATGCCGGTGGCGCCGGAACATCGGCTACGCCGGCAGGCACGGTCGTGGCTCCGTCTCCGGGGGCCGCGGGCTAGGCCCTAGGCGGGGTTCGCTACGCGCGGGCTGAGGTCGCGGGCGGTGATGGTGCGTAGCGTCGAGGCCAGAAACACCCACGAGATCACCAGGAGTACCGCGGAGACAATCCCCGCCGTCCCGAGAGGCGAGAGGTCAATGCCCGCAAGTGGGTCGTTCGCGTCCTTGAACGCGGCGCTGAAGTCGGAGGCGGCGAACACCTGAATCCCTCCGACCATCGACGCGAGCCCGGAGCCGATGTAGATCAACCACCAAGCGCCCACGGCGCGCGATCGCGCCCTGCGGTTCAATCCGTGAAAGTAGATGTAGGGCATGACGTAGTTCGCGAGCGGAATCAACCATACGAACCACGCCCAGATCTCGGAGAGCGGCTGAGGTTCCCCCGCTTCCGTCAAGCGCCGATGGACCTTAGTCATCCACAGCGCAAGCGTGATGTATGAGCCGAGCATCAGGAGGAAGGCGAGGCCCGACAACCCCTGCGAGGCGAGGTAGGTCCCGTCGATGGTCGGATTCGACCCGACGTACTTGTCGAAGTTCGCGTACATCGCGCGGGAGGCGAACGCGCCGAGGAGGGTCGCGACGGCGACGCCACCGGTGAGGCCGATGGTCGCGGTCGCGAGTCCTGTCGGTCTCCCGGCGGCCCATCTGGCGCGCGGAGCCCCGCCGAGAGGGGGAGGGGTGGGGGCGGGAGGCATGGTCGTCATGAGTCGAATGTAGCGCGCCGAGGCGCGATTTTGTGTCCCGCCGCGGGTGACGTAGAGTGGGTGTTCGCCGACGCGGGGTGGAGCAGCTCGGTAGCTCGCCGGGCTCATAACCCGGAGGTCGCAGGTTCAAATCCTGTCCCCGCTACGATGAGGGCCCTGACCAGACGGTCGGGGCCCTCCCCCATTCTTCGCCGTGGTGACGCGGAATTCTCGGACAGACCGTGGCCGCGCGACCGCCCTCAGGACGCAGATTCGTCAGCGCGCGAGCCAGGCGTCGGCCGCGTCGAACTCCTGCTCGATGCCCCTGGCCAGCGCCTCGCCGACCGCCTGTGCGATGGCGGCGCTGATGAGGAATGCGCTCGACGTCACGTTCCCTTCCACCGACATCCTGGAGCCGGAGCCGTCCGGCGCGAGCGTCAGGGATCCTGCGGCACGGGCAGGGGCTCCGACGATCTCGACCGCGAACGTGGCGTCGCGTGACTCGCCCTCGGGCTCCGTCCACGCCTCCGTGTAGATCACCGAGAGCGTTGATCCGAGGAGCCCGCGGAAGTCCGATCGCACCCCCTCCGTCGGGATGGTCCGCCGAATGACAACGTCGAAGGCTCCGTCGGCGGTGCCATCGATCAACACGTCGGATTCCGTCGCGCCGGTGGCCCGCGCTCGCTCGCGAGAGAACTCCTCGTCGGCGTACATCGCGACGACGTCGGCAACCGGCGCAGCAAACCGGTGCGCGAACTCCACCTGCATGGCACCCCCTTGGCGTACCGCACCACTCTAGCCGCTGATGGAGGCCCTACGCTGAGGGCATGGCGACGCTTCGCGAGAGGGCGGAACGGCACGGGCCCATGACCGACGCGGAGGCCGAGTGGCTTGCCGCGCTCGCGGCGGATTGGCAGATCATCTCCGACCTCTCCTTCGCCGACCTGGTGATGTGGAGGCGCGCGGGCCAGACCTTCGTCGCGATCGCCCAGTGCCGGCCCTCCACGGGGCCAACGGTCCACCAGGACGACGTCGTCGGCTCATTCGCCCCGGCTGGCAGGGTCGCCTCCCTCGAGCGAGCGGTCTCGCAGATGGCGCTCGTTGCCACTCGGGAGCCACGCTGGGACGAGTCCTATGCCGTGCGCGAAGATGCTCTCCCCGTGGTGATGAACGGTGAACCCATTGCCGTGCTCACGCGGGAAGTGTCGCAGGCCGCGTCCCGCTCCTCCAGCCGGCTCGAACTCAACTACAAGGGCGCGGCCGACGACCTCCTCCACATGATCGTTCGCGGGGAATTCCCTACCCCCGCGGTCGGTGTCGGCCCTCGCCGCGGTGCCCCCCGAGTCGGGGACGGCATGATGCGGCTCGACGAGCGTGGTCACGTGACCTACGCGAGCCCCAACGCGCTCTCCTGCTTCCACCGACTCGGGGTAACGGGGACGTTGGTGGGACGCTCCCTGCCGAGGGTCACCAGCGAGGTTGTCGCCGAAGAGGGCACCATCGACGAGAACCTCGCCATGGTGGTCATGGGGCGGGCGCCGTGGCGCACGGACCTCGAGGCCAACGGGGGCTGCCTGTCGATGCGAGCGATCCCCGTCACGGAGAACGGGGCGCGCACGGGGGCTCTGCTCCTCTGCCGCGACGTCTCCGAATTGCGCCGGCGCGAGCGCGAGTTGATCACCAAGGATGCGACGATCCGGGAGATCCATCACCGGGTGAAGAACAACCTGCAGACCGTCGCGGCTCTCCTGCGCCTCCAGAGCCGCCGCGTGGAGGCGCCCGAGGCCAAGGAAGCGCTCGCGGAGGCGATGCGCCGGGTGTCGACGATCGCGCTCGTGCACGAGACGCTCTCGGGGACCCTCGATGAACTGGTGAACTTCGATGATCTCGTCACGAGGAGCGTCCGGATGGTCGCCGACGTGGCCTCATCCCCCGACGTCCGCGTCAAGTTCGTGAGGGAGGGGGACTTCGGCCTGATTGCAGCGCCGTCGGCCTCGTCTCTCGCGCTCGTCGTGACGGAACTCGTGACAAACGCCGTCGAGCACGGCTTCGTGGGCCGCGAGTCGGGCACCATATGGATTCGCGCCGACCGGGACGGAGCTCACCTGCGGTTCGTCATCGCCGACGACGGGGTCGGAATCGCAACCAAGCCGACGGGCCTGGGTTCGCAGATCGTGACGACCCTCGTCGAGAACGAGTTGGGGGGCTCGCTTGAGTGGCGCGCGGTGGACGGCGGAAGCGAGGTGGAGGTACGGGTGACGGTGGAGCCACTGCGCTAGCGAAGACTACTGCGCTAGCGAAGCCCCTGCGCCTGCTCCACTACTTCGCGGCGCGGCGCGCGCGGGCGGCGCGGCGCTTGAGGGAACGGCGCTCATCCTCGGACAGGCCGCCCCAGACGCCGGAATCCTGGTTGTGCTCCATGGCCCACGACAGGCAGACCTCGCGCACGGAGCACCCGTTGCACACCGTTTTGGCGCGCTCAATGAGGTTGAGCGCGGGGCCTGTGTTGCCGACCGGGAAGAAGAGTTCGGGGTCGTCAACGTCCAGGCAGGCGGCACGGTCGCGCCACTCCATAGGTCGCTCCTAGATGGCAGGGTCTGAGGGGGTATTCTCGCCGTCGAGGGAGAGGCGGGAGCATTGCTCGCACGCCTCGACTTCCTAGGTTCTCACGGTTGCGTGCGTATGACAAGGGTGTTTCGCGGAGTGTTGGCCG
>JADGOS010000131.1 GCA_017882825.1 Demequinaceae bacterium | reverse complement strand
GGGGCGCACCGCCTCGATCCCCTGGCCTGCGGGGTCATCGAGCTTCCAGTCCTCATAGCGCTTGCCGGGGTAGAACGGGCACGCGTCCCCGCAACCCATGGTGATGACAACGTCCGATTCCTGCACCGCGCCATCCGTCAGCACCTTCGGCTGGTTCGAGGCGATGTCGATCCCCACCTCTGCCATGGCCTCAACGGCGATCGGGTTGATCTGGTTGGCGGGCATGGATCCCGCGGACAGGACCCGGACGCGCCCCGACCCGAGGGCCCCGAGCCAGCCGGCGGCCATCTGCGAGCGGCCGGCGTTGTGGACGCACACGAAGAGGACGGTGGGAGTCATTGCGGTCATGCTGACAAGATTACGTCTCCACCTCGCGACGACGATGGGCGTTCACCCAAGGTTCACTTGGGGCCTGGCGTCACCCACCCGGCGGGCGATGACGACGGTGTCCCTGCGCGTGATCGGCCCGTCGGGGCCTTCCGCCAGGCGTTCGCGCATCTCGCTCGTCTCAATCTCGAGCCCGCGGACGGCTGCGAGCGCCTCGGCCACCTCGTCGGGGGTGAACAACACGGAGGGATCCCGCGGCCCGCGGCCCGTGGGGGCCTCGTCCAGAGGGTGGTGGCCGACGATGAGGAGGACGCCGCCCGGGGCCGTCAGGTCTGCCTCGGCGAGCCATGCCGCGGCACGCACCTCCGGGGGCTCGTGGAGGTAGTGGCTGGTCACCAGGTCGAAGCCGACGCCGGAGGGGACGATGCCCTGTGTGAGGAGCCCCCGCCTGACAACCTCCTGCGTGACGTCCCCCGCGACCCAGGTGCACCGCTCCCCCACTCCCCGCTCGGCCGCAGCGGCCGCTGCGCGCCCCAGGGCGATGGCGGACAGATCGATCCCCACGACGGTCCAGCCCCGTTCGGCGAGCCAGACGGCGTCGCCGCCCTCTCCGCAGCCGACGTCGAGCGCGGTGCAGGGTTCGAGCGCGGTTCTGGGTTCGAGCTGCGCCGCGACCTCACGAAGCACGGGGTTGGCGTGCCCACTCCAGAGGGCCCCGCGCTCGGAGTACTTTCGGTCCCAGCGTTCGGTGCTGGACCTCAGCGGTTCGTCGGTCACGCGCCGCCCCCGGCCTCGACGGCGAAGACCGGTCCGCGGTCCGCGTCGGCGCTCACTAGGCGCACCGTCTGATCCTTGCCCGCCTCGACTCCGCCCTCGCAGCGCGCGACCACGGCGGGCTCCGCAAGCTGAACGGTCCGATCGTCAAGGCCGACGCCCTGGAAGTCCTGCCCGACGTACGGCGCGAGGACCGCGGACTCCACGGCGGAAATGCAGTCGCGATCCACGGACCGCGCGATGCGGGTTCCGTGTTCCATCTCGTCGCCGATCTGGGCGAGGGCGGGCTTGACCCACGCGGGCACGGGGACTCCGCCCGCGTGGGCGAGGCAGATCTCGGTCGCGTACCGGTCCGCGAGGCGGCGGAGCGGCGCCGTAACGTGCGCGTACGGCACGCCGAGCGCCCCGTGCGTGAGCGAGGTCGGACGCGGAAGGCTCGGGTCGGAGTCGTCGAAGGACTCCCAGCGCGCGCCGCGGAAGAGGGTCGTCGCCTCGGAAAGGAAGGCCGCCGCGGCGGGGGTCGCGAGGTCCAGGTGGGCCAGGCAGTCCGCGTAGGTTTCAGCCGCACCCCAGGAGATCCCGAGCGCGCGCGCTTGGTTCCGGAGCCGCGCGACCGATCGCTCGTCGGCGGGGGGCATCGTGCGGAGAATCCCCATCCCGCCCGCGAGCATCAGTCGTGCCGCCGCCTCCCCCGTGAGAAGGCTGATCTGCGCGTTGTCGTCCTCGACAGGGGCCGCGGCCCTGAAGGAAAGGGAGACGCCGCCGTCGGAGACGACAAACTCCTGCTCCGGCTTGGGCAGGGTGACTCCGCCCCGCCCCCGAGCGAGCGCGCGCCGGCGATCCCCGACCTCCCGCATGAGTCCAAGGAGCGCGCGGGCGTCTTCGTGGGGGGCGCGCGAGAGTTCCTCGTATGAGTACTGGCGGCGGGAGGAGACCAAGGCTCGCGCGATGCCGATGTCGCGGATCTCCCCCTTGGCGTCCAGTTCGATGGTCCAGAGCGCGGCCTTGGTGGGCTGGCCCGGCAGGAGGGATGCGTACCCCTCCGACATGACGGGTGGGTGGAGGCCGACCCGACGGTCGGGACAGTAGACGGTCTCCACCCGCGCGTGGGTGTCGCGATCCAGCGGGCCGCCCGGGACGACGTGCGCGGCGACGTCCGCGATCGCGTAGTAGACCCGATGTCCGTCGCTCCTGCGCTCGATCAGCAGCGCCTGATCCAGGTCGCGTGATCCCTCGGGATCGATCGTGACGAGGGGAAGGGAGGTCCGGTCGAGCCGACTCGCCGTGATGTGGGGCGGCTCGGAAGCCACGCCCCCGTGCTCCGCCTCGAAGTAGACGTCGGGCGCGTAGCCCTCATGGACTCCGGCGGCCTCCCGGATGCGGTGGAAGACCGGGGTGAGCCCAGCAAGAGGGGTCCGTAGGACCTTGCGGCGAACACGCATAGGACGAGCCTAGGCGGCGTCCGGCGGCCCGCTGACCGCGCGTCGCACCCGCACAAGTCCGCGCGCCGAACCCGCGCTAGGAGGTTATCGGCGCTCCGGCGCGGACCGTCTTGAGGGCCCCGGCCCACGACTCGAGTTGGCCGAAGAGGCCGTCGAGCAACGCAACCTGGGGTCCCGAGGGCCGCAGTTCGCTGAAGTTCTCGAAGTCCGTGACGAGCGAGAGCCCCACCTGGCGTTGGACGGTGGCGACCTGCAGTTCGGACAGGACGGTGCGCAGGGCCTCGGCGGCGCGGTGGCCCCCCGTCATCCCGTAGGTGACGATCCCGGCCGCCTTGTCGTTCCACTCGAGGTAGAGGCAGTCCAGTGCGTTCTTGAGTACGGCGCTCGTGGAGTGGTTGTACTCGGGGCTCACGAAGACGAAGCCATCAAACCGCGCGATGGTCTCCGCCCACGCGATCGTGTGCGGGTGCTGGTACTGGTGCTTCGACGGCGAATTGACCTCGTCAAGGAACGGCAGCGGGTGATCCGCGAGGTCCACGAGTTCGTACGTCGCTCCCCTGGCCGCGGCGCGCTCGACGACCCAGTCGGCGACCGCCGCTCCCCGGCGGCCGGGACGCGTCGACCCCACGATCACCGCGATGGTCAGATCGGATGTATCAGTCACGTCGGCCTCCTCGTCACGAACCCGCCCGTGTGGCGCGGCCCTCACTACTGTCAACATGTTGACGTATCAACAATATTCCCGCGGAACGACGCGACTACCCCCACCAGACCCCTGCGGCGAGGAGCACGTAGAGCGCGACGAGCGCCGCTCCTTCGAACCACGTCGACTCGCCGTCGAAGACGACGACGAACGCGACGATGACGGAGATCAGTAGCGCGGCGAGAAGCAGGGGCGAGAGGACCAGCGTGAAGCTCGCCCCGACCAGAGGGGCGGCGAGAACCAGGGCGGGCGCGACGACGAGCGCCACCTGGAGCGGGGACTGGAGGATCACGGCGAGCGCGTAGTCGGCCTTGTTCCTCAGCGCGAGTTGGATCCCGACGACGTTCTCCACGGCGTTGCTCGCGATGGCAACGATGACGAGGCCCGCAAAGGTGGCGGAGATGTGAGCGGCGTCCATCGCGGGGGTGAGGGCCGCGACGAACCAGTCGGATACGAACGCGGCGGCGACGGCGGCCGCCGCGAGCACCCCGAGGGCCACCCACAAGGGCCAGTGGTCGACGCTTTCCGCCTCTGCGGCGGCGTGCTTCTGGCGCTTGGCCTCCTCGTTGGACCCCGTGGCGAGGGCCGCGGGAAGGGAGAGGGCGAAGAGGGCGAGAAGCACGATTGCCGTGACCTGAGACAGGGCTTCCTCGTGGACCGCGGTCGGTGTGTGAAGCGCGAACGTCAGAGACGGAATCGCGAGGGCGAACACCGCGAGCAGGAGCATGAGCGCAAGGGTCCGCGACCGATCCGTCGAGAAGCGCTGCCGACCGTGCCGGAGGCCACCGAAGACGAAGGCGAGGCCGAGCACGAGAAGGACGTTCGACAGGATCGATCCGACGATGGCCGCGCGCACGACG
>JADGOS010000130.1 GCA_017882825.1 Demequinaceae bacterium | reverse complement strand
GCCTTCGACGTGTTAATGGCGCAGGGTCTGGACGCCGATTGGCACGTTAAGCTATTGATACATTTCGCGGTGAAGGGGTCATCTTTGGACGCCTGTTCACGCTCATGCCGTTGGCGCTCGGCGAGCCCGGCAGGATTGCGCCGGAAGCTCACGCCTTCGCCCGACGCTTGTGTATGCAGGGCCAGTTCGCCTAGTTCGAGCGGCAAGGCTACCGTTCCAGCCGTCTCGCCCAGACCATCAGGGCTTGGTCCAACCTGCTGCTGCTCTCGCCCACCTTGGTATTGATGCCAGGCGCGGCGTCGGTACGACCGCATGCGCATGCTGTTCGGCCGGGCTTGCGACCTGCTGCCACCGAAACTCGACGACAAGACAAGGACGCTCGCCCAGGCGCTCTATTGCGAACTCGGGATGGAGGCGATGAAGCAAAACGCCGAGTGGGTGTCGATCTACCGGCAGCGGCCAATCCGACCGCCGCACTGACGGCCTGCCAGTGGCCGGCACCTCGCGATCCGGCGCGTCTCTAGGCCAAGACACCGTCTCGCGACAATACGACGACGAGTCGTCTTTTCCGCCGACGGGTTGGCCACCGCCTCCGATCAAACCGCCGGCCAACCACACTCGCGATGCCTGTCGCTCTCGCGCTGCACCTTTTTGATCCACATCAATGAGGATTTTGAAGTCTGTACTATCGGTAAACCATACAATTCTCAGGAAAACAGATATGCGCGATCGGGAAAAATGGGCGTCGGCGAGTCGATCGATCGTGCTGGGCGCGAGTCTCCTCTTCGGACTACCTAATCTCGCCGCGGCCGACATAATAAAGAATCCCGATGGCTCTTCTGTCGAGACACGCGCGGACGGCACGAAGATCATCACGAATCCGGACAACTCGTCGATTGAAGGACGCCGCGACGGCACGAGGATCATTACGAACCCCGACAAGTCGTCGGTTGAAACTCGTCGAGACGGCACAAAGATCATTAGAAATGTCAACGGCTCTTCGGTCGAGACGCGTCGAGACGGCACGAAGATCGTCACGAACAGCGACAAGTCTTCGGTCGAGACACGTCCGGACGGCACGAAGATAATCACAAATGACGACAAGTCTTCGGTTGAAACGCGCCCCGACGGCACGACGATAATCACGAACGACGACAAGTCCTCGGTTGAAACCCGGCGCGACGGCACGAAAATCACTCGGAACACCGATGGATCATCAATTCAAAACAATCCGGACGGCTCGCAGATCATCACGAACTCGGACGGCACGCGCGTCGTAAAACCGGCGAAACGGTAGTCACAAACGTCAAGACGCGGCCTAAAGACGGTCGGCGATCCGCGACCGGCGTTCAGCGCGGTCGTTTCCGACCCGGACGGCGGACAGGTGCGGGCCGTGTTCTCGCTCTACCGTCGCAGGGTCCACGAGACCGAGTGGGTACTCGTGAGGAACGACATGTACGGGTCGTGGGTCACGAGCGGGCAGCGTTCGTACTTCCGTAGTTCCGCCGCAGGGAATGACCCGGTGCTGGACGCCGCGCTCCTTGCGGGCAACGAGTACAAGATCGAGGTCCGGTCCCAGGACAAGGCGCAGAGTTCGACCGGTGCCCTCACGACAGGGATCCTCACTGTGGCACCACCCGGCGCCGCCCCCGACATCCCCGCGGGCTGCGACACGACCTCCGGTACTCCGAGTGGATCGAGCACGACATGTTGAGGCTGAGGACTCGGGGGACGGTCATGACGACGATGAGCGTGCGGAGTCGTTCTGGAAGGCGTTCGGTGCGGCGCCCGCTCCTCCACCAGGTGGTGGTTTGGGTCTCGACCCTCGCGGTCCTGCTGACGAGCGCGGGCGCGGCGAACGCCGAGCCGTCGCCGTCGCCTTCCCCGTCGCCGAGCCCTTCCGCCCCCGCCTTGGCGCCAGCCCCGGCGGACCTTGGGCCGGTCGCGGCGGCGCCAGGCTCGGAGGCAACCGATTCGGAGTCGGCAGCCGTGGACCCCGTTCCCGTGGCGCCAGTGGTGCTCGAGCCCATCGGGGACTCACAAGTGGTCGAGGCTCCTACGCCGACCGAGCCGATCCTCCCCGAGTCCGTCACCGTGACCGTCGGCGGCGGCGCCGCCGACGACAGCCAGTGGGCGCCCTCGGCGACCGCGCCGAGCCTGCCGGATGTGGTGGGCGCGCTCGCGCTCGGCCCGAGCGGCAAGCAGGCCGGAGGTCTCGGAGCGGGGGGGCGCTGGGACCTGCTTGACACCGAGTTCCCGCGGGTCGCCGACGGCGACCAGGTCGACGTGACCACCCTCACCGTTGGCCCAGACGCGCTCGGCGGGGCGGTGTTCGCCCTGAACTTCGATCGTTCGAGCGAATCGCCCGGCGGGGCCGGATGGATGAACGTCTCGCTCGACACCGCCGGCATGGTGACCGACGGCGCGGGCGGGCTGGGCGATCGGCTCACCCTCATGGCGTTCCCGTCGTGCGCGCTCACCACGCCGGAGAACGCCTCGTGCGCGCAGGGCGTCGCGCTTCCCACCGACAATGCCGGTGGCGTCCTCACGGGAATCGTGCCCGTGGATGGCGACGGCGTCTCGGCCGAGGGCACCGGGATCGGCAACGCGCGGACCGGGCGCCTGAACCCCGATTCCACCGCGCTCCTGACGGAGTTTGCGGCGGCGCAGGGCGTGCACATGGTCATCAACGGCGGCACAATCGTCGCCGCGGTGTCCAAGGCCAACGGTCCGGCAGGAACGTTCGCCGCGACCGACCTGGGGATGACGGGCAGCTGGTCCGTGGGGGAGCAGTCCGGATCGATGAGCTACTCGATTCCGATTTCGGCGCCGCAGGTCGCGCTGGGCACGGCCCCGTCCCTCGCGCTCGCCTACAACTCGGCCACGGTGGATGGCCACAACATCGCGTCCAACGGACAGGGCAGCACCATCGGCGACGGATGGGACATCAACATCCCCTACATCGAGCGCCAGTACCTCGCCTGCAAGTTCGATCGGGCGAACGACAAGACCGGCGACCTGTGCTGGCAGTCCCCGTACGCCTCCAAGCCGGAGGAGGCGGCATACGTCATCAACCTCAACGGCCAGACGGCGAACCTGATCTGGGACGGCGCGAACCACGGCACGAACGTCGTCGGGTACCTCGTCGACGGCGTGCCGAACTGGCGGGTCTCCCGCTTCTTTGGGACTGCGGGCTCGGCCACGAATGGCGACAACGACGGCGAGTACTTCAAGGTTGAGACGCCCGACGGCTCGGTGTTCTACTTCGGCTACGGTACGGTCCCCGGCGCCTCGCCCGCAGTCGTGACCAACTCCGTCGCGACGGTGCCGGTCTTCGGCGACGACGCGAGCGAGCCCTGCTCCGGGGTGGGGACGCCGTGCACTCAGGGCTACCGCTGGATGCTCGACGTGGGAGTCGATCCCACTCAGGTCGCCACTATCTACACCTACACGAAGATCTCAAATTCGTATGCGGTCTCGGGCGACCCTGCCAAATCCACGGCCTACACATCCGAGATCACTCCCGACGCCATCACCTACGGGCGCACGTTCACGAGCCTGACGGCCGCTCTCGGAGCGACCGGGGCGACCATCAAGTTCCCGACCCGTGCGCGATGCATCGAGGACGCATCCCTCAACGACTACCTGGGCCAGCCGGCAACGGCGTGTCCTGCGATGGATCTCGCGCACGCCACGTCGTACCCGGACGTGCCCGTCGACCTCATCTGTACTGGGACGTGCACGTCGGCGCAGTCGTCGCCCGCGTTCTTCCACACACGCCGCATCGCTGGCATCGAGATGTACTCGGGAGCCGACAGCCTCGTTTCCCAGACGGTCCTGGTCGCCAACTTCCCACCCGTCAGCGACGGCGGGACCAGGTCGCTCTGGCTGGACTCCGTCTACACCAAGTACACGGGCGTCGACGCGTCGACGGCGACCACCTACCGCACGGAGTTCATCGGCGCCGAGATGCGCAACCGGGTCGACCCCGGGGCACAGGACTCTCAATTGATGCGTCGACGAATCGTGCGCATCCTCACGGACTCGGGTTCCGCGATCGACGTCGACTACTCGTCTGATCGAACAGCAGCGGCATGCCCGAACGACACGGCGCCCTACTCGAGTTCCGCGACCGTCCCGACGCCCGCGAAGGACTGCTAC
>JADGOS010000129.1 GCA_017882825.1 Demequinaceae bacterium | reverse complement strand
GGCCTCGGCGACGCGGGCCACCTGGAGCAACGCGTAGGCGGGGCTAATGTCCGGGTCAAGGCCGGACCCGGACGCGGTCACCGCGTCGGCCGGGATCGCGCTGACGGGCACCCCGTCGAGCGCCGAGATGGCTGCCTGACGCGCCTGTATCGCTGCGATCAGGTCGACGTTTTCCGGACCGTAGTTCGACCCGCTCGATGCGGCCGAGTCGTATCCTGCGCCGGCCGCCGACGGTCGAGACTGGAACCACTCCGGCAGCGCGTTGCCTTGAGCGTCGGTGAACGACTGCCCGATGAGGCTCGAGCCGACCACCGCTCCTTTGACGCTGAGGAGGGAGCCATTCGCCTTGGCGGGGAAGGCAACCTGGCCGATGACGGTGATCGCCAGCGGGTAGACCATACCGAGGACGACCGTCAAGATCGCCATCGAACGAATGGCCGTCCACGTCTGGCGAGGAGTTCCGCGATTGAGGGACATGAGACGTGCGCTCCTTAGAAGCCGGGAATGAGGGTCACGATGAGGTCGATCAACTTAATGAACACGAACGGGGCGACAATGCCGCCGAGCCCGTAGATCACGAGGTTGCGATTGAGCATTCGGCTCGCGGAGACCGCCCGGTAGGTGACGCCGCGGAGCGAGAGCGGAATGAGTGCGACGATGACCAGCGCGTTGAAGATGACGGCGGACATGATCGCCGACGCCGGGGAATGCAGGCGCATCACGTTGAGCACGACGAGCCCGGGGAACATCCCTCCGAATATTGCCGGGATGATCGCGAAGTACTTCGCGACATCGTTCGCGACGGAGAACGTCGTGAGCGCTCCGCGGGTGATGAGGAGTTGCTTGCCGATGCGCACGATGTCGATGAGCTTGGTCGGGTTGGAGTCGAGGTCGACCATGTTGCCAGCCTCCTTCGCGGCCGACGTTCCCGTGTTCATCGCGACACCGACGTCAGCCTGGGCGAGCGCGGGCGCATCGTTCGTGCCATCGCCCGTCATGGCGACGAGGCGGCCGCCGGCCTGCTCCTTCTTGATGAGAGCCATCTTGTCTTCCGGTGTCGCCTCCGCGAGGAAGTCGTCGACTCCCGCCTCTTCCGCAATCGCGCGAGCGGTCAGCGGGTTGTCGCCGGTGATCATGACGGTGCGAATGCCCATCGCCCGGAGTTCCGCGAACCGCTCGCGAAGGCCTTCCTTGACGATGTCTTTGAGGTGGATGACGCCGAGTACTCGCGCCTTCCCCTTCGCATCGCGCGCGGCGACTACGAGCGGGGTGCCTCCCGACTCGGCGATCCGCGTCTCCGCTTGATCAAGTTCGCGCTCGGTAGCCGCCGGAATGGTTCCCACCCACGCGGCGACCATCGAACCTGCGCCCTTGCGAAGCTCCGCCCCGCCGGGAAGATCGAGGCCACTCATTCTGGTCTGAGCCGTGAAGGGCACGAGAGTGGCGTTCTTCACGGGCTTGGCGTCCTGGCCGAGTTCGCGTGCGAGGTCGACGATCGACGTCCCCTCCGGAGTGGGGTCGCCCGACGACGCGAGGCTCGCCGCCTCGACGAGTTCCTTGAGCGATGTGCCGCCGACGGGGATGAACTCCGTCGCGCGGCGGTTTCCATAGGTGATGGTTCCCGTCTTGTCGAGGAGCAGCGTGGTGACGTCGCCAGCTGCTTCGACCGCCCGGCCCGACATCGCCAAGACGTTTCGTTGGACGAGGCGATCCATCCCGGCGATACCGATGGCGCTGAGGAGCGCGCCGATGGTCGTGGGGATGAGGCACACGAGTAGGGCGATGAGTACGGGGACGCTCGTCGAACCGCCTGCGTAGGCCGACATCGGATTGAGGGTGACGACAACCACCACGAAGATCAGGGTCAGGAAGGCCAGCAGAATGGTCAGGGCGATTTCGTTCGGGGTCTTCTGGCGGGACGCGCCCTCGACCAGGCGGATCATCCGGTCGATGAAGGTTTCGCCTGGCTTGCTCGTCACTCGAACGACGATGCGGTCACTGAGCACACGCGTGCCGCCCGTGACTGCGCTCCGGTCGCCACCGTGCTCCCGAATGACCGGCGCGGACTCGCCGGTGATCGCCGACTCGTCGACGGTCGCAATGCCCCAGATCACGTCGCCGTCGCCCGGGATCACCTCGCCCGCCGTCACCACGACGACGTCGCCCAGGATGAGGTCGGACGAGGAAATCTCCGTGGTCTTGGCGCCCTCGGCTGCGGGATCCGTCGTCGCGACGTAACCGGACACCCGGTGTGCCGGCGTGCTCGTCCGAGTGCGACGCAAGCTCTGGGCCTGGGCCTTGCCGCGGCCTTCCGCTACGGCCTCAGCCAGCGTCGCGAAGAGGACGGTCGCCCACAGCCACGCGGCGATGCCCCCCGTGAACGTGGGAGCCAGCGCCTCGTTTGACGTGCCGGGTGCGACGAACCGCTCCGCGATCGCGAAAGCCGTTGTGAGTGCGGCGCCCACCTCGACCACGAACATCACGGGGTTGCGCCACATGAGGCGCGGATCGAGTTTGCGGAAAGCCTGCGGGAGGGCCGCGACGAGCTGCCTCATGGAGAAGGCACTCGAGATGGAAGTGGTGTGAGTAACGGTCGTCATGGTCTAGTGCAACCCTTCCGCCAGGGGACCCAGCGCGAGTACGGGGAAATAGGTCAGTGCGGAGACGATGATGACGGTGCCAAGCATGAGTCCAACGAACTGGGGCCGGTGGGTCGGCATCGTTCCAGCGGTCACCGGTATCTTGTCTTGGCTCGCAAGCGAGCCTGCGAGGGCGAGGACGAACACGATCGGCAGGAACCGGCCGAGGAGCATCACCACGCCAAGGGCGGTGTTGAACCACGGGGTGTTGGCCGTGAGTCCGGCGAACGCGGAGCCGTTGTTGTTCGCCGCCGACGTGAAGGCGTAGAGCACCTCGCTGAAGCCGTGGATTCCCGGGTTCCAGATCGAGACGGATTCGGTGCCGCGTCGAATGGCGGGAATCGCGAAGGAGAGCGACGTGCCGAGTAGGACCAGCGTCGGCGTCGTCAGAAGGTAGAGACTCGCGAGTTTGATCTCGCGGCCTCCGAGCCTCTTCCCCAGGTACTCCGGGGTACGGCCCACCATGAGGCCCGCGATGAACACCGCAATCACGGCGATGATGAGCATCCCGTAGAGTCCGGAGCCCACGCCACCGGGGGCGACCTCGCCGAGCATCATGTTGATCATCGCCATGCCGCCGCCGAGTGAGGTGAAGCTGTCGTGCATCGCGGCGACCGCGCCCGTCGACGTGAGGGTGCTCGTCGTGTCAAAGATGGTCGTGCCGAGAATCCCGAATCGATCCTCCTTGCCCTCCATGGCCCCGCCGGCGAGCGCCATGGCGGTTCCTCTGGCGTGCAGCTCGAACCAGGTCATCAGCGAGACGGAGGCGAGGAAGAGCGTCCCCATGGTCGCGAGGATCGCGTACCCCTGCCGGTGATCGCCGACCATCTTGCCGAAGGTGCGCGGCAGGCTGAAGGGAATGGCGAGCATGAGCACAACCTCGAACATGCTCGTCCACGGCGCGGGATTCTCGAAGGGGTGGGCCGAGTTGGCGTTGAAGAAGCCACCGCCGTTGGTGCCGAGTTCCTTGATCACCTCTTGAGAAGCGACGGGACCGCCCGGCAGGTGCTGCATACCGTTCGCTAACGTGTGCACGTCCTGGAAGCCGGCGAAGTTCTGAATGACGCCGCCCACGATCAGGATGATCGCGCCGACAACGGCGATCGGAAGGAGGATCCGGACGACGCCCCGGGTCAGGTCGACCCAGAAGTTGCCGATGGTGCCCGAGCGCCGGTAGGCGAACCCGCGCACGAGGGCGACGGCCACCGCCATGCCGACGGCTGCCGATACGAAGTTCTGGACGGCCAGGCCTGTCGCTTGCACCGTGTAGCCCAGGGTGGGTTCGGGCGAATAGGACTGCCAGTTCGTGTTGGTCACGAAGGAGATCGCCGTGTTGAAGGCGAGGTGCGGGCTCGTGGACGGGAGCCCGAGCGAGTATGGCAACGCCGGTTGCACACGCTGGAGCGCGTAGACGATGAGGATGCCGACCGTCGAGAACGCGAGCACGCTGCGGAGGTAGGCGGACCAGTTCTGCTCGGACGCCGAGTTGGCGCCGATCAGGCGATAGAAGAGCCGCTCGCCCTTGAGGTCCTTCTTGGAGGTGTAGACCCC
>JADGOS010000052.1 GCA_017882825.1 Demequinaceae bacterium | reverse complement strand
ACACATGGCCAGCCTGCGCGTTGCCATCATCGGCGTCGGAAACTGTGCGACGTCGTTCATTCAGGGCCTGGAGTTCTACAAGGACGCGAAGCCCGCCGACACCGTGCCAGGCCTCATGCACGTCCAGTTCGGCGACTATCACGTCAGCGACATCGAGGTCGTTGCTGCCTTCGATGTTGACTCGCTCAAGGTGGGCAAGGAACTCATCGAGGCCACCAAGGCGTCGCAGAACAACACCATCAAGATCTGCGACGTGCCGAAGACGAACGTCATCGTGCAGCGCGGCCACACGCTCGACGGACTCGGCAAGTACTACCGCGAGACCATCACCGAGTCCGACGCCGCGCCCGTGGACATGGTCCAGGCACTCAAGGACGCCAAGGCCGACGTGCTCGTCTCCTACCTTCCCGTCGGTTCGGAAGAGGCGGACAAGTACTACGC
This sequence comes from Demequinaceae bacterium, assembly GCA_017882825.1. GTDB lineage: Bacteria > Actinomycetota > Actinomycetes > Actinomycetales > Demequinaceae > JAFGBM01. The sequence goes on along the minus strand of JADGOS010000052.1, from coordinate 12,714 downwards.
CCAGTGCGCGATCGACGCGAAGGTCGCGTTCGTCAACGCCCTGCCCGTCTTCATCGCGTCCGACCCCGTGTGGGCCAAGAAGTTCGAGGACGCCGGAGTCGCGATCATCGGCGACGACATCAAGTCGCAGGTGGGCGCAACCATCACGCACCGCGTGATGGCTCGCCTGTTCGAGGACCGCGGCGTCATCTTGGACCGCACGTACCAGCTCAACGTCGGCGGGAACATGGACTTCAAGAACATGCTCGAGCGCGACCGCCTCGAGTCGAAGAAGATCTCGAAGACCCAGTCGGTCACGTCGAACATGGATCACGACATGGGCGCGAAGAACGTTCACATCGGCCCGTCCGACTACATCCCGTGGCTCGACGACCGCAAGTGGGCCTACGTCCGCCTCGAGGGCCGCGCGTTCGGCGAGGTTCCCCTCAACCTTGAGTACAAGCTCGAGGTGTGGGACTCCCCGAACTCGGCCGGAATCATCATCGACGCAGTCCGCGCCGTGAAGATCGCCAAGGACCGCGGCATCGGCGGGCCGATCATCTCCGCAGCGACGTACTTCATGAAGTCCCCGCCCGTGCAGATGGAGGACACCGTCGGCCGCTCGCGCGTCGAGGCGTTCATCAAGGGTGAGGTCGAGCGCTAGGCGCGCCGCATCTCACGGAGGCCGGGTCCCGTTGGGGCCCGGCCTCCGGCTCTGTCTCGAACGTCACATGACGCGCGCGGGGCCGTTCGCGTAGCATCGGAAGTGGCTCAAGGAGGTGGCATGACCCGTTGCATCAGTTGCGGCATGCCGCTGAACGACGACACCCGCGGCACCGAGGCCAGCGGAATGCCGAGCGACACCTACTGTTCCGCCTGCTACGCGAAGGGCGCCTTCACGCTTCCCGACGGGCCGATCGAGGCCGTGATGGCCCGGTCCATCGCGGCGATAATCGCCCAGGGGGTTCCGCCCCTCGCAGCCAAGAAGCTCACGGAGAGGATCGCCGAGCTTCCTCGCTGGACATAGATCGGCGCGTCCGCACGTCGCCTGAAGTGAGCGTCGCGACCGAAGTGAGCGCGGCCGAAGCGACGACGAGCACGAACGCGGCGGTAGCCGTCATCGGCACCCCCGCAACCCGCGCCGTGTACAGCGTCAACACCCCGCGAAACCCGACGACGGCGAAGCCCAGCATCCCGACGATCGCGCACGCGACCCCCACCGCAGCGAGTGTGGCCCGCCACCACGAGCGCCCGACAACCTGGGAGTGGCGCGGCGGCCGATCGAAGCGCCGAAACGCCGCGACCAGCCCCCCGACCAGGGCGAGGAAGACGACGAACTGCGGGACGCGGGTCCACCACCATGCGGCCGTCGTGGGCTCGGGCATCGGGGAGAAGAGCAGGTGCCACCCGATGTACATGAGGATGAGCGCGGTGAAGTGCCACAGGAAGGCGGTCATGGCGACCGCCCCTCCAGCGATGACGGCGCCCCACACCTTCGGGCGTTCGAGCAGGCGACGCGCGGGCGCGCGCAACAGTAGCAGGACGCCGGCCTGCGCGACCCCGAACGCGAGCAGGACCACCGTCGGCGGCGCGAGGTTCGACAGCTTCTCTCCGTCGTACGACACCATCGCCGTGCCGTAGGGGCCGAGCCACATCAGGAGCCCCGCCGCGCCGCCGCCTACGGCGACGAGGCCGAGGCCAAGGCGCCGGGCCCCGAGACGGTCGGCCACCCCGTCGGCGTAGAAGAAGCCGAGCTGGTGGAGCGTCACCCACACCAGGGCGAAGTTCAGCCACTTCACGCCGTCGACTCCCTCAGCGAGCCGCAGCCAATCCACGAGCGCGACCGCGAAGACGAGGGCGGCGAGGGTCCGCCACCCGAACCGCTCGTGAAGCCGCAACATCGCCGGGGCGAGGCCCGCCGCGATCAGGTAGATCCCGATGAACCACAGCAGTTGGCCCGCGATCTGGAGCACGGGTGAGTACTTGGTTCCCGTCCCCAGGATGGACTCCACGGCGATCCCGGCGATCATCCCGACCGCGACGAACACGAGCGCGGGCCACACGAGCCGCGCAATCCGCGCCCGCGCGAAGTCCGCGTATCCACCGCCTCTCTTTGCGAGGCTCCGCCACGCCGTGGCGTGGGCGAACCCTCCCACGACGAAGAAGATCGGCATGACCTGGAGCAACCAGGTGGCGGGGCGGGTCCAGGGCGCGAGCGCGAGCATGTTCGTGAAGACGAACGCGTGCCCCCCGGTCGCCACCGGCCGGTCGTCGACGACGGCCATGAGGAAGTGGCCGAGGATCACCCCCGCGAGCGAGGCGACGCGGAGAAAGTCGACGTAGCGATCGCGCGTCGCCGGGGTAGCCGCGGCGAGGGCGGCAACGTCGCTCATGGCGCCAGACTAGGCGAAGGGCGGCGGCGCCGGGGGGGTGGGCGGGGTGATCGGCGGATAGGCCGGGGTGCTCGGCGGGTAGGCCGGCGCGATCGGCGGATACGCCGGCGTGCCGGTCGGGTAAGCGGTTGGGTAGCCGTAGGTGCCGCGCTCGCCGGCCTTGGGGTCCGGGCCCCACTGGTTCGTCCCTGGCTGCGTGTCCATGATGCACATGATGGTCGGGACGATGCTGAGGCCGACGAGGCCGAGCAGGAGCCACAATCCCGACTGACCCATATCGTGGAGGCGCCGCGCGGCGGCGGCGTACGAGGGAAGCAGGAAGGCGAGCGACACCAGCATCATCAATGCGAAGGTCACGACCATGGGGGCGAAGTCCCCTCCCGAGAGCGAGAAGGTGCCGTCGGGCTGGACGTCCGCGCCGACGAACAGCATCACGTACGCAACCATGAACGCGATGGCGAAGGGAAGCGTGATGAGCCGGAGGGCCAGGTAGAACCACCAGTACTCCGACCGCCGCGCGCGGCCGTTGAAGTCCGTGTACTTCCTCATGCAGGTCGTGAACGCCTCGCCGAACCTCATCGCAGCCTCGCTTCTTCATGGCCGACGGATGGGCCGCACCGACGCCCAGCCTACGACCTCAGTTATCGACCCGCGCGCCACCCGTACCCTTGTCGCATGTCCGTGATCCGCGACCTCCGCCACCTCATGAGGGGTGCTGGCTTCCGGAAGTTTGCCGCAACGCGCCTCATCTCCCAACTCGGCGACGGCATGTTCCAGGCCGGGCTCGCGTCCCTCCTGTTCTTCGATCCGACGAAGCAGGCGACGGCCGGTTCGATCGCCCTCGGTTTCTTCCTCCTTCTCGCTCCCTTCACGCTCGTCGGCCCCTTCGTCGGTCCGCTCATCGACCGCTGGCAGCGGCAGCGCATCATCCTGGTGGGCAACCTCGTGCGCGTCGGCCTCGCCGCCTTCCTCGGGTACCTGATGATCACCCATGGGCCCGTGGGAGTCCTGTACGTGGCGGCCGTCCTCACCTTGTCAATCAACCGCTTTCTCCTGGCCGCGATGGCCGCCGCGATACCTCGGGTCGTCGCCGACGAGGACCTCCTGGCAGCGAACGCCATACTCCCCACCCTCGGGACCATCGCCGCCGCGCTTGGCGCGGGAATCGGGGTGGTGGTCGAATTCCTCGCGCCGGGCCTCGGCAACACCCAGAGCGCGTTGGCGGCCCTGCTCGCATCGGGCGCCGTGTTCGGGCTCTCGTCGTGGACGGCGACGTCCCTCGGGCGCCGCGAGCTCGGGCCGGTCGCTACCCTCGACGGCACAAAGGTCAGGGAGCAGATGTCGGGCCTGCTCCGCGAGCTGAGGGACGGCGCCCGCTACCTCGCCCGACGCGTCACCCCGGCTCAAGCGATCCTCGTGATGGCCGCCCAGCGCCTGCTCTACGGGCTGATGTTCGTCGCGTCGATCCTCATCTCGCGGCAACTGCTCTCGGGCGCCAGCGACGCGCAGGGAGGACTAGGGGCGTTCGGACTCGTCTTGGGTTTCGCTGCCGTCGGGTTCGGCCTCGCGGCGATCGTCACCCCCGCGCTCGGGCATCTCGTTCCCCGCCACCGTTGGGTGGTGTGGTGCCTCGTCGTGGGAGCGGGCGGGCAGGCGCTTCTGGCGGCCTCGCACTCGCGATGGGCCCTCCTCTCGGCGGCCGTGATCGTCAGCTTCGCCGTCCAGGGGGGCAAGATCGCCGTCGACACGATCGTGCAGCGCGACACGGAGGACGCCGTCAGGGGTCGCGCCTTCTCGCTCTACGACGTCGCGTACAACGTCGCCTTCTTCTCCTCCGCCGGAATCGCCGTGCTCGTCCTGCCCGACTCCGGCTACTCCCGTACGGTCATGGCTGGGATGGTCGTCGCTTACCTCGTCGTCGCCGGGCTCTACGCGCTCACGCCGAAGGAGCCGCGCGCGCTCGTCACGCCGTCGGCCGTCGCGGCTTCTCGCTAGCCCTTCGCTCCGCTTCGGGAGTGCTGCGCCCACCAGGCGAGCAGTCGTCCCCGTGCCTCTTCTTCGCCGAGCGGACCTTCCTCCATCCGCAACTCCAGGAGGAACGCGTACGCCTCTCCCACCACGCGGCCGGGGGGGATCCCGAGGATCGCCATGATCTGCTCGCCGCCGAGGTCCGGGCGAATCGCCTTGAGTTCCTCGTGCTCCCTGAGTTCCGCGATGCGGTGTTCCAGGTCGTCGTAGGCGAACGACAACTGGTCCGCCTTGCGGCGGTTCCGTGTGGTGCAGTCCGCGCGCGTCAGCCGGTGAAGGCGCTCGAGTTGCTCGCCCGCGTCGGTCACATACCGCCGGACAGCGGAATCCGTCCAGGAGGCCTCACCGTACCCGTGGAAACGCAAGTGGAGTTCCGTGAGCCGGGCGACGGCCTGGATGATCACCTTGTCGAACCGGAGGGCCTTGAGGCGCCTCGCGGCCATCTTGGCTCCGACGATCTCGTGATGGTGGAAGCTCACGACGCCGCCCGGTTCGAACTTGCGCGTCGCGGGCTTGCCGACATCGTGCATCAGGGCCGAGAGACGCAGCACGAGGTCAGGGCCGGGAACGGCACCCTCCGGCCCGGTCTCGAGCGCGATCGCCTGATCGATCACGGTGAGCGTGTGCTGGTAGACGTCCTTGTGGTGATGGTGCTCGTCCACCTCGAGCCGGAGCGCGGCAACCTCCGGGAGGACCTGATCGGCGAGTCCACAATCCACCAGGATCTTGAGGCCGCCACGGGGATCCGCGCCGAGCAGGAGTTTGGTCAGCTCGTCCCTGACGCGCTCCGCGGAGACGATCCCGAGCCTTTCCGACATTCGCTCGATTGCCCCGAGCGTGGTCGCCTCGACCTCGAGTCCCAGCTGAGACGCGAAGCGCGCGGCGCGCATCATCCTGAGCGGGTCGTCCGAAAAGGAGATCTCGGGCTCGATCGGCGTCCGCAGGACCCCAGCTGCGAGGTCGGCGAGGCCGTCGAACGGATCGACAAACTCCAAGGAGGGCAACCGCACGGCCATGGCGTTGACGGTGAAGTCGCGCCGCGCGAGATCGCTCTCCAGGCTGTCCCCGAAGGCGACCTCCGGCTTGCGCGACTGGTCGCCGTAGGAGTCGGCGCGATACGTGGTGACCTCGACGAGCGTGTCTCCCCTTCGCCCACCGATGGTTCCGAACTCGCGGCCCATGTCCCAGGTATTCGCCCCCCACGAACGGAGCAGCGCCTCCGTATCGTCCGGCAACGCGGACGTCGCAAAGTCCAGGTCGGCACTAGGGCGACCGAGGAACGCGTCCCTCACCGGGCCCCCCACCAGCGCGAGTTCGTGCCCGGCCCGCTCGAAGGCCGAGGCGAGTTCGACGACGTCCGCCGGGAGCGCGGTCCAGAGCCCCGCAGCTCGCTGACGGAGCACGTCAAGCGGGGAGAATCCGGTGGCCACAACCACCAAGCATCCCAGAGAGCGGGTCATGACTCGGCCCGGCGCGCCCCGCTGGCTAGAGTGAGTCATGCTTTCGTCCGAACCACCCGACTCTCACGCGAAGCCGAAGCCACCCGTGGCCGACGCCAAGCCGCCCGTCCGGCGGCAGTTGCGCGGCAAGGGAAGCCTGCTCCCGGTGTCGAACGAGACCTCGGCTGGGGGGATCGCCATCTTCGTGGAAGACGGCGAGGCGCGCGCCGCGGTCATTGGGCGCCGCAATCGCCAAGGGAAGCTCGAGTGGTGTCTTCCCAAGGGCCATCTCGAAGAGGGCGAGACCCCCGAAGACGCGGCGATTCGCGAGGTGGCCGAAGAGGCGGGCGTAACCGCCGAGATCGTCCTGGCTCTCGGAATCATTGATTACTGGTTCACCGGCGAGGACCGGCGTATCCACAAAGTTGTTCACCACTACCTTCTTGAGACGACGAGCGGCGAGATCACCACCGAGAACGATCCCGATCACGAGGCTGAGGTTGCCGAGTGGGTGTCGCTACGAGACCTCCCCAACCGGCTGTCCTATCCCAATGAGCGTCGGATGGCCGAAGTTGCCGTGGATCTCCTCGCGCTCGAGGGGGATCTGTGAGCGCCGGCCGCCGCGTGGGGCGGATTGCGGGCGCCCTCGTGGCGGCAGTGATTCTCGCGGGAGCTTCGGCGGGCTCCGTCGGCGCGGCGGAATCCCCGGCGACCAGCGACCTGAGCGCGGATGTCACGACATACGGTCCCCCGATCCTGGGGTCCGATTCGCCCCTCTCGGTCGGCGTGACCATCGCGAACGACGGGGGATCCGACGCCGGGAAGGTGGAAGTGATCGTCGGCGTGACCACGGACCCTCTCGCGGATCGGGCCTCGCTGGCCGAGTGGCAGTCGGGCGAGTCGGCGCCGCCAACGCGCGAAGTGGCGCGACGCCTGGCACTGGGCACCGGCGTGGTCGCCGCGCAGACCACGGTGACAACCACCGTCGTCGCCCCGCCCTCCGCGCTGGGATTGGGCGCCGAACCATGGGCGGTCTATGGCGTCACGGTGGCGGTCCACGTCGACGGGAGCGCTCTCAAGGAGTTCCGGACCACCGCGACCTACCTCGACATGACGCCTTCGGTCATGCCTCTCGCCATCATCGCGACGGCCGCGGGCGCGCCGGAGCGAGTCTCCGCGGTCCTCAGCGCGGCCTCGGCGGCCCAGGTATCGCTCCTGGTCGATCCGACGGCGCTCGCCCTGGCGGCCAGCGCCGTCGTCTCCATACCCACCGATGTCTACTCGCTGCCCGCGGGCCACGTGGACGTCGCCTCGCTCGCACGCGCCCTCGACTCGGGCATTCTCCCGGCCGCACTCGATGCGTCCGCGAAGGCGGACGCGCCCGGGGCGGACCGTCCCTGGATCGCCGTCCTTCCCTCGCTCGACCGTGAGTCGCTGGCTCTCGCCCAAGAGTTTGGCGCGGTCGCGATCCTCCTCCAGCCAGGGACAACGCCGACCACGGCGACGAGCGACGAGGATCCCGGACCTGTGGCACCAGCGCTCGTCGACGCCGGCGAGGGAACTCCTCCCGTCGTGGCCGCCGACCCGGCGCTTTCCCTCGCCCTTGCGGGCACCCACGTGACGGCGGCCTTCCGTCCGGCCACGGTCGTTGCGGAGTCCGCTCTTCTTGCCATGGCCAACCACGACGGACAGGTCGTGGTCGCCTCGGCGGGAACGTCCTGGGTGCTCGACGCCGACCACCGCTCACCGGCCCTTGAGGCGCTCGCTGCGTGTCCCTGGAACCGGATGGTCTCGCTTACTTCGGTTCTCGACGGGGGATCCCCCGCTCCGGCCGTCATCCCTGAAGCCCCGTCGGAGGACGGCGACATCGCCGCGACCCAAGTCAGCGTCGTTGCCAACAGCCTGCGCGACCTCGGGTACCTCGCTGCGGCGACGTCGGCTCCCGCCGCCGTCTACTCGGCACCAGCGGCCGTGCTCCTGTCCTCCCTGTCCTTCGAGGGGCGCGGAGACCCCGCCGCGCGGGCGGACACCATCGCCCGTGCTCTCGCGACCGCCCAGAACGTCCTGGACCAGGTTTCCCTTCCCCGCGGCAGCGACCTCAACCTCATCTCCACCTCAGGGAGCGTCCCCATCACCGTGACGAACGAACTCGCGGTTGACGTCACGGTCACGGTGGTCCTGGAAACCCGGTCGCCGAATCTCCGACCCACGGGGCAGGCGACGGTGACCCTCAAACCGAACACGTCAGAGGCGGTCCTGATCCCCGTCAGGGCGGTCTCCAGCGCCAATGTCGCCGCGTTCGTCCACCTCACCGATGCCGAGGGTCACCGCCTCTCTTCCGACACGATCGTGCGGGTCAGGGTCCGCGCCGACTGGGGCACGGCCTTCACGCGCATCATGGGCGGGGCGGCGCTTCTGCTCCTGATCGGCGGCATCTGGCGGACGGCGCGGCGCGGGCGCCGGGACACGCGCGGGACCCCCGGCGACGAACCTCTGCCGTTCGGGAGCGATGGCTGACATGGCGATCGAAGATGCGGCAATCGAAGACGCGGACCTCCTCCCCACCTCCCTGCGTCGAAACACCGCGATCATGGCGGCGGGAACGGCAACATCGCGCGCGCTCGGCCTGGTGCGCAACGCCCTACTCATCACCGTGATCGGCGTCAACGCCGGAGCCGCGAACGCCTTCGACGTCGCGAACAAGCTTCCCGGGGTTCTCCTGACCCTGCTGGCGACGGGGGTGCTCAACGCCATCCTCGTCCCCCAGGTGGTCCGCGCGATGGCGAGGCCCGGCGGCCACCACACGGTCAACCGCATCGTCACGCTCGGCATCACGGCCATGCTCGGCGTCACCCTGGTCTTCACCGCGGCGGCGCCGCTGCTGATCGCGAGTTACACGGACGGCTTCTCCCCCGAGCTCCGGGCCCTGGCCGTCGCCTTCGCTCTGTGGACGATCCCCCAGTTGTTCTTCTACGGCGTCTACACGCTTTTCGGGCAGATCCTCAACGCCCGCTCGCGATTCGGCCCGTTCATGTGGGCGCCAGCCGCCAACAACGTGATCGCGATCGCGGGACTCATCGTGTTTCTGGTGCTGTTCGGCCCGCACGCGATCCCCTCCAACGGCGACGACCCGACCGCGCTCGTCGGCACGTGGGACGCGGGCAAGATCGCGCTCCTCGCGGGGGTCGCGACGCTCGGTATCGTCGCCCAGGCCCTCGTTCTCATAGGACCCCTCATCAAGAGCGGCTACCGCTGGCGCTGGCAGTGGTCGGGGCCGAAGGGGGAGCTCGACGGGATCAAGCGCGTGGCCGGATGGGCGCTCGCCGCCGTCCTCCTCGAGCAGGTGGGCATCCTGTTCGTCACCCGAGTCGCGACACACGCGGCCGCCCAGGCGGGCCAGGCGCCCGACGTCGCGGGAAACACCGCCCTGACTAACGCACTCATGCTCTACCTGCTTCCCCACTCGCTCGTCACGGTCTCGATCGTGACGGCGCTTTTCACTGGGATGGCTCGCCTCGGGGCCGCGAACGATATGGCTGGCCTGCGCGCGGAGCTCTCTCGAGGACTCCGAACCATTGGGATCTTCACCATCTACGCGACGGCCGCCCTCGCCGTGCTCGCCCCGCTCGCCGTTCGCGTGACGGCCCCGACGGCGAGCGCCGCGGAGCTCGCCTCGATCGCCAGGGTCGTGCTCGCTCTCTCGGCTGGCCTCGTGTCGCTCGGGGCGATGATCCTGGTCAAGCAGGCCTACCTCGCCCTCCAGGACGCCCGCTCGCTGTTCTGGATTCAGATCCCCATGACCGCGACGCTGATCCTCATCGCGTACGGCGCCCAGGTGTTCCTCGGATACCGCTGGTGGGTCGTGGCGATCGGGGCGGGTATGGCGACGTCGTACGCCGTGGCGACCGCCCTGCGTCTGGGTGGACTCAGACGGCGCCTGGGCGGCCTCGACGGGCGACGGGTGCTCTCCACGCATGTTCGCGCGTTCCTCGCCGTCCTTCCCGCCGCCGCGGTGGGCTGGGGCGTGTTGCGCGTCATTCCCGACCCCGCCGGGCTCTCCCGCTGGCCCGCTTTCGGCGCATCCGCCGGGTGGTGCCTCGCGATCGGGGCCCTCATGGCGGTCATCTACGGCGTGGGATTGGTCCTCCTGCGCGTCGACGAGTGGCGCACCGTGATCATGGGCCCACTTCGGAGGCTCGGGTTCCGCGTACCATAGCGGTCAACAACATTCAGGAATAGTAGGGGGAGCGCCAGCGTGCTTTCTGGCATGACGATCGCCCACCGGTTCGCGCTCGCCGCGCCCGGCGGATGGCACGTTCCCGGCGCAACGTCGTGGGACGCGCGCGATACCCGGCTCGACGTGCCGGTCACGCTTCTCGTCGCGGACTCTGGCGACCCCGAATCCATCCTCGCCGTCCTCACCCGGGCGCGCGGGATCAGGGATCCGCGCCTCGCGCGCATCGTCGACGTCGGCATCGCGGATGTCCCCGGCGAGGGAGAGGACGCCGCGGGCGATGACGCAACGCCCAACCGGCGCGCCTACGTCGCGCTCGCGAATCCTCCGGAGCCCACCGCCCACGCGATTCTCGAGTCGCGGATTCTTACCGCTTCCCTCGCACGGCTCCTGATCCGCGGCGCCGCGGACGCGCTTGACGCCGCCCGTGCCCGGGGCCTTGACCACGGGGCGCTCGCTCCCGGAGCGATGGGGGTCACGAGTCGAGGGCGCGTCATCGTCGCCGGAGCGGGCCTGCTTTCCGCCTTCGGGGGGGATGCACGGGGGGCCACGGCCGCCGATGCCCGCGTGCTCGCCACCCTCTTCACACGCGCGGTCCTGGGTCTAGGGGCCGCGAGGGAGGAAGACGCGCGGGAGGAGGTCGAGGGGCTCGCTCTTCCCGACGACCTCACAAAGCCCGAACGCCGCCTGGTAAGGCGCGCCCTTCGGGGCCAATTCCCATCCTCCGTCGATGAACTCCTCGCGGCGCTCGGCGCGGCGGACGGCGCGACCCTTTCCGCCATCCGCACCCAACTTCGAAAGCTCGCCCCGGTGCTGGCCCCCGAGGTCGTGGAGGTCGCGCCCGAGGACCTCGAGGGCGCGGAGGCACGGGAGGGCGGCGCCTACGGGGCGGAGGCTCCGCCAGCGGGCGCAACCCAGGAAGAGATCGAGGAGTGGGAGCTTGAGCACCTCCTTGAGGAGCAGGAGGCCGAGGAGATACCGACCCTCGCGGAGGCGATCCTCGACCTTCTCCACCGTCGCTTCCCCCGGTCGATCCGCATCACCCGGTACCTGGAGGCTGCGCACGCCCGGGCCCTCCGTGGACCGAAGGTCAACGGCACCCCGTGGACGCTCATCGCCCTTACTGTCCTGCTGACCATCCTGGTGATCATCGGGGTGGGGATCTTCCGGGAGCCCTTCGTCCCGACGTTCGACCTCCACAACCCCCCGCCCCAGTCCTACCCGAGCTTCACCTTCGGGCCCTCCCCAAGCCCGGTCACGCCCGCGCCGTAGGGTCGCCGAGCCTAGGGAACAGAAGGCCACTAGCATCTGTTACGGACGTGTGCGGCGCCACCGGCGCCCCGGCATCCCGGCACATCGGCACTTCAGAACGCAGTGACCAGAACGCAGTGACCAGAACGCGAGGACTGCAGCGTGAGCGACACCAGAAGCCTCATCATCGTGGGATCCGGCCCCGCCGGGTACACGGCGGCCATCTACGCCGCGCGCGCGGGCCTCTCCCCGCTCGTCGTCGCGGGTTCCGTCACGGCCGGCGGCGCGCTCATGAACACCACCGAGGTGGAAAACTTCCCCGGCTTCGTCGCGGGGGTCCAGGGGCCGGAGCTCATGGAGACGCTCCAGGCGCAGGCCGAGAAGTTCGGCGCCGAGGTGCTCTTCGACGACGCAACTGCCCTGTCCCTCAAGGGAGCGGTCAAGACCGTCACCGTTGGAAACGGCGCAACCTACTCCGCCAAGGCCGTGATCCTTGCGATGGGCTCGGCCTACCGCGAGATCGGCATCGACGACGAGAAGCGCCTGTCGGGCAAGGGCGTCTCGTGGTGCGCCACCTGCGATGGATTCTTCTTCCGCGACCAGGACGTCGTGGTCGTGGGCGGCGGGGACAGCGCGGTGGAGGAGGCGACCTTCCTCACCCGGTTCGCGCGGACGGTGACAATGGTCCACCGCCGCGACGAACTTCGCGCATCGAAGATCATGGCCGATCGGGCAAAGGCTGACCCCAAGATCGTGTTCCGGTGGAACTCCGAGGTGGTCGGGCTCGACGGGGACGGCAAGCTTGCGGGAGTGCGCGTGCGAGACGTCAAGACGGGCGACGAGGCTACGCTCGAGGCGACCGGCCTCTTCGTCGCGATCGGTCACGACCCGCGCTCCGAGCTCGTGAAGGGCGTCGTCACGACGGACGACGCTCGCTACGTCGTGGTCGAGGGCCGGACGACGGCGACCAACGTCGAGGGCGTCTTCGCCTGCGGCGACCTGGTCGACAGCCGGTATCGCCAGGCCATTACCGCCGCGGGCTCGGGCTGCGCCGCGGCGCTCGACGCCCAGCACTACCTCGACGACCTCGCGGAACACGGAGCCTGACCAAGACTGAGGAGTCACGATGACCAAGCCCACCACCGTCACGGACGCGACCTTCGAGGCCGAGGTCCTGAAGTCCAGCATTCCCGTCGTCGTGGACTTCTGGGCGACGTGGTGCGCCCCGTGCCGCGCGATCGCGCCGATCCTCGACGAGCTCGCCAGCGTGTATGAGGGTCGACTCAAGGTGGTCAAACTCGACGCCGACGCCAACATCGATTCAGTCCGGGCCTACGGCATCACCACCATCCCCACGATGAACTTCTTCAAGGACGGCAAACTCGTCAAG